>NZ_JBBNLT010000005.1:0-155286 GCF_040092345.1 Collinsella sp. CLA-ER-H7 | reverse complement strand
CGTCTTCGAGGCCGCCAACGGCAACGGGGACAGGGTCGTGCCGGTATCGACCGCCGACTACTACGCGAGCGCCGAGGGCCCCGTCGCCCCGCGCCCGGTCCACTCCGCGCTCGACCTGTCCAAGCTCGAGGCTGCCGGCTTCCACATGCCCGACTGGGAGGAAGAGCTGGGGGAGTACATCAAGACGCTCTAGCCGCTATTAACTTTTCGAGAGTAAAAGCCGCCGTTCTTTAACGGCGGCTTTTCTTGTTGGTGGCTATCTGCGCAGTGGTGCCAATAGTATTTTGCGGAAGATCTACCTCTCGCTTGGCATGGAAGTAGGGTGGCCGGGCTGGTCGTCGTAGGCGTATTTGCTGTACACGTTGACCTCCCACTGCTTTTTTTCGACCTTTGCTACAGAATCTAGGATGAAGCCGGTCGCAAGGCTCAGGCCGCACAGGAACATAAACGAGGCGGCGAGCATAGCGGTGGGGAAGCGCGGGACGAGGCCGGTCTGGAAATATTCGACAACGATGGGCATGCCCAGGGCGAGGCCGAATACCGCGAACAGAAGCGCAACGAGGCTGAAGAACTTCAGCGGGCGGTAGTCCTTGAACAGCGTGCCGATCATCGCAACGACTTTAATGCCGTCGCTCACGGTGTTGAGTTTGGACTCGGAACCCTCGGGACGGTCGCGGTACTCGATGGGCACATCTTTGATGCGCCAGCGGTGGTCGACGGCGTGGATCGAGAGCTCGGTTTCGATCTGAAAGCCCTCGGAAAGCACTGGGAAGGTTTTAACGAACGGGCGGCTCATGGCGCGGTAGCCTGTCATGACGTCATCGAAGCTGTAGCCATAGATCCACTTGATCATGGCGCGGACCAGATTATTGCCAAAGCCGTGGAAGGCACGCTTGTTCTCCTCGGCGTAGGTGCCGTTGGAAAGGCGATCGCCTACGGTCATGTCGGCCGTGCCGTTAAGGATGGGCTCGCAGAGGGCCTTGGCCGCCTCGGCGGGGTAGGTGTCGTCTCCGTCGACCATCAGGTAGCAATCGGCGTCGATATCGCGAAACATCTGGCGGCACACGTTGCCCTTTCCCTGACGGGGCTCAAAGCGGACTGTGGCGCCGTGCTCGGTGGCAATGCGTGAGGTATCGTCCGACGAGTTGTTGTCATAGACATAGACCGTCGCCTGCGGAAGCTCGCGGTGAAAGTCGTCGATGACTTTGCCGATCGTGAGCGCTTCGTTGTAGCAAGGGATGATGACGGCGATGGATTCAGAATTCACTTAATGCTCCTTATACATTCAATCCTAGAAAGTATAGCCGTTTGGGCCTGGCATCCTAAGATGTGGGTTAGTTCTCCAGTTTTGTTGCGCGAATCGTTTGCATGGCCGTCGGGTCTATACTGTTCGTTTGTCAACGATTACGAGTAAAGGAGTTGCATCCGTGTCGGATCAGACAAAGCAACAAGAAACTCGCAGTCTGCCTGCGACGTTTGCTAAGAACGAATTTGAGAAGGACGCGTTTATCCTTCGTCAGCTGGTTACCAAGGATTTTAAGATCAAGTATCGCCGTAGCGTTCTGGGCGTCGCATGGTCGGTGCTCAACCCGCTGCTGATGATGATCGTCATGGCCATCGTGTTCTCGACGATTTTTGGCCAGGGCCGCAATGGCTCAATGACGCCCGAGATGTACCCGCTGTACTTGATCGTGGGTAACATCACCTTTGCCGTCATGTCTGAGTCTACTAACCAGGCCCTGACGTCGATCGTGGGCGCTGCCCCTCTGCTCAAGAAGGTTAAGGTGCACCGCTGGGTTTTCCCGGTGCAGAAGGTGCTCTTCTCGCTGGTCAACTTTGCCTTCTCGCTGGTCGCCGTCGCCATCGTCATGCTGTGGTTCCGCGTTATGCCTTCTTGGCACCTGATTCTGTTGCCGGTTTGCCTGCTGCTGCTTATGTGCTTCTGCATGGGCCTGGGCATGATGCTCTCTGCCCTTACGGTCTTCTTCCGCGACGTTATGCATCTGTGGAGCGTCGTCATTACGGCGTGGACTTACATTACGCCCATCTTCTGGACGACTGACTATATTGCGCAAATGCCGCATCTCGTGCGTATCTTGATGTATGCGAACCCCATGTTCAACTACCTGCAGTTTATGCGCGATATCTTCCTGTTCCAGACTACGCCCTCGCTTATGACGTTTGGTATGTGCGTCGCTTGGGCGGTTCTTGCGCTTATTATTGGCTATACCGTGTTCCATAAGTCCGAGCGCAAATTTATCCTCTACATCTAAGGAGTGCTGTGATGACTGAATCTGTTGTTGATTACAGCGAGCAGCCTCTGGCTGTCGAGGTCGACGACGTCACCATGATCTTTAACATGGCGTCCGAGTCGCTGACCAACCTCAAGGAGTACTTCATTAAGCTTGCCAAGCACGAGCTGTTCTTTGAGGAGTTTAGGGCGCTTAAGCACATCTCGTTTGATATTCATCGCGGCGAGGTTGTGGGTCTGGTCGGCACCAATGGCTCCGGCAAGTCTACGATGCTCAAGATTATCGCTGGCGTTCTTGAGCCTAGCGAGGGCAGCGTTAAGGTGCACGGTAACATCGCGCCGCTGATTGAGCTTGGCGCCGGCTTTGACCCCGAGCTGACCGCCCGCGAGAACATCTATCTGAACGGCGCCCTGCTCGGCTATACCAAGGAGTTCATCGACGCCAACTTTGACGGCATTATCGAGTTCGCTGAGCTGCAGAACTTTGTCGATATGCCGCTTAAGAACTTCTCTTCGGGCATGGTGGCGCGTATCGCCTTTGCAATCGCGACGATTACCGAGCCCGATATTCTGATCGTTGACGAGACGCTGTCCGTCGGTGATGTGTTCTTCCAGCAAAAGTGTGAGGCCCGCATCCAGCACTTTATCCAGAGCGGCGACGTGACGGTTCTGTTCGTTTCGCACTCTATGGAGCAGGTTGAGCGCATCTGCCAGCGTGCCGTTTGGATTGAGAAGGGTGACCTTCGCATGGACGGCCCGGTCGATGAGGTCTGCAAGGCGTACCGCGAGCAGTTCAACTAGGTTATAATTACTTGCGCCTGACAGGCTTGTGCTTGCTTGGGCGTGCGGTTATTTGCTCCATTAGCTCAGTTGGATAGAGCAGGGGACTTCTAATCCCAAGGTCGACGGTTCGAATCCGCCATGGAGCACCATCGTTTATTAAGCCCGGACCGCTAGGTGGTCTGGGCTTTTTCATTTTGTGTGCTGCGGTTTTGACGGGTTCGCCATGGGAAGCAAAAGGCTCGACTGGATCGATATTGCAAAAGGGATTGCAATTATTCTGGTCATTGTGGGGCACACCGTCCCAAATCCCTCTCCCTTGAGGCACGCGATCTTCTCGTTTCACATGCCGGTGTTCTTTATTCTTGCCGGGTATACGTTTAGGCCGAAGCCGTGGCGCGAGCTGCTGAGTGGTTCGGTGTCGCGCCTGCTGGTGCCGTATGTGGTTCTTGCACTGGCGTGGCAGGTGTCGACGTTCTTGATGAGCGGCGCTCCGTTGACGAGCGGTACGCTGGTTGCGGGGCTTAACACGCTTGTGTTTGCCTCGGGCGTTGATGTGCCTGGGCTTGGCGTTACCGCCGTTGGCATGGCATGGTTTCTGGCGGCGCTGTTTATGTCGCGCCTGCTGTTTAATGCGCTCACGCGGCTGTTTGATCGCCGCGGGATTGGGGTCGTTTGGCAGGGGTTGTCTGTGCCGCGATTGCCTTTTGCGGTTTGAGCGTGTCTCGCTATTTTGGTGTTTACCTGCCGCTCGATTTGGATTTGAGCTGCTACATCGTCTTGCTGATGTGGATTGGTTATACGTCGCGCCAAAGGGGACTGGAGCCGAGCGCTAGCAAGCCTCTGCTGTTAATTGGAGCCGGTGTTGCTTGGCTTTTCCTTGCCGCGCTGAGCGGGCTTGAGCTTTCGAGCCGCCGCGTGGATGGGTTTGTGGTTGCGACAGTTGCCGCTCTTGCCGGCAGCTACTGCGTGTGCTGGGTTTCCATGGCGCTGGAGAAGCTGAAAGACGTGCCGGTTTTGGGGGCTTTTGAGCGAGGACTCGTGTTTTGCGGACAGGCCAGTCTGGCGATCTTTGCGATCCATGCAGTCGATTGGTTTATTCCTTGGCAGACCATGCCTCTGCTTATGACGCTGCCAGCATCGTGGTTCTTCGCGTCATTCGTACGCTGCGGATGCGATATTGGATTGGCGTACGTGATCAAGAAGGCGTAATAACAGCGGGGAGGACCAACTTGGCCCTCCCCGCTGTTGTTTATTCAGTAGTGTTGCGGTCTTACTTTTCGAGATACTCTTTCAACAGCTCTAGCGCATGTGCGTAGCCCTGCAGGCCCTCGCCGGTGATGGTGGCGAAGCAGGCCAGGCGGGCGTAGCTCACCTGGCGGAAGTCCTCGCGCGTCTCGACGGCACTGATGTGGACCTCCACAGCCGGGATGGCGACAGCCTTGAGGGCATCGAGGATCGCCACGCTCGTATGCGTATAAGCGGCCGGGTTGATGACGATGCCGTCGACCTTGCCGTAGGCCTCCTGGATCTTGTCGACGATGCTGCCCTCGTGGTTAGACTGGAAGACCTCGACCTCGTCGAAGTCCTGTGCGGCGCCTGCCTCCTGGCAGATCTGCACTAAGCGGTCGTAGTTGTCGCTGCCATAGATGCCCGGCTCGCGAATGCCGAGCATGTTGAGGTTGGGGCCGTTGATAACGAGTGCTTTCATGGTTGCTTCCTTTGCGATTGCAAAACCACCACAAAGGTGCCTGTCCCCTTTGTGGTGGTTTTGGTTAGAGAGCGGGTGGGAGGGTATCGAGGAGGGCTTGGGCGGTGTTGGCGGCACAGTCACGCGAGTCGATGATGTGGTCGGCCCAGGCGCAGTAGCGCGGCATGCGCTGCTCGGCGAGCTTGTCGATGCCATCGCGGGCGGTGATGGGGCGGCCCTTGTGGGCGAGTTCGTCGAGCTTGCGATTGAGCATCACGATCTGGCTGTTTTGGTGCAGCAGCGGGTAGTTCTCGTCGCGTGTGACCACGCCGCCGCCGGTGGAGAGCACCAAGCCGCTGCGCTTGGAGATGTCGGACAGAGCCACCGTCTCCTGCTCGCGGAAGGCCGCCTCGCCGCGCTCGACGATAAAGTCGGCGCAGGGCATGCCCAGGCGCTCCTCGAGGGCGCGATCGAGATCGATGTGCTCGCGTCCCGTGAGCTGGGCGATCTGCTCGCCCACTCGGGTTTTGCCCGAGCCCGGCATGCCAATCAGGGCGATGTTTTGCTCGCGGCGGGACAGACGCTCCGTCACATCCAGGATGCGCTCGCGCGGGGTGTCTTGGCCGGTGTAGCGCTCAACAGCCTGTGCCGCCTGTGCCACAAGCATAAGCAGGCCACCGATGCAGGGGATCCCGCGGCGCTCGGCCTCGAGCATGAGTCCCGTGCGAGCGGGGTTGTAGACAATGTCGATAACGCCTTCGAGCGCATCGAGCCCTTCGAGCGTGCAAGGCGCGTCGGGGCAGTGGGGGAACATGCCGGCAGGCGTGCAGTTGACGAGCAGGGCATCGTCGGACTGCTGCGCGATGTTGTCGTAGTTAACCTCGCTCGTGCGACCCACGGGCACAACGATGGCGCCCAGGTCTTCCAGCACCATACTTGCCGTGGTACCGGCGCCGCCAGTGGCGCCGAGTACGAGAGCCTTCTTGCCGGCAACCTCAACCCCCAGCTCCTCGACCAAGCACTGAAAACCGAAGTAGTCGGTGTTGTCGCCGCGCAGGCGACCGTCAGGTAGGCGTGTGATGGTGTTGACGTTGCCCATGCGCTCGGCCAGCGGACTCAGCTCGTCCAGGTACTCCATGACGGCGCGCTTGTAAGGGATAGTCACGTTGGTGCCCTCCCATTCGTCGCTGGTCATAAAGGCCTGGAGGTCCTCGGGCTCGCGCTCAAAACGCACGTACTCAAGCCCCGCGAGCTCCTTGTAGATGGTCGGGGTGTAGCTGTGGCCCAGCACGCGGCCCAGTACGCCGTAGGGGCGGGTTGCGGCGGTATCGGTCATCTAGAGCACCTCCGTGTAGCTGCCAAAGTAGGTGAAACTCTCGCACACGTCGTCGATCGAGTCGAGCAGGTCGTCGAGGGCCTTGCTGCCAAAGGGGCAGTCCAGGTCAAAGTAGAACATAAACTCAAAGTCGCGGCCGGGGATGGGGCGGCTCTCGAGCTTGATGAGGTTGATATTGAGCGCGTAGAAGCGCTCGAGTACGCGATAGAGCGCGCCCGGCTCGTTGGCCGTGGTGATCATGAGCGAGGTGCGGTTGGCGCCGGGGTAGACGCGCGGCTCGCGGCTGATGACGACAAAGCGCGTGTAGTTGTTGTCCGAGTCCTGGATGTTGGATTCCAGCACCTCCAGACCATACAGCGCGGCACAGCTGCGCGAGGCGATAGCAGCGACATCGGTGCGCTCGGAGTTGGCGACCATCTCCGCCGACATGGCGGTATTGGGGTACTTGGTGGCGTGCAGGCCGTGGGCCTCGATAAAGCCGGCGCACTGGGCAATGGCTTGGCCGTGGCTGTAGACCTCGCGCACGTCAGCGAGCTTGGTGCCGGGTTTGACGAGCAGGTTGTGATCGATCTTGAGGCGCAGCGAGCGCACGATGTGGAAATCGAACTGGGCGAGCAGGTCGTAGACGGCGTTGACCGAGCCGGCGGTGGAGTTCTCGATGGGCAGCACGCCAAACTCGCAGAAGCCGTCGCGCACAGCGCGCATGACGCCCTCGAAGGTCTCGAAAAACGCGATATCGGGCACGTCGAAGAGTTTGCACGCGGCGATCTGGCTATAGGCACCTTCCACGCCCTGGCAGGCAACGGTGGCCGTTTGAGGGAAGGGCGTGTCATAGGCTGCGGCCGTGGCGTGGGCCTTTTGCGACACCGTGATGCCCTTGAGCTCGTTGATGTAGCGCTGCTGCTCGGCCTTGCTCATGCTCATGAGGAGACGGAACAGGGCGATGGTCTGCGCCTCGTAGCGCTCGGGCGCACGGCTGGCGAGGTTGTTTAGCTTGGAACGCTCGCGGGCGGGGTCGAAGACGGCCTTGCCCATCTCGATTTTTGACTTGGCGACCTCGGTGGCAATGTCCATGCGCTCGACAAAGCTATTGAGCAGGGTGGTGTCGATGTCATCGATGGCCTGGCGAATGTCAGCAAGGTCCATAGGGACCCCTTTCACGTGTCGGTGATTTTTCTGGGACGGGGATTAAAAAATCATTGTGTACCTAATGATTTTTTAATCCCCGTCCCAGAAAAATCACTGGGTGGGCGTGGGGGCCGGAGTTGGCCCCCAGAGATTTTTAGCGCTGGGCGGCGTCCTCTAGGAGGACGTCCCAAATCGCGAGGGCAGCTGCTGCTTCAGCTACGGGGACGGCACGCGGGACGATGCAGGGATCGTGACGGCCGTGGACCGAGAGCTCGGCATTTTCCATGGCGTCCATGTCCACGGTCTGCTGCTCGCGGCCAATCGAGGGCGTCGGCTTTACGGCCATGCGCCACATGACGGGCGCGCCGGTGGAGATGCCGCCCAGAATGCCGCCGGCGTTATTGGACTCGACCTCGATTTCGCCGGTCTCGGCATCAACGCGGTACGGATCGTTGTTCTCGCTGCCGCGCATGGCGGCCACGGCAAAGCCCATGCCAAACTCCACGCCCTTTACGGCGGGAATGCCAAACGCGATTTGCGCGATGCGGTTCTCGATGCCGTCGAACATGGGGTCGCCGATGCCCGTGGGAAGCCCGTAAATGCCGCACTCCACGATGCCGCCGATGCTGTCGAGCTCGTCGCGCGCGGCAAGAATCTCCTCGCGCATGCGGCCGGCTGCGGCGGCGTCAATGCACGGCAGATCGTTCGTAAGGATCGCCTTGCGGTCGGCCTCGCGATAGACCATATCGTCCATGGGCAGGTCGGAGATGCCGCCGATCTGCGCGACGTGCGCCATGACCTGAATGCCGCGGGCCTCGAGTGCCTGCAGCGCAATGCCGCCGGCGATGCATAAGGGGGCCGTTAGGCGGCCGGAAAAATGCCCGCCACCAGCGACATCGTGCATGTTGTGGTACTTCACGCGCGCAGGGAAGTCCGCATGTCCGGGACGGGGCTTGCGGCGCAGCTCGGAGTAATCCTTGGAGCGCGTGTTGGTGTTCTCGATAATCGCGGCGATGGGCGCGCCGGTGGTATGTCCATCGACCACACCGGCGATGATATGCGCGGCGTCGGCCTCGCGGCGTTTGGTCGCGGTCTCGTTGCGACCGGGGGCGCGACGGTCGAGGAAGGCCTGCAGCTGCTCCTGGTCCACGGCGATGCCCGCCGGGATGCCATCGAGCGAGCAGCCGATGGCGGGGGAGTGCGACTGTCCGAAGATGCTTAAGTGCAAGACGTTGCCAAAGGTCGAGGACATGCTATTCCTCCTCGAGCGTGACCTTACCGCCCAGCAGGCGGTAGTGGTCGAAGAAATCGGGATAGGACTTGTTGACGGCCTCGGCGCCGTGGATCACGACCTCGCCGGTGGCACGGCTCGCAGCGATGGCGGCCATCATGGCGATGCGGTGGTCGTTGTGCGAATCGACCTCGCCGCCGGTGAAGGCATCGACACCCTTGATGATGAGGTCGTCGCCGGCAATACGCACCTGCGCGCCCAGCGCGGTGAGCTCGCGGGTGGTGGTGACCAGGCGGTCGGATTCCTTGATGCGCAGACGGGCGCAATCGCGGATAAAGGTGCGACCCTGCGCCAGCGATGCTACGGCAGAGATGACGGGCACCAGGTCGGGAATGTCGTGGGCGCTCATCTCGAAGCCGGCGAGCTTGTCGGACTGCACGGTGGCGGCGTTAGTGGAGCGCACGATGCGAGCACCAAAGCGCGAAAGCGCGGCGAGCACGTTGCGGTCGCCCTGCGCGGAGCTCAGCGATACGCCTTCCACGGTGATGGGGTCGGAGCCGATGGCGCCGGCGCACAGCCAAAAGGCCGCATTGGACCAATCGCCCTCGACGGCCACGCTGCCGGGCGTGCGGTACGAGCCGCTGTTTACGCGGAAGTTCGTGACCTCGGGCTTGCCATTCTTGGCGGGGATACGCTCGACGTTGACCTCGACGCCGAAGGCCTTCATGGCCTGGATCGTGAGGTTGATGTAGGGGCGGCTTTCGATGAGCCCGGTCACCTGCACGCAGGAGGGCTGGGACAGCAGCGGGGCCGCCAGCAGCAGGCCCGAGATGTACTGCGAGCTCACATTGCCCGGCAGCACAAAGGTGCCCGGGCGCATGCGGCCGCTCGTCTTGAGCGGAAAGCCGCCCAGACCCTGCAGGTCGCAGCCGGCGGCGATGATCTCGTCCGAGAGCGGGGAGAGCGGGCGGGCGCCCAGACGGCCCTGGCCCACAAATGTGGCCTCTGCTCCCAGCGCGCAGGCGACGGGCAGCATAAAGCGGAGCGTGGAGCCGCTCTCTCCACAGTCGAGCGTGCCGCCGGCAAGGGCCTTGAGCAGGCCAAATTCAACGCTTTTCATGGTTGGATGAACCTGGAATCCGTCCTCGACGGTCTCGATGCGGGCGCCCAGGGCCGTAAGGCAACGCACCGTGGCCTCGATGTCGGCGCAGGTAGTGTTGCAGGCAACGTGCGTCTCGCCGTTGGCAAGCGCGGCGCAGATGATCAGGCGATGCGCCATCGACTTGGACGCGATGGCGGGAACGGTGCCCTTGAGCGGGGACGGGGTGATGCGGGCTAGCATGCGGATGCGTCTCCCTTCTGGCCGAGGCCTTCGGCAATGAGTTCGTGGAAAGTGGAAAGCGGCGTGCGGTCGATGCTGCAGCGGCCAATGCCGTGCGGAATCACCAGGTCGATGGTGTCGCCCGCGCGCTTCTTGTCGTGGAGCGCCTCGGCAAAGACGGCATCGACATCGAGGTCGCAGCGGGTCTTGAGGCCATGGCGGGCGCAGAGCTCCTCAATACGACCGGGCAGTGCGGCATCGCAGACGCCGTGCAGGGCCGCGGCGCGCGTGATGATGCCCATGCCGATCGACACGCAGTTGCCGTGTCCGAGCTCAAAGTGCTCGCAGGCCTCGACGGCGTGTCCGGCGCTGTGTCCAAAGTTGAGGAGCTTGCGCTGGTTGGTTTCGCGCTCGTCGGCGACGACCACGGCGCGCTTGATGTCGATATTGCGGGCGATGATGAGTGCTACGCGGGCCACATCGCGGTTGAGCAGCTCCAGCGTGAGCGGGGTCTTCTCCAGTTCGACGAAAAGCTCCGGATCGGCAATCACGGCGTGCTTGACGACCTCGCCGCAGCCGTCGGCGAACTGCTCGGGCGTGAGGGTGGCCAGGCACCCCACGTCGGCGATAACCACGCTCGGCTGCCAAAAGGCGCCGGCCAAGTTCTTGCCGGCAGCCAGGTCGATGGCCGTCTTGCCGCCCACCGACGAATCCACCATGGCGAGCAGACTCGTGGGGATCTGCACAAACTTGCAGCCGCGCATGTAGGTGGCGGCCACAAAGCCCGCCACGTCGCCTACGACGCCGCCGCCGAGTGCCACGATCACGTCGGAGCGCGAAAGCTCGTGCTCGGCCACAAACTCCAAAATGGCAACATAGGTCTCGGCGCGCTTATGGGCCTCGCCGGCCTCGAAGGTGCAGATGCTCACCTCGTAGCCTGACGCCTCCAGGCTCTGCTTAACGGGCATCTGGTAGAGCGGGCCCACGTTGGTGTCCGTCACGATGACGGCCTTGGCGCCGCCGGCAGTGGCGCGCACGAGCGGCCCCGACTGCTCCAGCAAAAACGTGCCAACATGCACCTGGTAGGGGCGTGCGGTGTCGATATCGATGGTAATCGCCATAAGCTATGGTCCTTTCGACCTGGCGTGATAGGTGGTCTAGTGGGAGGCCTCGTCGTCGAGCGCGCGCTTGATGCGGTCGCCCTCGGCAAGGAGATTCTCCAGATAGCGCTGGTCGCGGTCCTTAAGGGCGCGGCTGTAGGCGTCGAGCGATTCGATAAGATGGTCGATCTCGAAGGCGAGCGCATCGGCGTCGTCGATCATAAGCTCGGACCACATCTGAGGATTGAGGTGCGCCACGCGGGTGAGATCGCGGTAGCTTCCGGCCGAAAAGCCGTGGTGGACCTGGGCGGTGGGGCTCTTGACGTAGGCGTTGGATACCACGTGCGCAAGCTGGCTCGTGAAGGCGATGACGCGGTCGTGTTCGGCGGCGCTGGTCACGCTGAACTTGCCAAAGCCCAAGGGGCGCACCATCTCGCGCACCTGGCCCAAAAGCTCCAGCTTGAGCACATCGTCCACCGCGGGTGGCACGAGCACGAGCGGGGCGCCCTGGAACAGGTCGGCGCGGGAGTGCGCGTAGCCCGAGAACTGGGTGCCCGCCATGGGGTGCGCGCCCACAAAGTAAAAGCCGTGCTCGCGGGCAAGCTCAAAGGCGCGCTCGCACACGATGCCCTTGACGCCCACCGTGTCGATCACCACGGGGCCCATGATGACCTCGGTATCGGTGGCGTCGGCGAGTGCCTGGGCATGCTCCTCGAGCCACTCGATGCAGGCCTCGGGGTAGCAAGCCAGGACGATGATGTCGCATTCGCCGAGTGTCTTGTCGTTGAGCTCTCCGGCGACAGTGCCCATGCTGGCGGCTGTCATGACATCGTCATCGGGGTCCCAGGCCAGCACGCGGACGCCCGCCTGCGCATAGCCGCGGGCAAAACTACCGCCGATGAGGCCCAGGCCCACGATGCCGGCGCACTTGGGGCCGCCCTGGTTAACGCGCGCGTTTCTCACCGTACCCATGGGCTACTCCATGGTCTCTTGGCAGACAACCTCGCGGATGGCTCGGATGCGGCGCATGGTGTCGTCGAACTGATCGGGGGTGAGGGCCTGGGCGCCGTCGGACCAGGCGCGGCTCGGCTCGTCGTGGACCTCGATCTCCAGGCCGTTGGCACCGCAGGCGGTCGCGGCGAGCGCCATGGGCTCGACGTAGCGGGTGTAGCCGGTGGCGTGGCTGGGGTCGGCGACGACGGGCAGGTGCGACAGGTGGTGCAGCACCGGCACGGCGTTAAGGTCGAAGGTGTTGCGGGTGCGGGTCTCGAAGGTGCGGATACCGCGCTCGCACAGGATGACGTTGTCGTTGCCCTCGCTCATGATGTACTCGGCTGCCATAAGCAGCTCGTCGATCGTGCCGGACATGCCGCGCTTGAGTAGAATCGGGGTCTGGGTCTTGCCGACCTCCTTGAGCAGGGGGAAGTTCTGGGCGTTGCGGGCGCCGATCTGCATGACGTCAATCTTCTTGTCCAAGAAGACCTGCACGTCGCGTGGATCCATGATCTCGGTGACGATCGGCATGTCGAGCTCGGCAGACGCCTCGCACAGCAGGTCGAGGCCGGCGGGGCCCATGCCCTGGTAGGCGTAGGGGGAGGTGCGGGGCTTGTAGGCGCCACCGCGCAGCATCGTGGCGCCGGCGGCCTTCACGCGGCGTGCGATGCGGATGAGGTTCTCGCCCTCGACGGAGCAGGGGCCGGCGATGACTTGGAACTGGTCGCCGCCGATCTTGACGCCGTGGCCGCAGTCGATGACGGAGTCCTCGGGGTGGAACTTGCGGTTGGCGCGCTTGAACGGCTCGGAGACGCGCTGCACGCGCTCGACGACATCCATGGACTCGAGCAGGAACGGGTCGATCTTGGTCGTATCGCCCACCAGGCCGATGATCGTCTCGTTCTCGCCGCGCGAGACATCGGTCTTCAGACCCTTTTTCTCAATCCAGCTGACGATATGGCTTACGGCCTCGTCGCTGGCGCTCTGCTTTAAAATTGCAATCATGGTGTGCCTCTCACCTCGATGGATAACTTTTGCAAAAACGGCCCGCATCGCGAGCCGTGTATATATGGTGCATGAGAGTTTATACTATCTGACTCGCTTTTGCCTTCTAAAGTGGGCCGTTGCGCCGCGTCTTCCTCGGAATTGCAAAGCTTTTTCTTTTATTTTGATAGCCCGTGGTGCACTTGGGTATAATGCCAAACGTTGGCCCTATTAGCTCAGGGGATTAGAGCGTCTGCCTCCGGAGCAGAAGGCCGTTGGTTCGAATCCAACATGGGGCACCATCGAACGTAAGACCGTCCGAACCTCGCATGGTCCGGGCGGTTTTTCTTATACCGACGCGACGTGATGGGACGTGGTATGGCAGCAACGGATATCGAGCGCGGACTCTCGACCGCCGAGGTCGAGGAGCGCATCGCCGCCGGTAAGATCAACCGCATGGAGCTCAAGACCAAGTCGGTCAAAGAGCTCATCATCGAGAACCTCTGCACGCTGTTCAATTTGATCAACGTGATCTTGGCGTTCCTGGTCATTTTGACCGGTTCGTTTAAGAACCTGACGTTCCTGTTTGTGGTGTTCCTCAATACCGCTATTGGCGTCATCCAGTCCATGCGGTCCAAGAAGATGGTCGATAAGCTCACGCTGCTGACCTCTAAGAAGGCCATCGCGGTGCGCGACGGTGCCGAGGTGGAGCTCGACTTGGACCAGATCGTGCTCGACGACATCATCCGCCTGGGGCGCGGCGACCAGATTCCCGCTGACGCCGTGGTGGTTTCCGGCGAGGCGCTCGTGAACGAGAGCCTGCTGACGGGCGAGAGCGACCTTATTAAGAAGCAGCCCGGCTCCGAGCTCATGAGCGGCAGTTTTATCGACTCGGGCCTGCTGCGCGCCCGCGTGATCCATGTCGGCGCCGACAACTACGTGGCCAAAATTAATAACGAGGCCAAGTACGTCAAAAAGGTCAATTCCGAGATCATGAACGCGCTTAACGCCATCGTGCGTTTTGCGAGCATCATCATGATCCCGCTCGGTTTGGCGTTGTTTGCCTCGAGTGTGAGCGAACTGTGGGATGCCGCGGGAACCCCGGGCGATAGCGCGCTTTCGTGGTGCTTCTCCGAGCTGTTGGCTGGTCATGTGCCTTCGTCGGCGCTGCTGTCCACGGTGGGCGCCCTGCTGGGCATGATCCCGCAAGGCCTGGTGCTGCTGACCTCGTCGGTGCTCGCCATCGCCACGGTGCGTCTGGCTCGCCGCAAGGTGCTGGCACAGCAGCTCTACTGCATCGAGACGCTCGCTCGCGTTGACGTGCTGTGCCTGGACAAGACGGGCACCATCACGTCGGGCCGCATGGAGGTCGAGGGCACGTATCCGCTGCCGGTTGAGGGCGTGAGCCTAGGCGCCGGCTCGGACGAGGCGGCCGTTCCCGTCGATACCACGGTACTCGATTTTGCGCTGGCTAACGTCGCGCGTGCGACTTCGGCCGATGCCAACGAGACCTGCCAGGCGCTGCTCAACTATTACGCCGATCGCCCGGTCGAGGTGTCTGAGCCGCTGTCGGTCATTCCATTCTCGTCGTCTAAAAAATGGAGTGGCGCTTCGTTTGCGCAGGGCTCCTATGTGATGGGTGCGGCGCAGTTTGTGCTCTCTGATCGTGTTTTTGCCCAGGTCGAGAACCGTGTTGCCGAGCTTGCCGATACCTGCCGCGTGCTCGTGGTGGCGCGCGTGGACGGCTTTACACCCGATGGCGATATGGTGGGCGAGGCCGAGCCCGTGGGCTTTGTGACCATCCGCGACGAGATTCGTACCTCGGCGGCCGAGACTATTGGCTACTTTAACGAGCAGGGTGTGACCCTCAACGTGATCAGTGGCGACGACCCGCGTACGGTGTCGTCGATCGCGCGCGTGGTGGGCGTGCCGGGGGCGGACGCTTATGTGGACGCCACGACGCTCGATACGCCGGCCAAGCTCGATGCCGCAGTGGACCGCTACCATGTCTTTGGTCGTGTGACCCCGCAGCAGAAGCGCGAGCTCGTGCAGGCGCTCAAGCGCCGCGAGCACACCGTGGCCATGACGGGTGACGGCGTCAACGACGTGCTGGCGCTCAAGGAGGCCGACTGCTCCGTAGCCATGGCGGCCGGCTCCGATGCCGCGCGTAACGTAGCCGAAATCGTACTCGTCGACAACGACTTTGCCTCGATGCCCGCCGTGGTGGCCGAGGGCCGTCGCTCCATCAACAACCTGCAGCGTTCGGCCTCGCTGTTCCTGACCAAGACTCTGTTCTCGATGGGCCTGGCGGCGCTGTGCATCGCGCTGCCGCCGTACCCCTTCGAGCCCATCCAGATGACGCTCATTAACTTCTTCTGCATCGGCGCGCCGGGCTTTGTGTTGGGCCTGGAGCCCAACAATGCTCGCGTGAAGGGTGCGTTTTTGACCAACGTACTCAAGCGTGCACTGCCGGCGTCGATTGCGGTCATTTTGGCTGCGGCGCTCGATATCTTTGTGGCGCGCGTGTTTGGCTTTAGCCAGCTCACGCTGTCTACGATGTGCTTGCTTACGTCGTGCGCGGCGAGCGTCAGCCTGATCTGGCGCATCTCGCAGCCTCTCACGCCCTTACGTGTGGTGCTCTTTGTGTTTGTCGTCGCCGACATCTTGGTGGGCGTTATCGGATTCCCGGAGCTGCTGTCTATTGCCAACCTGTCGATGGGCCAGATGGTTATCTTGGCTGTCATCGTGGTCTTTACCTGCTCGGTGTTCTTTAAGCTCGCCACGATGATGGATTCGCTCAAGCCGCGTCGTCGTCATGCCGCAACTGGTTTTGGCCGTGGTGTGCGCGTCCACCTGGGTCGCGGTGGCGGCAAGGTGAGCTCGACGGGTTCGACGGCCGAGCGTTTTGCCAAGCGCGTCGCCGCCGACATGGCGCAGCGCCGCGAAGATCGCACCGCTCGCGAGGCCGAGGCCCGTGCACTCGAGGGCGTGGCCCAGGCCCAGCCCAAGAAAAAGAAGAATACCGGAGCCAGGCGCTCTCGCGTGACCAAGTCCGCCCAAGGCATCAAAGTCTCGATGCCAAGCAAAAAGAAGAAGTAGCTAGCGCCCTGCCGATGTTGAATTGGTGCCTTGTTCCTGTGGGGCCGTGGCGATGTTATGCTCTAACCTCGATTGTTTGAATTGCTTCGAAAAGAGGATGCCGTGATCTGCCCGCATTGCCTTAAGACTATCGAGGACGGCGCCTCGTTCTGCCCCTACTGCAACGCCTATGTGGGTCCGGGCGATGGCCCCGAGCACACCGAGTTCGTGTTCTGTGAGGGCTGCGGTGCCCGTCTTTCTCCGCATGATCGTACGTGCCCCAAATGTGGACGCCCCGCTCCGGGTATCCTCTCCGAGGACGCGGCCGCATCCGACCTGGCAGCGGGCCGCACGGCGGGCTTTCCGCGCCTAACACAAGAGCAGATCGATACCGAGGTGCCGCATGCGCCGGCCTCTGCCGCTGCGGTGCTTTCGGACGCCGCTGACCCCAATGAGACCTGCGTGCTGCCGGCTTTCGATAAGGATTTCGGTATTCCCAAGGTCGATATTCCCACGCCGGTTTCCCTGCATGACGATGCTCAAAAACCCAAGCGCAAGGTACATCCCGACGAGGACGCCTATCACAAGCACAAGCGTCATATCCCCAAGCCGCTCATTATCATCGCGGTCCTTGCCGTCGTTTGTGGCGGTGCCTATTGGTTCGTGACGGCCGATCCCATGGGTGTCATGCCTGGCTTCTATGACCAGTTTGGTCAGGCCGCGCAGACGACCTTCCCCACGCGTCAAAAGGGCGAGGCGACTGAGGACGATACCAAGCAGGACGATTCTGCCGAGGTGGTCCAGGAAGAAACCGTGCTGACCGATGATCAGCTCTATACCAGGCTCGACGGTCTGTATCAGACCATCGTGTCCTACGGTGACGAGGACCAGATCGGCGAGGTCATCGATTCCTTTAACAACGGCTATCTCCGATCGCCGCTGTCCACCCGTCAGGAGCTGTCGCAGAGTGCCTACGCCCTGCGCGACCAGATCAAAAAGACGCAAGATGAGCTCAACAACCTTAAGTATCAGGACGATACGGTCTATGCGGATGACATCGCCCACTTAAAGCAGCTTGCCGAGTGGATGTTCGAGCGTGTCGACGTGATCTGTCAGAGCTGGGACATCTCGCTGGCCATTCCCGATGGCGAGTCGATGAGTTCCCACCAAAGCGAGATCCTGGCGCCCATCGCGCAGGGCGGCAACAGCGCGCTGAACCAGTACGACGCCAACGTGGGCTCCTGGAAGCCGCAGCAGCGTTCCTAAAATTAGTTCGCCATAGTCGGCATAACCTACGTGCGCAATTGATGTAAGCGCATGCTTATTGCTACAATTCGTACAAATATGCTTTAAACGCACGAGGAAGGAACCACATGTTTGGTTTTAAGAAAGAGCTCTACACGCCCGAGTATCAGCTTGCCGGCGACGAGTGCGCCGTTATCGAGACGTCGAAGGGTACCATCAAGGTCAAGTTTGACGGCGAGGGCGCTCCCATTCATGTCGCGAACTTCTGCGAGCTTTCCACGATGGGTTTCTATGATGGCCTTAAGTTCCATCGCTATGTGCCCGGCTTTGTCATTCAGGGTGGCGACCCCAATACCCGCGATATGTCCGGCGCCGACGTCGCTGCCGGTCTTGAGGGCCCCGACGGCATGCCCGGTACCGGTGGCCCCGGCTACTGCATCAAGGGCGAGTTTGCCACCAATCCGCGCAACAGCCATGTCGATGGTGCCCTTGCCATGGCACGCTCCATGGATCCCGATTCCGCGGGTTCGCAGTTCTACTTCTGCCTGGGTGCCCAGCATAACCTCGATTCCGGTTACACCGTCTTTGGTACCACGGTCGAGGGTCTCGATGTGATTTCGCAGCTGCGTGCCGGCGACGAGATCGTCCATGTCGAGATCGTTCACGAGTAAAGGGGACTTCCTTGAATAGCCAGCTGATCCAACAGGGCCGCGCCGCTTACCGCGCGGGTGATTTTTCCGCTGCAGCCCAGATGCTTGGGGCGGCAAAGACTCCCGATGAGATTATGGGCGAGGCCGATCACCTTCGTGGCAACGCCTTGATGCACCTGGGCATGTATGCCGAGGCCGCTGAGGCCTATGCCGCCGCCCTCAACGACGGCACCTATGGCAAGCGCGGCGCGCTGCTCACCAACCGCGGCAAGGCACTCGCCGCCGTGGGCGACTACACGACGGCCGCTCAGGCGTTCTCTGCTGCTACGCAGGACGCTTCTTATGCCACGCCGTTCAAGGCCTATCTGGGCTTGGGTAACGCGCTGTTTCAGTCGGGCGACTATGCCAACGCGGGTACTGCCTTCCGTCAGGCTGCCATCGACGGCGCCAATCCGGCTCCTGCCGCCGCACTCGGCGAGCTCGGTCGTTGCTTCATTAAGCTCGGCCGTCCGGCGGATGCCGTGGAGACCTACCGCACGGCTATCGACTTTGCCGGTCCCCGCGACGACACGCGTGCGCTCAACGCCGGCATGGGTCAGGCACTTTCTGCCGCCGGCCGCCCCTCCGACGCACTCGACGCCTTTAACGCCGCTACTGCCGATGGCATCTACCAGCTCACCTCCGAGCAGGCCGATGAGCTTGCCCGCGTTCACGATTCGCTTGCCGCGCTATCCGCCCAGACGGCTATGGCCACGGCTCCGGCGCCCGCGATGGACGCTCCTGCCGTCGATCCGCTCGATCCTACGGGCGCGACCGGTCAGTTTATGCCCGATCCCTCGGACACCGGTTTCTTTACGCTGTCCGAGTCCGAGATGGTCCAGCAGGACCGTCAGGATCGTAAGCAGGCCAAGGTCCGTCGTCGCCATCGCCACACGGGTCTCAAAGTCTTCATTGTGCTGCTTCTGCTCATTTTGATCGCCGCGGGCGGTCTGGGCTTTGCTTACACGCGCGGCTTTGGCTTCCCGTCTCAGGAATCTGTGGTTACCGATCTGTTCCAGGCTGCCGGCGACGGTGACACCGCAAAGGCCGAGTCTTGCCTGGCCTCGAGCCTGTCCGAGGACGCTAAGTCGATGATCATCTCCTCGATTCCGCAGGGTGCCACCGTGTCCGTCGAGGGCATGGATCAGTCCATGACCGAGACGACCGCTAAGGTGAAGGCATCGCTGTCCAAGGGCGGCGAGCAGGAGTACACCGTCAAATTCGTGCGCTCCGACAACCATATCGGCTGGGCCGTTTCCTCGCTCGATATGGATTTCTCGGCTGCTGACAACCAGTAGTGACCTTATGGGATTTAGCTTTGCCCGGCGCTTCACCGCAAGTGAGGTGCCGGGCTTGCGCTAGTATCATGAGCTAGTAGTTTTCCAGCAATCATCCAACACATCAGGAGTTGCGTTGTTTTCTTTGATGGATATGTTCTTCGGTAGCTATGCGGGCGATCTTGCCATCGACCTCGGCACCGCAAATACGCTTGTCTCCGTGCGCGGCAAGGGCATCGTCATTCGCGAGCCCTCTGTCGTCGCCATCGACAAGAACGACGAGCGCATCCTGGCGGTCGGTATCGAGGCAAAGCGCATGCTCGGCCGTACGCCCGGCAACATCGTGGCCGTTCGTCCCCTGAAGGACGGCGTCATCGCCGACTTCGATGTTACCGAGGCTATGCTTCGCTACTTTATCGACAAGGCGTCCGAGAAGCGCTATCCGTGGACCCCGCGTCCGCGCGTTGTCGTCTGCGTTCCCTCCGGCGTCACGTCGGTCGAGAAGCGTGCTGTCTTTGAGGCCACGATCCAGGCCGGCGCTCGCCAGGCCTACCTGATCGAGGAGCCCATGGCTGCCGCTATCGGCGCCGATCTGCCCGTCGAGGAACCCACCGGCTCCATGGTCATCGACATCGGCGGCGGTACCACCGAGGTCGCTGTTATCGCCATGGGCGGTATCGTCGTCTCGCAGTCCATCCGTATTGCCGGTGACGAGTTCGATCAGGCTATCCTCACGCACGTTCGTGATGCCTACAACCTGGCCATCGGCGAGCGTACGGCAGAGGACATCAAGATCAAGGTCGGCTCCGCCGTGCCGCTCAAGGACGAGCTCGACGTCGAGGTCAACGGCCGCGACGTGATTACCGGTCTGCCCAAGACCGTGCGCATCGAGAGCGAGGAGATTCGTCGCGCGCTCAACAAGCCGCTCGACGAGATGGCTAAGGCCGTCAAGGACGCACTCGATGCCACGCCGCCCGATCTTGCCTCGGACCTTATGTACTATGGCATATTGCTGACCGGTGGCGGCGCGCTGCTGCGCGGTCTCGACGTGCGCCTGCGCGATGAGACCGGCGTTTCGGTCAACGTCAGCCCCACGGCGCTCGATAACGTCGTTAACGGCTGTGCCCGCGTGCTCGAGGCCAATGCGTTTGATGGCGGCTTCGTCCAGACCAATGCTTAATTTCCAAAAGGTGGATTCCATTTGGCACGATCTTCGGGTTTCTCCACAAATCTGAATACCAAGCGACAATCAACGGGTATGCGCCCGTTGATTGTTTTCAGCCTGATTTCGGTGTTGCTGCTCACGTTTTACATCCGCGAGGGCGAGGCAGGACCGATTCATGCCGTGCGTTCGGGCGTAACGACGATTACCTCGCCGGTGCGCTTTGTGGGTTCGGCTGTGGCGGCTCCCTTCAATGCGATCGGCAACGTGTTCTCTAACCTTACGGCGTCGCAGGACACGCTTGATGAGCTTAAGAAGCAAAACGAGGAACTGACCTCTAAGGTTGCTGAGCTCTCCGAGGCTCAAAAGACCGCTGAGCGTCTGGAGGGGCTGGTCGGCCTGCAGTCGACCTACAACCTTAAATCGACCGCAGCTCGTATCGTCGGTGCCTCGGGCGATGCCTGGACCTCGACCGTCACGATCGATAAGGGTTCTGCCGACGGGCTTACCATCAACATGCCCGTAACGAGTTCGGCCGGTGTTATCGGCCAGATTATCGAGGTATCGGCCAAAACGTCGACCGTGCGCCTGATTGGCGACGAGAACTCGGGCGTGTCCGCCATGGTGCAGGACACGCGCGCCCAGGGTATGCTGCAGGGTCAGGCTGACGGCACGCTGCGTCTTGAGTACGTGAGCGTCGACTCCGATGTTAAGGTTGGCGACATCATCGTGACCTCGGGCATTGGCGGTGTGTTCCCCAAGGGTCTACCGCTCGGCACCGTCTCGTCGGTTGAGAAATCGGCAAACGACGTGTACTACACCATTGTGGTGCGCGCTCAGACCACGGCCGAGAACAACGAGGAAGTGCTGGTCATCACCTCGCTGACCGACGAACAGTCGGCCTCGGATGAGGACGTGAGCACGGCCAACAGCACGCCGCAGGGAACGTCGCGCGATGCTGCGACCAAGACGAAGGACGAGAGCTCGGATGACAGTTCCGACACGTCCGAGACGACCGATTCCGGCTCGAGCGAATAGGGGGCATGTCCATGGATCTACACGAGCAGGGGATGAGCTCCCGCACGTTTGTGATCGCCGCCATTGTGTGCGTGCTGCTGCAGGCAGGCCTGGCACCGCAGATCTCCATTGCGGGCGGTCGCGTCAACTTCATGATTATCTTGGTGTGCCTAAGCGTGTTCTCGGGCGACCCGACCCGTGCCGTCGTGTGCGGTTTTTGCAGCGGGTTGTTCTATGACCTGTCCGCTGCCGTGCCGGTGGGCGTTATGTCGCTCCTGCTGACCGTGGGTTCTTTTGCCCTGGTGCACAGCGCCGTCGGTCAGACGGGCGGTACCCCGAGTGCGCGCGGCGTCACCGTGGGCGCCTTTGCGCTCGTCATTAATGTGATCTACAGCATCATCTTGCTGTTTATGGGTTTGGAGACGAGCTTTGTCGTGGCGATCTTCGGCCATGCGCTGCCGTCCTCGATCCTGACGGGTCTGGTTGCCATTCCGTTTTTGATGTCCGGCGTCGTGCCGCAGTCCGGCTATGGATTCTCCGCACGTGGCGGACGCCAGACGGGTATGCGCTTTAAGCCCAAGACCCGCAAGCTCAAATAGGGGAGGCCCGTAGATGTCTTCCCAGATGACGGTTATTATCGCCGGTATCGTGCTGGTTGTGGCCATCGTGGTCGCGCTGGTCATCATGCGTCGTGGCGATTCCCGTTTTACCTACGATACACAGCATGGAACGGCCCCGCGCGCCACCGAGGGCGAAGGCAATACCGCGGCGACCGCCTTTAAGGGCCGCTTTTCCATCCTCACCACGGGTGTGGGCGCAATGTTTGCGGCACTTGCCGTCAAGCTGTGGGGCATGCAGATGGTCTCGTCGGACTATTACGAGAAGCAGGCCAATAGTAATCAGACTCGCACCGTTACCACACCCGCTGTGCGCGGTCGCATCCTCGACCGCAATGGCGTGGCGCTTGTCCAGAACCGTCCCTCACTTGCTGTCGTGGCCTACCGCGACCTTGCCGAGGATGAGGTTCTGGTTCGCCATCTTGCCAACGTGCTTGGAATGCCTTACGTGGCGGTCCTTCGCAATATTCAGGACAATACAGAGGGCGCCCAGAGCCTGCATACCATCGCGACGGACGTCCGTCGCTCCACGGTTGCCTATATTCAGGAGCATGCCGGCGAGTTCCCGGGCGTCAAGATTGCCGAGCGTACCGAGCGCCAGTATCCATATGGCGAGACGGCATGTCATATCTTGGGCTATACCGGCACCATTACCTCCGAGCAGCTCGAGGCCCAGAATAAGAAAACCTCTGGCGATGATGATGCTTCTGCTGGCAAGATTACGTACCAGTCGGGCGATATCGTGGGCCAGGCGGGCGTTGAGAGCTACTACGAAAACCTGCTGCAGGGTATTCGTGGCGAGCAGACCGTCAAGGTCGATGCTTCGGGCAATGTGACCGGTCAGGCCGGCGCCGTGCCCGCGAAGGCCGGCTCCGACATTAAGCTCACGCTCGACCTTAAGATCCAGCAGGCCTGTGAGACGGCGCTGGCGAGCGCTATCGAGCTTGCCAAGACCACTGGCTACAGCAATGCCGGCAACGGCGCTGTGGTGTGTCTCGATCCCAACAATGGCGAGATCTTGGGCATGGCGAGCGAGCCCAAGTTCGATCCGTCCGTCTTTATCGGTGGCGTCTCAAACGACGTGTGGACCGAGCTCAATGATGACAAGGGTTCGCACCCGCTGCTCAACCGCGCCATTAGCGGACAGTACATGTCGGCCTCGACCATCAAGCCGCTCTCGGCGCTGGCCGGTCTTGAGTTTGGAACCTACACTTCAACGCAGACAACCAACTGCACGGGCTATTGGACGGGCCTGGGCAAGGCTTGGGGCAAGCGCTGCTGGCTGACGTCTGGCCACGGCACCATGACGCTGCAGTCGGGTATCGCCAACTCGTGCGACCCTGTCTTCTACGACATGGGCAAGGCGTTCTTTTATGACGAGCAACATCCCGAGGGCCTGCAGGAGGTCTTTCGTCGCTGGGGTCTAGGCAAGACCTGCGGTATCGATCTGCCGAGTGAGGGCTCGGGCCGTATTCCCGATGCCGAGTGGAAAGAGTCGTACTTCACCGACGCCTCTGTCGAGGACCGCAAGTGGAATGCCGGCGATATGACCAACATTGCCATCGGCCAGGGCGACATCCTGGTGACGCCCCTGCAGATGGCGTGCGCCTATATGGGTCTTGCCAACGGCGGCAAACAGTACGTGCCTCACGTGTTTTTGTCTGCCGTATCGCGCGATGGTGACGGCGATGCCTATAAGTACAACGGAAAGGGCAAGAAGAAGCGCCTGGAGGCCAAGATCAACAGCGATTCGGATTTGGCTCTTGTTCGCAACGGCATGCACGACGTGATTTACACGGCATCGACGTCCCTAGCGGCTCACTTTGGCACCCTGACGCCGCAGGTATACGGCAAGTCGGGCACGGGCGAGAAAAGCGGCGAGGACGAATACGCGTGGTTCTGCGCCTATGCACCGGCCGATGACCCCAAGTATGTCATCGCTACTGTCCTGGAGCAGGGCGGCGGCGGCTCAGATACCGCGATGCATGTCGTGCGCGACGTGCTCGGCGTGATTTATGGCGAGCCCGATACCTCTTCGGCCTCGGGCGATTCTTCGGTTCGATAGGAGGTTGCGATGGATTTTTCTCCGGCGGATCTGTTCCGTTCAACCAAGACCGGCTCTCGCAGCAGCCTGGACCGTGTCAACAAGCAACTTTCGGCCTCGCGCGGCACGTTTCGCCAAAAGGTGCATATCGGTGTGCTCGTGGCTACTGTGGCGCTTGTCGCCTACGGTGCCATCATTATCTGGTCGGCTTCGCAGTTTAAGGCCGATGCCTCGTTCTCACGCCATCTGCTGGGAATTGGCATCGGAGCGGTGCTGGCGGTGCTGGTCTGGCGTACCGACCTGCGCGGTATTTCCAATTTCTCGACGGCGTTGCTCGTCATTGACCTGATCGTGATTTTCTCGCCCAAGATTCCGGGTCTGTCCTATACGGGCGGTCTGGGCATGACGGGCTGGATCAAGATTCCCGGTATCGGCTTGACATTCCAGCCGGTTGAGCTTGCCAAGCTCATCACCATCTTCTTTATTGCTACGCTTGGCTCGCAGTATAACGGTCGCATCGATACCGTTCGCGACTACGTCAAGCTCTGCGGCATGCTGTCCATTCCGTTTTTGGCCGTCGTTGCCATGGGCGACCTGGGCTCGGGCCTGGTCGTGCTGGTTTCGGGCGCCATCGTCATTTGTATGAGCGGTGCACGCCGCGAATGGGTGCTGTCGACCCTGGCCCTGCTCGTGGGCTTGGTGGCCCTCGTCCTGGCGCTCGATTCGGTCTTTGATTCGTTGCTCGGCCACGATGTGCTCATCAAGCAGTATCAGATGAACCGTCTGACGGTCTTTATCGACCCCGATAATGCCGATTCGGACGATGCGTACAATCTGCAGCAGTCGTTGATCGCGGTCGGCTCGGGCGGTTTCTTTGGTAAGGGCCTGGGGCATGCGACGCAGTCGGCCGGCGGCTTCCTACCCGAGTTCCATACCGACTTCGTCTTCGCCTTTTTGTCCGAGACCTTTGGCTTCTGCGGCTCCTTTTTGCTGCTGTGCTTGTATGTACTGCTCATCTTCTCGACGATCCGCGTTGCCTTTAAGTGCGAGTCTCTGTTCCTACGCTTATCATGCGTAGGTATCGTCGGCATGTGGGCGTTCCAGACCTTCGAAAACATCGGCATGTGCATCGGCATGATGCCGATTACCGGTATTCCGCTACCGTTTATTAGCTTTGGTTCGTCTTCGATGATGATTCAGCTGCTGACGGTGGGTATCGTACAATCCATATGGCGGCATCGTTCGGGCGCCGCGTAACCGCTGGAGGGGTTTGCTATGAAAATTCCCGTAGATAAGCTGACCCGCGCTTTTAAGATGGGCGCGTCCGTTAAGAAGGATTCCGATACGCCGGTGCGCGTCTCGGTCTATCTGGATTCGTCCGCCTCGCGCTTTCTGGCCGAGACGGTGCGTGACGCCTTTGTGCCGCAGACGACCTCGGGTATTGTGCGCGTCGAGCGTCTGGGGGAGGAGCGAATTGCTCCAAAGACCGATACCGATGTGGTGCTGGTGCTCTCGTGTGGTTCCGACCGCTTGGAGAGTGCCGTGCAGGAGCTCGTGATCGCCGGCGCGCCCGTGTGCGTGCTTGCCGAGTCTGCTGTGGAGGTGCCGTTTATCGAGGAGTCCACGCCCATGCTCGGCGTGGTAGCGGCAACCGATAAGACGTATCTGCTCGAGACGCTTGCTCGCTGGATTCTCGATCGCACCGACAAGGAAACGGCTTTTGCGGCGAACTTTGCCTTCATGCGCATTGCGGCAGCCAATCGTATCATCACCTCGTGCGCGCTCACCAATATGGCGACCGGTGCGCTGGTGTTTTTGCCGGGCGCCGATTATCCCGTTATGGCGCTGGCGCAGGTGGGCATGCTCTTTGAGCTCGCTGCCGTCTTTGGACGCGGCATTAAGCCAGAGCGTGGCTACGAGGTCGCGGGCGTGCTTGCCGGCGGTCTTGTGATCCGCGCGGTCACCCGCGCGCTCGTCAAGCAGACGCCGCATATTGGGTTTGCCGTCAAGGCGCTCACTGCCGCCGCGGGCACCTATGGCATGGGCCGTGCGCTCGTTTCGCTCTACGAGCGCGATGTCGACTACAGTCGTGCCAACGAGGTGGTCACTGCCACGTTCTCCCGCGTTCGCGATCTGGTGACCACGGTCGCGGGCGCTACCCGTCCTATGGCGTCCTACCAGGACGCATCCGATCTCGCAGCTTAGGGGTTTTCCGTTGCGCGTTGCATACCAAGACTGTTTTCATTTAATTGAGCCGCTGCTCGCCAAGGTCGAGAAACCGAGCCGCTATATCGATCACGAGTGGGGCACGCTTTCCAAGGCCGATGCCGACTACCGTTGCTGCCTGATCTACCCGGATGTGTACGAGGTCGGTCTGCCCAACCAGGGCATCGCCATCCTCTACAACATCCTTAACCAGGCCGAGGGCATCTCCTGCGAGCGCGGCTATGTGCCGTGGCCCGATATGGGTGACGCCATGCGCGAGGCAGGCATTCCGCTGCTCTCGCTCGAGGGTGCAGCGCCGGTCGCTTCGTTTGATATCGTCGGCCTGCATGTGCCGCACGAGATGGCGGTGACGAACTTCCTCGAGGCACTCGACCTCGCTGGTATTCCGCTGTTAGCGGCTGACCGCACCGAGGACGACCCCATTATCATCGCCGGCGGCCCCTCGGTGTACAACCCCGAGCCGTACGCGGCCTTCTTCGATGCCATCCTCATCGGTGAGGGCGAGGAATCGCTGCTCGATACCTGCCAGCTGCATCGCCGCCTGCGTGACGAAGGGGTCCCGCGCGCGCAGATTGTCGAGCAGCTTGCATCCATTGCCGGCAACTACGTGCCGTCGCTCTATGAGGTTCGTCACGACGAGCCCTGCTCGCCGCATGGCTACACCGTGCCGCGTGAGGGCAAGGATGCGCCGACCGTGGTCTACAAGCGCGTCGTCGAGGATTTCGGCGCCACGAATCCGCTGTCGCAGTCGTGCGTGCCCTATGCACAGCTGGTTCACGACCGCCTGTCTATCGAGATCCTGCGCGGCTGCGCCCGCGGCTGTCGTTTTTGTCAGGCCGGCATGACGTATCGCCCGGTGCGCGAGCGCTCGGCCGACCAGATCGTCTCGTCGGTGATTCAGGGTCTGGAAAAGACCGGCTATGACGAGGTGTCGCTGACCTCGCTCTCCACGACCGACCACTCCTGCATTCGCGACGTGCTCGGCAGGCTCAACCGTCGCCTGGAGGATACGGGTATTCGCGTGTCTATTCCGTCGCAGCGCCTGGATTCGTTTGGCGTGGATATGGCCGAGTCGGTCGCCGGCGAAAAGAAGGGCGGCCTGACGTTCGCGCCCGAGGCCGGCAGCCAGCGCATGCGCGACATCATTAACAAGAACGTGACCGAGGAGGACCTGGACCGTGCGGCCAAGGCGGCCTTCGAGGCCGGCTGGAACCGCATGAAGCTCTACTTTATGATGGGCCTTCCCGGCGAGCGCGATGAGGACATCGTGGCCATCGCCAATCTGGCCGATCACGTGCTGGAGCTCGGTCGTTCCGTGGTGCCCAAGGCTCGTCGCGGCTCGATTTCGGTGTCCATCTCGGTTTCGGTCTTTATCCCCAAGGCCGCCACGCCGTTCCAGTGGTGCCCGCAGCTCGACTACGACGACGTCAAGCGTCGCCAGAAGCTGCTTATCACGAGTGTTCGCAACCGTGCCGTCCGCGTGCATTACCACGATGCCGAGACCTCGCTCATCGAGGCCGCGCTTTCCCGCGCCGGTCGTGACATGACGCCCGTCATCATCGATGCTTGGCGTTCGGGCTCTCGCTTTGACGCCTGGGTAGAGCATTTCTCGCTCGAGAACTGGAAGGAGGCTGCTGCCAAAAACGGCATCGACCTCAACGAGCTCGTACACCTGCCTTACGAGTTGGACTGGCGCCTGCCGTGGGAGCACGTGAGCCCCGGCTGCACGCGTGGCTTCCTCGAGCGCGAGTACCGTCGCTCGCTCGAGGGCGTCACGACTCCCGACTGCACCCGCACGTCGTGCACCGGCTGCGGGATCTGCCCCACGCTCCACGCCAAGAATGTATTGATGGGTGATCGCGCATGAGTGAGCGCCTGACCGACAACCCCTCGCTCTTTAGGCTTCGTGTTCGCTATGGCAAGCGCGATCGTCTTAAGTACCTGGGTCATCTCGAAGTAATCCATACCATTGAGCGCATCGTGCGCCGTGCGGGACTTCCCTATGCCGTCACGCAGGGCTTCTCTCCGCACATGCGCGTTGGCTTCTCTTCGGCGCTACCGGTGGGCACGTCGTCGACCTGCGAGTGGTATGACCTGTTTATGACCGAGTTCGTGGCGCTCGACGAGGCGTTTGGGCGCCTGGCTGCGGCGTCTCCGGCCGATCTGGCGCCCATCGAGGCGGCGTACATCGACGTGCGCACGCCGGCGTTGACGGCGCAGCTCACGCGCCTGTCGTATCGCATCGACCTGCATCTGGACCCCGAGGCGCCCGTAAGCGCCGACGAGGTGCATCGTGCGATCGACACGCTGCGCGCGGGCCATGGCATCGACTACGCGCGCGGAAAAAAGAGCAAGCGCTTGGATTTGGATCACACACTCGTGGGCTATGAGCTCACGGCGGGGGAGCGCCCGGACCATTTGGTGCTCATGCTCGACACCCATGCCGACAACGAGGGCTCCATGCGTCCGGAAATTTTGCTTTCTGCTGCTGATGTTTTGTTGCAGGGCTTGACCCCGGGCGTGGATGCACCTATTGTTTCCACCGGTATGCAAGACCTCGTGACCATCTGCTCCTACGATGTCGAGCGTCAGAATCAAGCATGCGAGGACGACGAGGGCCGACTCGTCAGCCCCATACCTGTGCGAACTTGTGGATTTGCTCCACATACTCGTTGACGGGGGTATTTTCGCCTGCTACTATATTCGGCTGTTGCACTAACTGATGCATGAAGGGCAAGTAAACATGTACGCAATCGTTAACACGGGCGGCAAGCAGTACAAGGTCGCCACCGACGATGTCATCACCGTCGAGAAGATCGAGGGCAATGAGGGCGACAAGGTCACCCTGCCGGTTATCTTCCTCAACGATGGTAAGAAGATCGTCACCGATCCCGACAAGCTGGCTAAGGCCAAGGTTACCGCTCAGATCGTTGAGCAGTTCAAGGGCGAGAAGCAGCTGGTCTTCAAGTTCCACAAGCGCAAGCGCTATCGTCGTCTGAAGGGTCACCGTCAGCAGCTCACCAAGCTGAAGATCGTGAAGGTTCAGGCTACCTCCCGCGCCAAGAAGGCTGTCAAGGCAGAGGCTGAGGCTGTTGCCGAGGCTCCCGTCGCCGAGTAGATTACACTCGTAACGAAAGAGTAGGTATACACAATGGCACACAAAAAAGGACTCGGTTCCTCCCGTAATGGCCGTGACTCCCGCGGTCAGCGCCTTGGCACGAAGCGCTATGCCGGCCAGACGGTAACCACGGGCACGATTCTCGTCCGTCAGCACGGCACGCACATCCACCCGGGTGAGAACGTTGGCCGTGGTAAGGACGACACGCTGTTCGCGCTGGTCGACGGTACCGTTGAGTTCCACAAGGGTATCAAGCACAGGGTCAGCGTACGCCCGCTCGCGAACGCGTAATTCACCCTTCATAGAGCACATATGTGGGAGGCACTTGAGTTTTAGGATTCAAGGGTCTCCCTCTTTTTTGTAGGAGGCGATTCTGTTGTCACAGTTCACCGATATCAGCCGCATTAACGTGTGCGGCGGCGACGGCGGAGCCGGATGCATGTCGTTTAGACGCGAGGCATTTGTCCCCAAGGGCGGCCCCGATGGCGGCGACGGCGGTCGTGGCGGCAATGTCGTCATCCAGGCCGATGCTCAGCTGTCTTCCCTGATCGATTACCGCTTTAAGCATCACTTCCGCGCCGAGCGCGGCACGCACGGGCAGGGTGCCCGTCGTAACGGTAAGAGCGGCGAGGACCTGATTCTCAAGGTCCCTATGGGT
Organism: Collinsella sp. CLA-ER-H7; assembly: GCF_040092345.1. NCBI lineage: Bacteria > Bacillati > Actinomycetota > Coriobacteriia > Coriobacteriales > Coriobacteriaceae > Collinsella > Collinsella sp. CLA-ER-H7. Next base: position 125,341 of record NZ_JBBNLT010000005.1, on the reverse strand, counting down.
ACCGTGGTGCGCGAGCTCGATCCCGAGACGCAGACCCCGATGTTCGAGATTGCCGATCTGGTGCACGATGGCGAGCGCGTTGTCGTGGCGCCCGGTGGCGCCGGCGGCCTGGGCAATACCCACTTTGTGACATCGGTGCGCCGTGCGCCCGCGTTCGCCCAGCTGGGCGAGCCGGCCGAGGAGCACTGGATCGAGCTCGAGATGAAGCTCATGGCCGATGCCGCGCTCGTGGGCTTCCCCTCGGTGGGTAAGTCATCGCTCATCGCGCGCATGAGTGCCGCCCGTCCTAAGATTGCCGACTACCCGTTTACCACGCTCGTGCCGAACCTCGGCATGGTGCGTGCCGGCGAATATTCTTACGTCGTTGCCGACGTCCCCGGTCTTATCGAGGGCGCGAGCGAGGGCAAGGGCCTGGGTCACCAGTTCCTGCGCCACATTGAGCGTACGGCCCTGATCATGCATGTCGTCGACATGACGGGCGGTTTTGAGGATCGCGATCCGGTTGAGGACTATCGCATCATCAACCGCGAGCTCGAGCAGTATGGCGCCGAGCTTTCGGAGCGTCCGCAGATCGTCGTTGCCAACAAGTGCGACGCGCCGGGCACGGCCGACAAGATTGCCGACCTCAAGCGCGCAGCGCTCGACGATGGACATATGTTCTTTGCCGTGTCTGCTGTTACGGGCGCCGGCCTCAACACGCTGATGCTTGCCGTGGGCGAGCAGGTGGCTAAGCTGCGCGCCGAGCTGTCGGTCTCCGATGAGCCGGTCGTTCTGCGCGACGATGAGTGGGAGCGCCGTCGCCTGCAGCGTGAGAAGCGTTTCCGCATTGTCCAGGAAGAGCCCGGTGCCTTCCGCGTGGTCGGTCGTGCCATCGAGCGCATGGTCATTCAGACCGACTGGGAAAATGAGGAAGCCGTCATTTACCTGCAACATAAGTTTGCGCGTATGGGTGTTGACGACGCGCTCGAGAAGGCCGGTTGCCGTGCGGGCGACGAGGTCCGCATTTGCCAGCGTGCCTTTGACTTTGAGGGCGCTGAGGACTTCTCGGAGTACGAGGAGCTCGAGGATGCTGGCGAGGACGTTGCCGTTGAGGCCATTGACGTGACCGATGCTGCGGATGAGGGCGTCGAGGTTGTCGATGCGGTGGATGCCGCGGACGATGCCGAGACCTCGGAGGGCGAGTAAGCCATGTCGCTGCGCGGTGGAATCGGTCTGCCCGAGCTTCCTCTAGAGGACGGGCAGGAGTTTAGGCTCGGCATTATGGGTGGCACCTTTGATCCCATCCATTACGGGCACCTGGTGACCGCCGAGCAGGCGCGTGAGTCGCTCGACTTGGACGCTGTGCTCTTTATGCCGGCGGGCTCTCCCGCCTTTAAGCTTGACAAGCCGGTGACGCCTGCCGAGGACCGTTATGCTATGGCGGTCCTCGCCACCGCCGCGAACCCGGCCTTTTTGGCGAGTCGGTTCGAGATCGACCGTCCGGGCGTAACCTACACGGCCGATACGCTTCATGCCCTTCGCGACTTTTACCCGTCGCAGGTAAAGCTCTACTTTATTACGGGTGCCGATGCGATTATCGATATTGTGACCTGGCACAATGCTGATGAGATTGCCGAACTGGCAACCTTTATTGCTGCTACACGTCCCGGTTTTGACATCGATACGGCCCGGGCGCGGATTAAGGAATCGGGGTTGCCATTCGACGTGCGCTATATTCAGATTCCGGCGCTGGCGATTAGCTCGACCAACATTCGCAAGCGGGTTGCCCGCGGCATGAGCGTGCGCTATCTTACGAGCGAGTCCGTGCTCGGCTACATTCGCAAGCGCAGGCTATATGCCGATTTGGGCCAAGAGGATTTTGAGTGATGGGGGTCTACGTTGTCGGTAGAGGATCAGTTTGAGGGCGATGAGCGCGCGCTGCTCAAGCGCATTCAAGAGCTGCTCGATGTTCGCATGAAGGATAAGCGCAGGCGCTATGTGCATTCGCTGGGTGTTGCCGAGACCGCACTTCATCTGGCCGAGGTCTACGGCGTCGACCGCTTTGATGCCGCTGCCGCCGGCTTGATCCACGACTGGGACAAGGTGCTTTCCGATGACGAGCTGGTCACGCGCGCTCTGCATTACGGCATTAAGATTGCCGGCTCTCCTTCTGCCGCGACGCCGCTTTTGCATGGCCCTGTTGCCGCCTATGAGCTTCCGCAGCTTTTTCCCGAGCTGTCGCCGGCGGTCTTTCAGGCTGTCGACCGTCACACCGTGGGTGCCTGCGATATGACGCCGCTCGATATGGTGGTCTTTGTGGCCGATGCCATCGAGCCCAACCGCCACGGCGACTATGCACGTGCGCTGCGCAAGATGGTGGGGGAGTCGACGCTCGACGAGTTGTTCTTCTCCTGTTTTGCGCAGGGTTTGGTCTATGTGATTCAGTCCGGGCGCTATCTTTATCCCACGGCTATTTCGATTTACAACCATTACGCCCAGCTGCGCTAGCTCGGGCTGTCTAGAAAGAGGTATTCCATGGCCGACGAGACCATGACCGACGAGCAGATTCTTGAAGGTGTGGAGCACAAGAGCTTCGTCGCCACGTCCGACCGCACTGCCGCCTCGCTGTCTGCGAGCGGTGTCGCCGCCGAGGATGTCGCCCGCGCCGCCGCGCAGGCCGCCTACGACAAGAAGGGCGAGGACGTTCAGGTGCTCGACCTGACCGAGCTTTCCGATGTGTGCGACTATTTTGTGCTTGCCACCGGTACCAACAACCGCCAGGTCGATTCTATCGTCGACGAGATCGAGGAGAAGGTCGCCGAGGCTTGCGGCGAGCATCCGTTCTCCATCGAGGGCCGCGAGCAGAAGACCTGGATGCTCATGGACTATGGTTCGGTTGTCGTCCACGTCTTCACTCCCGAAGCCCGCGACTTCTACCGCCTCGAGAAACTCTGGGGAGACGCCCCCCAGCTCCCCCTCAACCTCCTCTAGTAGCTCATTTGAGACGGGGTTTAGCTACCCTCACGCATATCGCCGGGCAGGTGCGGTTTTCCGCACCTGCCCGGCTTTCTTTTTGCCCAAAGGCGGTTAATCGTTGAAGCGGGATTGGCGGCCGAAGGAAAGGGCGGTGTCGCCGAATTTGTCTCGGACGGCGTCGATGGCGACGGAGAGGTCGCGGCGGTCGCTGGATTGGGCTCCGCGGTCATCGATCTCGCAGAACAGGTCAGTCTGGATGCCGCCTTGGTGGTCGAAGTCGCTCATGCCGATGCCCGCTAAGCGAACATGCATGCCATCCTGCCAGATGTTGTCGAGCAGTTCGAGTGCAACCGCCACGAAGATGTTCTCATCGTCGGTCGGATGAGGCAGCCGGCGCTGTGCCGAGCGACCGCTTCCATACGAATACTTGAGCTTGAGCGTCACCGTGGCGCCCGTCAGCCCCTGACGGCGCAGACGGCGTCCCACTGACTCTCCCAACAGCGCAATCGCCGCCTCAATATCCTCACGCTCAGTCAAATCTTTAGCAAAGGTGCGTTCATTGCTGACCGACTTGACCTCGCGCTCTTCATCAAGACTCGTGACTTCGGAGATTTCGAGTCCCAGCGCACGCTGGCGCATGCGTTCGCCGTTGACGCCAAAAATAGAGGCCAAGGTGGATTCCGGTGCACGTGATAGCTCGCCGAGGGTGTAGATGCGCATGCGGCGCAGTCGCTCCTCGGCCGAGCGCCCGATGCCGCTCATGGCAGATACCGGCAGCGCGGCCAAAAAGCGCTGCTCGGTTCCGGGGCGCACGATGGTCAGCCCAAACGGCTTATCCCGCTCGCTTGCGATCTTTGCGACCGTCTTGTTGCAGCCCACGCCAATGGAACAGGTCACTCCCAGCCCTGCCACGCGGTCGCTTATACGCCGCGCAACCAGCAGCGGGTCTTCGGGCGCAAAGCGACCCGGTGTGATATCGATAAAGGCTTCGTCGATGGATACGCGCTCAACACGCGGGGTCTCGTCGGCGAGAATCGCCATGACCTGCGCGCTCACCTCGCGGTATCGGTCAAAGTGCCCGTGTGTCCAAATGGCTTGCGGGCACAAGCGCCGTGCCTCGGCCGAGGCCATGGCAGAGTGCACGCCAAAGCGACGCGCCTCATACGAACACGTGGACACGACGCCACGCGAATCGGCGTCTCCGCCCACGATGAGCGGCTTTCCTCGCCATTCGGGATGATCGAGCATTTCCACGCTCGCAAAAAACGCATCAAGGTCCATGAGGCCAACCGCCGGACCCGTCCAGGGAGGCGGCGTGACGCCCATGGCATCCTCATAACCGTATGTATGTTCGCGTCTTTCCATGTCATGAGTATACCGCGCAGCTCATGTGGGGTGCGTGTATGTGCTTGCAAATCCCGAATTCTTGTCTAAGATATGGATTTGCCCTCGACTACACCGAAGAAGTTGGTCTCACGGACTTCACCTGCCCGCGTCGATGGCGTATTATGTTCAACTGTTTGTTTGTAGTTGCAGCCTAAAGCTGCTTGGTTGGAGGAGTTTCCTTTGGCAGTCAAGATTCGCCTTGCTCGTCACGGCGCTAAGAAGCGTCCGTACTACCGTGTCGTCGTCGCCGATTCCCGCGCCCCGCGTGACGGTCGTATCATCGAGGAGGTTGGCCGCTACAACCCGATGACCGCCCCCAAGACCATCAACCTCGACCTCGAGAAGATCGCCGACTGGCAGTCCAAGGGCGCTCAGCTCACCGACGCCGTCGCCGCTCTGGTCAAGGCCGCCAACGAGGGCGAGAAGACCGAGACCGTCGTCAAGAAGTCCAAGAAGCAGCTCGCCAAAGAGGCCGAGGCCGCTAAGGCTGCCGCTGAGGCCGCTGAGGGCGCCGAGGAGTAAATCGTGCCTGAGGTTGACGCTGCACAGCTCGAGGGTGAGGCAATGCTCTCAGATCGCATCGCTGATCTCGTCGAATATCTCGTTGTTCAGATCGTCGACGACCCGGATTCCGTGAGCCTTGAGGTCATCGATGGTGACGACGCCTCTACAATTGAGGTTTCGGTCGCCGAGGATGACGTCGCAAAGGTCATCGGCCGTCGTGGCCGTACCATCAAGGCCATTCGCACGCTCGCCCGTGCACTGGCCGCTCGCCTCGACACTGCTGTCGAGGTAGAGGTTCTGGGCTAGGACCTTGAGGTCCCAGTACAAAAACATCGCCCGTGTGGTCAAGCCGCACGGAAGGAAGGGGGAGGTCCTCGCGCAGCCGCTGCGGGGGCTTCCTTCTGTATTAGAGCCGGGTATGCGGGTCGCTCTGACGCCGCCGGCGCTCAAGCGCGACCGCTTTTGCACGGTCGTGTCCGTCACCGATACGGGCGATGGCGATCTGGTCTCGTTTGAGGGCATTGACGACTTGACAGCCGCCGAGGGCATCACGGGATGCTACGTGCTGGCAAATCGTGACGACTTTGAGCTCGATTCGCTCGACGCTGCCTATACCGATCTGATGGGTCGCGAGGTGGTCGACGAGCGCTTCGGTTTACTCGGCACGATCGTCGAGATTATGTCGACGCCTGCTAACGATGTTTGGGTTGTCGAGGGCGATCGGTACGGCGAGGTGCTGATTCCCGTGATCGAGCAGGTTGTGCTCGATCTTCCCGACACAGGAACAATTTCCGTCCACGTGATGGACGGCCTGATCGATATGGACAAGTAGGGAGGACAACATGCTGATCGAGACCCTTTCGGTCTTTCCCGAGATGTTTGAGCCCGTCATGTCCACGTCGATTTTGGGCCGCGCCCGCAAGGCCGGCCTTTTTGATTTTAAGGCGTATAACCTGCGCGACTGGACGCACGACCGCCATCGTACCGTCGATGACGAGCCGTACGGCGGCGGGCAGGGCATGCTCATGAAGGTCGGGCCTATCGCAGAGGCCATCGAGGCCATTAGCGCAGAGGGTCCCAAGCCCACTGTGGTGTTCTTTACCCCCTGTGGCGAGCCTTTTACGCAGCATGTGGCCGAGCGCCTGCTCAAAAGTGAACGCCTGCTGTTTGTGTGCAGTCGCTACGAGGGCGTCGACGAGCGCGCGTATGCGTATGCCGATGAGCGTCTGTCGATCGGCGACTATGTGCTTACGGGTGGCGAGCTACCCGCCATGGTCGTTGCCGATGCCGTCGTACGCCTCATCCCCGGCGCCCTGGGCGACGAGATGAGCAACGTGGACGAGTCGTTCTCGACCGCCGAGGACGGTGGCCTGCTCGAGTACGCGCAGTACACCCGTCCCGCCGAGTTCAACGGCGAGGGCGTGCCTCCTGTGCTCGTGAGTGGCGATCACGCCAAGGTCGATGCCTGGCGCCGCAAGAATGCCATCGAGCGCACCTGTCGCTGGCGTCCCGACCTGATCGAGACGGCGCGGCTCACGTCCGAGGAGCGTGCGTACGCGCAGGAGATTTTGGACGCTTCGTATTCGCAGAGCGAGGAGTGAGAATGGTTCCATCGCAGCATTCCGCGTTGAGGGGCGCTTTTGAGTGGATCGTGGTCATCGCGATCGCGCTCGCGGCCACCTTCTTGATTCGCTCGTTTGTGGTCGAGCCCTTTGTGGTGCCCACCGGCTCCATGGAGTCCACGATCGAGATTGGCGACCAGATCCTGGCACAAAAGGTGAGCCTCGAGCTCGGTCAGCCCGTCAAGCAGGGCGATATCGTGGTGTTTCACAACCCCGATGGCACCTCCGAGCATGATGTTCTTGTCAAGCGTGTTATTGCCACGGCCGGCCAGACGGTCGACCTGCAGGATGGCAAGGTGGTCGTTGACGGCCAAGCGCTCGACGAGGACTATACGACGGGCATGAGCTGGCCACTTTCGGTCCAAGCGCCCGGCGCTCAGGTAAGCTATCCCTACACCGTTCCCGACGGGTGCGTGTGGGTGATGGGCGACAACCGCGAAAACTCTGCCGACTCACGCTACTTTGGTCCCGTCGACCGTTCGGACCTGATCGCCGTGGCGCTCGTGCGTTACTGGCCGCTCAACCGTCTGGGCGCTATCGACTAAAAACCGCTATAGTACAGTACCTAACCGTGTAATCGTTTCGACGAGGGGATATTAGAGGCATGAACGCTTCATCGCTTTCCTTCCAAGACATCATCCTGCGCCTCCAGCAGTACTGGGGCGAGCAGGGCTGCGTCATTATGCAGCCCTATGACTCCGAGGTCGGTGCCGGTACCTTTCATACCGCGACCACGCTGCGCTCGCTCGGTCCCGCCGAGTGGCGCACCTGCTATGCGCAGCCCTGCCGCCGTCCGGCCGACGGGCGCTACGGCGAGAACCCCAACCGCATGCAGCACTACTATCAGTTCCAGGTGCTCATCAAGCCCTCTCCGGTCAACGCCCAAGAGCTTTACCTGGGGTCTCTTGCCGCCATTGGCCTGGACCCCAACGACCATGACGTCCGCTTTGTCGAGGACGACTGGGAGAGCCCGACGCTCGGCGCTTGGGGCCTTGGCTGGGAGGTCTGGCTCAACGGCATGGAGGTCACGCAGTTTACGTACTTCCAGCAGGTGGGCGGCATCGAGGTCGACCCCGTGCCCGTCGAGATCACCTATGGCCTGGAGCGTATCGCCATGTACGCCCAGGGCGTCAACTCGGTCTACGACCTGGTGTGGAGCTACCTGCCCGACGGCACGCCCATGACTTATGGCGACGTGTTCCTGGAGAACGAGCGCGAGTTCAGCGCCTACAACTTTGAGGTTGCCAACGTCGAGATGATGCGTCAGAAGTTTGACGACTACGAGGCCGAGTGCCACTCCTGTCTGGAGCGCAAGCTGCCGCTGCCGGCGTACGACTGCGTCATGAAGTGCAGCCACGCTTTCAACCTGCTCGATGCCCGCGGCGCGCTGTCCGCGGTCGAGCGTGCCAACTACATCCTGCGCGTCCGCGCCGTCGCCAAGGCGTGCTGCGAGGCCTACATGGCCGAGGTCGCCGGAGTCAACGAGAATGCCGACCAGGAAGGCGAGGTGGCGTAAGCCATGGCAGACGCTAAGGATTTCCTGTTTGAGATCGGTACGGAGGAAATGCCCTCTGCACCGCTGAACAATGCCGTCAAGCAGCTTGGCACCATGATCGCCAAGGGCCTCGACGAGGCCGGTCTGGCCCATGGCGAGGTCCGCGTGATCTCGAGCCCGCGTCGTCTGGCTGCGCTCGTGGCCAACGTCGCCACCGCGACCGATGAGGTTCACGAGGTCAAGCGTGGTCCCGCGGCAAACATTGCCTTTGATGCCGACGGCAACGCCACCAAGGCCGCCCAGGGCTTCGCTCGCAAGTGCGGTGTGGCTGCCGAGGACCTGGTCCGTCGCGAGGACACTGACGGTCGCGAGTATGTGTTCGCCGAGAAGAACATTCCCTCCGCACCGGCTACGCCGATTCTGACCGCTCTGTGCGAGAAGACCATCGCCGGCCTGCAGTGGCCCAACTACCGCAGCCAGCGTTGGGGTCACGAGCATGCGACCTTTGTTCGTCCGGTCCGCTGGATCTGCTGCCTTTTGGGCGAGGATGTTGTGCCCGTGTCGTTTGCCGACGTGACGAGTGGCAACACCACGCGTGGTCATCGCGTACTTGGCCCTGGTGACCATGTGGTCGCCAGCCCCGCCGTCTACGAGCAGGTGCTTGAGGACGCCGGCGTGCTTTCTGCCGAGCGTCGTCGTGAGGCCATCCTTGCCGGTATCGCCGAGGTCGAGGCTGCCCGTCCCGGCTGCCATGTCGATACGCCCAAGAAGGTCTTTGAGGAGGTCATTAACCTCTGCGAGTGGCCGACGGTGCTCGTCGGTACCTTTGACGAGGAGTTCCTCAAGGTCCCGCACGAGATCATCTGCGAGTCCATGCTCACCAACCAGCGCTACTTCCCGATTTATGACGGCGAGGGCAAGCTCACGCGTGAGTTCGTAGTCGTTTCCAACAGCAAGCCCGAGAATGCCGAGCGCGTGATCGACGGCAACGAGCGCGTCGTGCGCGCCCGTCTGGACGACGCCAAGTTCTTCTACGAGGAGGACTTGAAGATCTCCCTCGACGAGTTCCGCGAGCGTCTCGCCAAGGTCGCCTTCCAGGAGAAGCTCGGTAGCGTGCTCGCCAAGTCCGAGCGCATTGAGCAACTCGCGCTCGCTATCGCCCGCGAGGCCCATCTGGGCGCCCACCTGGCTGCCGACGCCGCTCGCGCCGCGCACCTGTGCAAGGCCGACCTGGTATCCAACGCCGTCGTCGAGTTCACGAGCCAACAGGGCGTGATGGGCGGTTATTATGCCTCTGCGATGGGGGAGAACGACGAGGTCGCCCACGCCATTCGCGATCATTATCGTCCCCGCTTCGCCGGCGATGAGCTGCCCGAGGGCACCGCTGGCTGCATCGTGGCCTGTGCCGACAAGCTCGATACCATTGCGGGCATCTTTGCCATCGGCGAGCCCCCGACCGGCTCTTCCGATCCGTACGCGCTGCGTCGCGCCGCCATCGGCATCATCAACATCCTGCGCGATCGTCTGTCGATTGACCCCACGTCGCTGATCGACTTTGCCCTTGAGCTCTATAGCGAGCAGGGCATTGACTTCGACGCCGCCGAGGTCGCCCAGCAGGTCCGTGACTTCTTCCACGGCCGCCTGGTGAGCATGGCCCGCGACGAGAAGATTCCTGCCGATACCGTCGCCGCCGTCTCCGCGGTGCACATCATCGCTCCGTCCGTCTTCTTCGCCCGCTGCGCTGCGCTCGACGAGGCTCGCAAGAACGATGCTGAGACCTTCGACAACCTGGCTACCGCCTATGCCCGCGCCGCGCACATCTCCAAGCCCAAGCTGGGTGCGGAGTACGACCGCAGCCTGATGGACGAGGCCGAGCTCGCGCTCGCCGATGCCTCCGAGGCCGCTCAGACCGCTGTCGATGCCGCCCTTGCTGCCGAGGATTACCCGGCCGCATTTGCGGCCCTTGCCGCCCTGCGTGCCCCCATCGACCGCTTCTTCGACGAGGTTATGGTCATGGACAAGGACGAGCAGCTCCGCGATAATCGCCTTAAGCTGCTCAACCGCTTCGAGGCCGTTTTCTCCGGCATCGCAAACATCGGTGAGCTTGCTCGCAAAAAGTAAGCCAGCCTTCGCATAAGCGCAAAAGGAGCCCCGCATGGATTGCCCGGTCACCGCTTGTCCCACCGTTATCGTTATCTCCGACTCGCTCGGTGATACCGCTTGTGAGGTGGTGCTTGCGGCGTCCGGGCAATTTGATGAAGGGGCTTTTCGTCTCTTGCGCCTGCCCAAGGTGAGCTCGTTGGAGCAGGTCAAGTCGTTTGTGGGCCCGCGCGTCGATGCGGACCATCGCGATATTGCCGTGTTCCACACCATTGTCGATCCGGCGCTTCGCGCCCGTGTGCTCGATTACCTGGGTATGCTGCATATCCGCTCGGTCGACCTGATCGGTCCGACGCTCGCCGTGCTGTCGTCGCTCATCGGTGTGCCGCCCAAGGGCGTTGCGGGCGTTATTCACAAGACCGATGACCGTTATTTCCATCGTATCGAGGCCATGGAGTATTTCGTTGAGCACGACGACGGGCGCGGTTGCGACGATCTGTCGGGTGCCGATATCGTGCTGCTGGGTGTGTCGCGTACGTCCAAGACGCCGCTGTCGATGTATTTGGCCTATCAGGGTTACAAGGTTGCTAATGTTCCTTTGGCCCATGGCATGGAGCCGCCGAAGTCAATTTACGAGGTCGACCCGATGCGGTTGTTCGGACTGATTTCGACTGTCGATGTGATCTCCGGGATTCGCGATAGCCGCTTGGGCGATGACTACGCCCGCGCCGTCGCAGGCTCCTATGCCGAGCCCGAGAGCGTTCGCAGCGAACTCGAGGAAGCTCGCGCCCTCATGAAGCGCCTGGGTTGTTTTGTGGTGCGCACCGACGGCAAGGCGATCGAGGAGAGCGCCTCCGAGATCATCGGTCACTTGGAGGAAATCCAAGAAGCCCGTGCCCGTCGCGCCGCCCGCCGAGCCCAGCAAAGCTAACTCTTTGGGGTAGCTAAAAATGCACCGTCTTAAAAAGACTACCTATAAATAATGCACGATAATGATAAAGCGATTTAGCAAATAACTTGCATTTGACCTGCAATTCCCTTGCATTGGTATCTTCATAAGGTAACCACCTTTACCTACCGTTTACCGCCACATTTACCACGTTTACCAAACCTCGCGCCCTCTACGCAAGCCTGCTCAATGCCCGCCGTATAGTACCCTCACGGCTCGCATCCGGTGGGTCGATTCGTTACCACGGTCGTGCGCGTAAGCGCATGGAAGGGGAAGTATCGTGAGCGATTGCAAGAGGGTTTACCGTTTTGGAACCGACGCCCAGGGCACCTGTGTCACCGAGGGCGACAAGTCCATGAACTTCGTGCTTGGCGGCAAGGGCGCAAACCTTGCCGAGATGAGCCGCATCGGCCTGCCGGTTCCCGGTGGCTTTACCATTACCTGCCAGACCTGTGTCGAGTACTCCGGTGCCGGCAACCTCTGGCCCGAAGGCGCACTCGACGAGATCGTTGCTGCCGAGGCCGACCTCGAGGCCCGCTGCGGCAAGAAGCTTGGCGACGCCTCCGATCCGCTGCTCGTGTCGGTTCGCTCGGGTGCTCCGTTTTCCATGCCCGGCATGATGGATACGGTCCTCAACCTGGGCCTCAACGACGACTCCGTTCAGGGTCTCATCGCCCAGACGCAAAACCCGCGTTTTGCCTGGGATAGCTACCGCCGCTTTATCCAGATGTTCTCCAACGTCGTTATGGGTGTTGACGCCGACCTGTTCGAGAACGCGCTGACCCAGGCACGCCTGGTCGCCGGCGTTCGCGTCGATTCCGAGCTTTCGGCCGAAGATCTGCAGGAGCTCGTCGAGACCTTTAAGGGCATCTTCTCCGAGAACGTTGAGGCCGCCCTGTATCCCGAGCTCGAGGTCGCCGACGACAAGCCCGTCTTCCCGCACGACCCGGAGCTCCAGCTGCGCCTTGCCATTCAGGCCGTCTTTGGCAGTTGGATGAACGAGCGTGCCTGCATCTACCGCAAGCAGCATGGCATTTCCGACGAGCTCGGAACTGCCGTCAACGTACAGGCCATGGCCTTTGGCAACAAGGGCGGGACCTCTGCGACGGGTGTTGCCTTTACACGCAACCCGGCCGACGGCACCAAGGAGTTCTATGGTGACTTTTTGGTTAACGCCCAGGGCGAGGACGTCGTCGCCGGCATCCGTAACACCGAGCCCATCGCCGACCTCAAGGCCACCCCGGGCCTCGAGTCCGCTGGTGAAGAGCTCGAGCGCGTGTTCCTGACGCTCGAGGATCATTACCGCGATATGTGCGATATCGAGTTCACCATCGAACAGGGCAAGCTCTGGATGCTCCAGACCCGCGTGGGTAAGCGCACTGCCACCGCCGCCTTGCGCATCGCCATCGAAATGGTCGAGGAGGGCCTGATCACCCGCAAGGAGGCCGTGAGCCGTATCGATCCCGCGCAGCTCGACCAGCTCCTGCATCCGCAGTTCGATGCCTCCAAAAAGTACGAGGCCCTGGCCAGCGGTCTAAACGCCAGCCCTGGTGCCGCCGTGGGCGAGGTCGTGTTTTCGAGCGACGATGCCGTCGCGCGCGCCAACGAGGGCCATAAGGTCATTCTGGTTCGCTGGGAGACCAACCCCGACGACCTGAAGGGCATGGTTGCCGCCGAGGGCATCCTGACCAGCCACGGTGGCAAGACGAGCCATGCCGCCGTTATCGCCCGCGGCATGGGTACGCCCTGCGTCTGCGGCGTTGAGCGCTTCCACATCGATGCCGCCGAGAAGGTCGTTCGCATCGAGGGCAGCGACCGTGTGCTGCACGAGGGCGATGTCATCTCCATCGACGGCACCCAGGGTATCGTCGTCGACGGCGCTGTCGATTTGGTTTCGGCCGAGCTCACCGGCGACCTGGACACCATCCTGTCCTGGGCCGACGAGATTCGCCTGGACGAGACCTGTGGCCACGCCAACCATGTGCGCGTCAACGCCGACAACCCTGAGGATGCCGCGCTCGCACTCGAATTTGGCGCTGAGGCCATCGGCCTGTGCCGCACCGAGCACATGTTCCTGGGCGACCGCAAGAACATCATCCAGAGCTTCATCTTGTCCGATGATGAGGCCGTGAAGCAGCAGGCTCTGGCCGACCTGCTTAAGGTTCAGACCGAGGACTTCCTGGCGATGTTCAAGACCATGTCCGGTCGCGATGTGGTTGTTCGCCTGCTCGATCCACCGCTTCATGAGTTCCTGGATAATCCTCGCGAGCTCGAGGTCGCCATCACCAAGAAGGAAGCCGCTGGCGCCAGCGAGGAAGAGCTTGCCGTCCTGCGAGCCCGCCTGCGTCGTATCGACGGCATGGTCGAGTCCAACCCGATGCTCGGCCTGCGCGGCGTGCGCCTGTCCGTTGTCTTTAGCGATCTGCCGCTCATGCAGGTCCGCGCCGTCGCCACGGCTGCTGCTCGCCTCATCAAGGAGGGCGTCGATCCGCGTCCCGAGATCATGGTTCCGCTCGTCTCCATTACGGCGGAGCATGTACAGACCCGCGAGGTTATCGAGCGCGTGATCGCCGAGGTTTCCGCCGAGGAGGGCGTCGAGCTCAATATTCCCGTGGGCACGATGCTCGAGCTGCCGCGCGCCTGCATGGTCGCCGACGAGATCGCCCACCATGCCGATTTCTTCTGCTTTGGCACCAACGATCTTACCCAGACGACCTTCGGCTTCTCTCGTGACGATGCCGAGGCCAAGTTCATTCCGCTGTACATGCATAAGAAGATTCTGAAGGACAACCCCTTCGAGACCATCGATACGGCAGTACTCGAGCTGGTGCGTATGGCTGTCGAGAAGGGTCGCGTCACCAATCCCGACATGCACTTTGGCGTGTGCGGCGAGCACGGCGGCGACCCCGAGTCCATCAAGGGCCTGTTTAACGTGGCCGACGTGGACTACGTGTCCTGCTCACCCTATCGCGTGCCCCTCGCACGTCTTGCGGCCGCCCAGGCCAAGCTCGAAGCCAAGCGTTCCGCCTAACGTTTTGGGTTTGGGCGCCTAGCGTAGCCCCCTTCATGCCGCCCGTCTCATTCGTGAGGTGGGCGGTTATCATGTGCGGGTTTTGTCTTTTTGTCTGCGTAAAAAATTGTTCTTGCAGCAGAAACCCGCGCGTGTATACTCGAATACGTTTGTTCAACTACGTGCCGGCCAAGGTGGTACGGCACCTCTAGAAGAGTAAGGAATTGCACATGGATTACATCCGCGCAATCGAGCGTCAGCAGATCCGCGAGGACATTCCTCAGGTTCGCGTCGCCGACAACGTCAAGGTTCACTACCGCATTAAGGAAGGCGACCGCGAGCGCATCCAGGTCTTCCAGGGCGACGTCATCCGCATGGCCGGCGCCGGTGCCCGCGAGACCTTCACCGTCCGCAAGATTTCCTTCGGTGTCGGTGTTGAGCGTACCTTCCCGCTTCACAGCCCCAAGATCGCCAAGCTCGAGGTCGTCCGTCATGGTCGCGTCCGTCGCGCCAAGCTGTACTACCTCCGCGACAAGGTGGGCAAGGCTGCTCGCATCCCCGAGAAGCGCTAAGAAGATCGCAGCGTCTGTCCACTCGTTTGGACACAAGGGTCACCTTCGGGTGGCCCTTCTTTTTATCTGATTTGCATGCAAGGAGGCCCCGATATGGCCAACATGACGAGCTCGGTTTCGGCATCGCAGGTTGCCGGCGAGCTGGCGAGCGCCACGTTTGAGGAGATCCCCGCCCTCGTGGAGCATTATCGTGAGGATCCGCGCCAGCAAGTGATCAAGGCTTGCGAGCGCGCTCTTAAGCGCCATGCCAAGGAACTTGCCGAGCGCGAGCGCGTCAACGGCATGTACGAGCTTATGCATGAGCTCGGCGGTGACGGCGTGGTCGTGGGTGTCGACGAGGTGGGTCGCGGCTCGGTGGCCGGTCCTTTGACGGTGTGCGCCGTGTGCCTTCCGATGGAGCCGCGCATCTGGGGCATCAATGATTCCAAAAAGCTCACGCCGGCGCGCCGCGAGTTGCTCTCGGTGAAGATTGCCGAGGTGGCGACTGCTATCGGCTTTTGCCATATCGCTCCTGCGGATATCGATGAGATGGGCATGGCCCGCGCCATTCGCGCCGCTGTCGCGGGTGCGGTGGCCGATACGGGGCTTGAGCCCGATTGCGTGCTTATGGACGGCAACCCCCTGGGCGCCGTTCCCAACGAGCGCGACGTGGTGAAGGGCGATGCCAAGATCGCCTGTATCGCCGCGGCGTCCATCATGGCCAAGGTCACGCGTGACGAGATGATGGTCGAGTACGATGCCGAGTACCCCGAGTACCATTTGGCCGAATCGAAAGGCTATGCGAGCCCCGAGCACATCGAGGCCATTCGCAAACATGGACTTTGTCCGCTGCATCGTGTGAGCTTTTGCGGAAACTTTCTGCAGACTGAGCGCCTTTTTTAGGCCAATTGTGGAGACAGGGACCTTAAGGGTTTCATAAACTTGCTGGTAGGGGCCGTGTGCAACGCTATTGTTGCGCGCGGCCCCTCATTTGTTGGCATTTGGTTTGCTGTTGGTTTGCTTCCGGTACTTACCCGCATGAAACCTGCCCTCATTATCGAGGCAATGCAGAGAGCGGGAAAGGAGACCCCATGTGTGCCGCAGGCAGACTGAGTAAGACGCAGCAGCTCAAGGAGCGTTGGGAAGAGGGGGAGCTCGATTGCGGGTCGATCACGCCCGAGTTTATAAAGGGGCTCAGTCCTCGCGAGCTCGGTATGCTGGGCGAGCTCATCGCTATCGACTACTTTAACGAGCGCGGCTATGCATTGCTGGAGCAAGGCTATCGATGCTCGGAGGGCGAGGCCGACCTGGTGTTGCTCGACGAGCTCGACGATGTGGTGGTGATGGCCGAGGTCAAGACAAGGCGTGTTGCGCTGGATTGCGACACGCGGGTGTTTCCCGAGGAAGCGGTGAATGCCCAAAAGCAGCGACGCTATCGTCGCATCGCGAGCTGCTATCTCATGGAGCATTATCCGCTCAAAGCGATCCGCTTCGATGCCGTGGGCGTCACCATTCGCGGCGGGCATATCGCCGAGATCGAGCACCAGTACAACGCGTGCGATTGGCAGGTGTCCTGATGGCGTTCGAGACCTTCGCCGTCCACGCTGCCTGTATCCGCGGCGTCGAGGCGATTCCCGTCACGGTCGAGGTATCGCTTGCGGGCGGCATCCCGGGCATCCAGATGCTCGGGATCCCGAGTATGGAGGTCATGGAGTCGCGCGGGCGCATTCGCTGCGCGATGCGCTCTGCCGGATTCGAGATCCCGCGCTCGGGTATCACGGTCAATTTGGCGCCGGGCGATATCCGAAAGACCGGTAGCGGTTTTGACCTGCCGATAGCCATTGCGGTGCTTGCAGCTGACGGGCAGATTCCCCGCGATAATCTCGACCGCTGCCTCATTGCCGGCGAGCTCGGTTTGGATGGCACGGTGCTCCCCGTCAAGGGCGAGGTGGCGTTCCAGCTGCTGGCTCGTGACATGGGGCTGTCTTTTATCGCCGGCAGGTCCGACCAGCATGTTCCGCTGGCGGGGGTCGACTGCGGTTTTATCGATCATCTGTCGCAGCTTGCCCGCGGTATGGGCGAGGCGGCTCAGCACTATCTGGATTCCGAGGGCGTTGAGGCCACCTTTGAGCCTGAACTCGATTATGCCGACGTGTTGGGGCAGGAGGTCGCCAAGCGCGGCATAGCGCTTGCGGCGGCAGGGGAGCTGGGCTTGCTTATGATCGGCTCTCCGGGATCGGGCAAGACCATGCTTGCGCGTCGCATGACGGGGATCTTGCCCGAGCTTTCCGTTGAGGATCAGCAGGAGGCACTGTGTATCCATTCGGTCTTGGGTGAGAACATCGATGGCTTGCTTGCAGGGCATCGGCCGTTTCGAAGCCCCCATCACAGCATTTCGACAGCGGGCCTTATTGGCGGAGGGCGCCCGGTGCATCCGGGCGAGATCAGCCTTGCCCATGGCGGCGTGCTCTTTTTGGACGAGCTTGCCGAGTTTCCCACCGGTGTGCTGCAGACGCTCAGGCAGCCTATCGAGCGCGGCTATGTCAGGATCGTGCGCGTCGACGGCGCCTTTACGTTTCCCTCGCGCTTTCAGCTGCTCGCGGCGAGCAATCCCTGCCCCTGCGGCTTTTTGGGCGATCGCGAGGTTCCGTGTCGCTGCTCGGCATCGATGGTCGAGCGCTATCGGTCCAAGCTGCGCGGTCCTTTGGCCGACCGTATCGACCTGATGATCGACGTGACCCGCCCCGATCCGCAGGTGATTATCGAGGGCGCCGAGGGCATGTCGTCGGCCGAGCTTCGCGACTACGTTGTCCGCGGTAGGGCTTTTCGCGCCTGGCGCGAGTCCCGTATGGACGATGCGGATGCCGACGCCGAGGACGATGAGTCACGGTCCATTGACGGTGTCGTGTCGACCTTTGCACTCGACGAGGCCGCCGAGAAATGCGTGCTCGGCCTGTCGAAGCGCACGCATCTCACGGGGCGCGGCATCGTGCGCCTGGTGCGCATCGCGCGCACGATCGCCGATGTCGCCGAAAGCGAGCGGGTAACGCAAGGTCATGTGCTCGAGGCCGCCATGTACCAGGGACGGAGGGACCAGTAATGCCCGAGGAGACTTTTGAGCTTCATCCCGGTGATGCGTTGTATCCAGATACCGTTTTGGAGCTCTCTGATGTTCCCCAGACGCTTTATGTGCGTGGTGACCCCGCCGCACTGTCGACGCCCGCGCTCTCCATTATCGGCGCTCGCAAGGCCTCGCCGTACGGCCTTGCCGTGGCAGAGCTGGCCGCGAAAGTTGCGGTCGAGGCGGGGGTGACGGTGGTCTCGGGCGGCGCGGTCGGCTGCGACCAGGCGTCAGGTTGGGCCGCGGTCAACGCCGGAGGCAGGCATGTCGTGGTGTTGGGTACGGGCGCCGACGTGGTCTATCCGCGCTCGAGTGCGGGGCTTATCGCGCGCACGATCGATACGGGTGGTGCGGTCGTGTCGATCTCACCGTGGGGCATGGGGCCGCGCAAGTTTGCGTTCCCGCGCCGCAACCGCGTGATCGCCGCGCTGTCGCAGGCGCTCTTTGTATCGGAGGCCGGCATGCCATCTGGGACGTTTTCTACCGCCGAGGCCGCCATGGACCTGGGGCGCGAGCTGCTTGCCGTGCCGGGTTCGATTTTGTCTCCCGAGTCGCGCGGTACCAACTATCTTATCGCCAACGGCGCCTGCTGCATTGTCGATGAGGAGTCCATCGAGATGGCTATTTCTCGCATATACGGCACCCTGCGCTATTCGCGTCCCGATGCGCCCGGTATCGCGGATCTGGACCCCATGCAGCAGACCGTGATGCATGCGCTCATCGCCTCGCCGCTCAAGGTCGATGACATCGCCGCACTCGTTTCCCTCGATGCCGTCGGCGTGCTCAAGCTCCTGGGCTCGCTCGAACTCGAGGGCCTCATCGAACGCATGATGGATGGAAGGTATGCGCCCTCCAAGTTTGCCCTTCACGCCCAGACGCCCTTCGGTCACAATGGAAAACGTGTCAATTAGAAAGGTGTTTGCAGATGCTGTTTGATCAGGTGACGGTTATCGGTGGCGGTCTGGCGGGATCCGAATGTGCGATTCAGCTGGCAGATCGCGGGTTCGCCGTAAAGCTGTGCGAGATGCGTCCGCAGGTGAGCTCTCCTGCCCACCATACCGATCACTTGGCGGAGCTCGTCTGCTCCAATTCGTTTAAGTCGACCCGTCCCGATTCCGCCGCCGGCCTGCTGAAGGCCGAGCTCGAGCGCATGGGTTCGGTGCTGCTCGACTGCGCTCATCGTGCGGCCGTTCCCGCCGGCGGCGCCCTGGCGGTCGACCGCGTCAAGTTTTCCGAGCTCGTCGAGGCCGAGGTTGCCGCCCGCCCCAATATCGAGGTCGTTCACGGTGAGGTCACCCATATTCCCGAGGGCCATGTGGTTATCGCCGCTGGCCCCCTATGCTCGCCGGCCTTGAGCGAGGAGGTCATGAAGCTTGTCGGTGGCGACGCCCTGGCGTTCTTTGACGCGGCCGCCCCGATTGTCGATGCCTCTACGCTCGATATGGACGTGCTGTTCTCGCAGTCGCGCTACGAGGAGCAGGGGAGTGGCGACTATCTCAATGCCCCGCTCAACAAGGAAGAGTACGAGGCCTTTATCGAGGCGCTTACCACGGCCGACCGCGTGGTGCTCAAAGACTTTGAGGGCGGCGATCTGTTCCAGGCCTGCCAGCCTGCCGAGGAAGTTGCGCGCACCGGCAAGGACGCCATTCGCTTTGGCGCCATGAAGCCCGTCGGCCTCACCGACCCGCGTACCGGACGTCGCCCCTGGGCGGCGATTCAGCTGCGTGCCGAGAACAAGGAGAAGACCGCCTATAACCTGGTGGGCTTCCAGACCAACTTGACCTTTGGCGAGCAGAAGCGCGTCTTCCATATGGTGCCGGGCCTGGAGAACGCTGAGTTCTTCCGCTACGGTGTCATGCACCGCAATACCTTTGTCGACGCCCCGCACGTGCTCGATGGCACCTTTGCCGTGCCCGGTACCGGCGTGCGTCTGGCCGGTCAGATCACCGGTACCGAGGGATACATGGAAGCCGTGGCGACAGGTCTGCTCGCGGCGCTCAACACCTATGCCGAGGCTATCGGTGCCGCGGGCGTCGAGTTGCCGCGTGTGGGTGCCCTGGGTGCGCTCGTGGGCTATGCGACCGATCCTGCCACCGTGGGCTATCAGCCTATGCATGTCAACTTTGGCCTGGTGCCGCCACTCGAAGATGGTAAGCGCCGCAGCAAGCGCGACCGCTACCAGGCCTATGCGGACCGTGCGCTCGAGGCCCTCGATGCCTACTTGGCCACGCGTTCCGACTTGTTTGGAGGCGACCGGTCATAGCCTTTGACCTGTACGACACCGTCGACTCGTTTATCGCCTATATCGCACGCGTCGAGGGACTTTCTCCCAACACGGTGACGGCCTATGGCTCGAGGCTGGAGCGCTTCGCTGCCTGGTGCGAGCGCGAGGATATCGATGCTTTCGCTGCCGACGTGCGCACCATTCGTCGCTATCTTGCCGAGCTTTCGCGTGAGCAGGTGGCTCCCCGAACGCTTGCGGCGCACCTGTCGGCTATTCGATCTCTCTATCGCTGGATGGCTGCCGAGGGGATTGTCGAGGGCGATGCGGTCTCGGCGATCGCGTCGCCCAAGCTGCCGCGTGACCTGCCGGGCGTCCTTACGACCCAGCAGGTCGAGGCGCTGCTCAAGACGCCTGATACCTCAACACCCGCGGGACTGCGCGATGCGGCGATGCTCGAGTTGCTCTATGCCTCGGGTGCCCGCATCTCAGAGCTTGCGGCGCTCAATGTGGAATCCATCTCATGGTCCGAGCGCACGCTGCGCCTGTGGGGCAAGGGAAGCAAGGAGCGCATCGTTCCTCTGTATCGTCGTGCGCTCGATGTGACGCGTCTCTATATTGAAGAGGGGAGGCCGGAGTTGCTCGCTCGGGCAAAGCGCCGCGACCTCGCTACCGGGCCGCATCCGCTGCTTATATCGGCGCGTGGCAATCGCATGAGCGCCGCCATGCTCCGGCGGCGGTTCCATACGCTGGCGACGCTCGCCGGCATTCCGGCCGACATCGCCCCGCATGCGATGCGCCATACCTTTGCGACCGACTTGCTTGAGGGCGGTGCGGACCTGCGCTCGGTTCAAGAGCTGCTGGGTCATGCGAGCCTGTCCACGACGCAAATCTACACGCATCTCACGCCCGATCGGCTCAAGCGTGCCGTGGCTCAAGCCCATCCCCGCGGCGAATAGTGGCTGGGACGTCCCGCGCCGCACTCAGGTGTGTGGTTTTGATTGCGGGTTGGCAGGAAGAAGCATTCCTGCTATCATTCATCGGGTTGCTTCACGGCAACATGTTTTTATCACGCACGCGCGGCTACTTCATACCGTGGTGCCCGGGCTTTGGTAGCACATGTCCGGGTTGGTTTTGGAGGATGACCCCGCGCGGAGGCAAACCACAGGAGGTTTAACATGGCTACCAAGATTAATATCCGCACCCTGCTCGAGGCCGGCTGCCACTTCGGTCACCAGACCCGTCGCTGGAACCCCAAGATGAAGCCGTTCATCTTTGGTGAGCGCAACGGCATCTACATCCTCGACCTCAAGCAGACCATCCTCGACGCCGACCAGGCCTATACCTTCGTCAAGAACGTCGCTAAGGGCGGCAACGTGCTGTTCGTCGGCACCAAGAAGCAGGCTCAGGAGGCCGTCAAGAACGCTGCTGAGCGCGCCAACATGCCTTACATCAACCAGCGTTGGCTCGGCGGTATGCTGACCAACTTCGTCACCATCCGCTCCCGCATCAACCGCATGGAGGAGCTCGAGGCCATGGTCGAGGACGGCCGCATGGCTGTTCTGCCCAAGAAGGAGCAGGCTGTTCTCGGCAAGGAGCTCACTAAGCTCCAGACCAACCTCGGTGGCGCCCGCGACATGAAGGGTCTGCCCCAGGCTCTCTTCGTCATCGACACCAAGCGCGAGGAGAACGCCATCAAGGAGGCCCAGCGCCTGAACATCCCCGTCGTCGCCCTGATCGACACCAACTCCGACCCCGACGAGGTCGAGTACGGCATCCCCTGCAACGATGACGCTATCTCCGCTGTCACCCTTATGTGCGAGCTCATGGCTGACGCCTGCCTCGCTGGCTCCGGCAAGGAGCAGGTCTCCGAGGCCGAGATGGCCGCTGAGCCCAAGGCCGAGTAAATCAGTCTTAGTTAATTCTTTTTCATCTCTTTGAAAGGAACCACAATGGCCCAGATTACCGCCGCTATGGTCAAGCAGCTCCGCGAGATGACCGACTCCCCGATGATGGAGTGCAAGAAGGCTCTCGTCGAGGCTGACGGCGACATGGACGCCGCTGTCGACGTTCTGCGTAAGAACGGCCTTGCCAAGGCTGCCAAGAAGGCTGGCCGTGAGACCAACGAGGGCGCTGTCGCCGCGTTCGTCTCCGAGGATGGCAAGACCGGCGCTCTGCTCGAGCTCTCCTGCGAGACCGACTTCGTTGGCTCTAACGCCAAGTTCACCGGCTTTGCTTCCAAGGTCGCTGAGGTTGTCGCTACCACCGAGCCTGCTGACGTCGACGCTCTGCTCGAGAAGCCGATGGGCGAGGAGACCGTTTCCTCCGAGCTCACCGAGATGATTCACATCATGGGCGAGAACATGAAGATCTCCCGCTTCGCTGCCCGTAAGGCCGAGAACGGCGCGCTCGCTTCTTACATCCACATGGGTGGTAAGATCGGCGTCCTCGTCGAGTTCGCCTTCGAGAAGGCTGAGACCGCTCAGGCTGAATCCTTCAAGACCTTCGCTCACGACGTTGCCCTTCAGGTTGCCGCCGTCGCCCCGATCTGCGCTACCCGCGATCAGGTTCCGGCCGAGACCGTCGAGCACGAGAAGCAGATCTACATGGCCCAGGCTGCCGAGTCCGGTAAGCCCGAGGCTATCCAGGAGAAGATGGCTGTCGGCCGTCTGGAGAAGTTCTACAAGCAGTCCGTGCTCACCGAGCAGGAGTTCATCAAGGACAGCTCCCTCACCATCAAGAAGTACGCTGAGCAGGTCTCCAAGGAGCTCGGCGACACCATTACCGTCGTTGCCTTTGACCGTCTGGTCCGTGGCGAGTAAATAAGCTCTTGTAGCTGGTAATGAGCAGGCTGTGGGTTTTACTCACAGCCTGCTTTTTCATGGCTCTTCTTAGAGCCTTTGATAGAATGTTGAGAGTTCAATCTAAAGGAGGATCGCTTTGTCCGACATCCGATATAAACGCGTGCTTCTTAAGCTTTCCGGCGAAGCGCTGATGGGCGACGGCCAATATGGCATCGACCCCAAGGTTACCGACCATCTTGCTAAGCAGGTCAAGGAGCTGCTCGCCGTTGGCCATGAGGTCGGCGTCGTTGTCGGCGGCGGCAATATTTTCCGCGGCATGGCAGGCGCTGCCGGTGGCATGGAGCGTGCTCAGGCCGACTACATGGGCATGCTGGCAACCGTTATGAACGCGCTCGCCCTGCAGGATGCCTTCGAGCATAACGATGTTCCCTGCCGCGTGATGAGCGCTATCCAGATGAACGAGATCTGCGAGCCCTATATTCGCCGTCGCGCCATCAACCACCTTTCCAAGGGCAACGTCGTTATTTTTGCCGCCGGTTCGGGCAATCCGTACTTTACGACCGACACCGCCGCGGCTCTTCGTGCGTGTGAGATCGGCGCCGAGATTCTGATTAAAGCCACCAAGGTTGACGGTATCTACGATAAGGATCCCGTCAAGTGCGCTGATGCCGTCCGTTTTGACAAGATTACCTATCACGAGGTTCTCGTCCGCGGTCTGCAGGTTATGGATTCCACGGCTACGGCACTGTGCCAGGACAACCGTATGCCGATTTTGGTCCTCAACATCGATGGCGAGGACACCGTCAAGCGCGCGCTTTCGGGTGAGCCCGTCGGCACGCTCGTCTATCAGGAGGATTAAGCATGGCAGAGAACATCACCGCCCATATGGACAAGTCGCTCGAGTCCCTCAAGCATAACTTCTCCAAGGTCCGTACCGGCCGCGCCAATGCCAACATTCTGTCCGACATCACCGTCGATTATTACGGTGTTCCCACGCCGGTCACGCAGGTTGCCGCCGTCAAGACCCCCGAGGCCCACATGCTGCTCATCGAGCCGTGGGATAAGGCACTCATCAATGCTATCGTCAAGGCCATCGGCGCTTCCGATCTGGGTATTACCCCCAACTCCGATGGCACCGTCGTTCGTCTTCCGTTCCCGGCTCCCACTGAGGAGCGCCGTCGCGAGCTCGTCAAGGAGTGCCGCGAGTACGCCGAGCAGGCCAAGGTGTCTATCCGTAACATCCGTCGCGACTTCAACAACAAGCTCGAGCGCGATGAGGAGCTCACCGAGGACGATGTCCGTCGCGAGCAGGCTAAGGTCCAGAAGCACACCGATGAGTATGTCGCCAAGGTCGAGGAGCTTCTGAAGGAAAAAGAAGCCGAGGTCATGGAGATCTAAGGTGCAATACGACGAGCATAAACTGGTCGAGTACTTTGCCGACGCCCCTGCGGGCGTCGGTTTTTCCGACCTTGACCTCAATAACATTCCGCACCATATCTCGTGCATCATGGACGGCAACGGTCGTTGGGCCACGTCGCGCGGTCTTGCACGCACCGAGGGCCACAAGGCGGGTATCGTCTCGCTGCGCGAGATCATTACCGCCTGCGTGCGCCTGGGCGTCGACGTGCTTTCGGCCTATGCGTTTTCTACCGAAAACTGGAACCGCCCGCAGCATGAGGTCAACGTCTTGATGCACCTGTTTGCCAAGACGTTCATCGACGAGTTGCCGCTTCTGAAGCGCGAAAACGTGCGCGTTGTCTTTTTGGGTGATATTTCCGCGCTGCCCAAGAAGACCCGCGACGTTTTTGAACGCGGTCTTGCCGAGTGCGCCGATCACACCGGTATGACGCTGGCGCTTGCTGTCAACTACGGCGCGCGTGCCGAGATTACCTGCGCTGTCCGTCAGATCGCGCTCGACGTTGCCGCCGGTAAGATTGATCCTGCCGCAATTGATGACGACATGGTGGCTTCTCACCTT
This sequence comes from Collinsella sp. CLA-ER-H7, assembly GCF_040092345.1. Lineage (NCBI taxonomy): Bacteria > Bacillati > Actinomycetota > Coriobacteriia > Coriobacteriales > Coriobacteriaceae > Collinsella > Collinsella sp. CLA-ER-H7. Next base: position 100,645 of record NZ_JBBNLT010000005.1, on the reverse strand, counting down.
TATACCGCCGGTCTTCCCGATCCTGAGCTTGTGATTCGCACCTCTGGTGAGCTGCGCCTTTCGAACTATCTGCTGTGGCAGGTGGCTTATTCCGAGTTCTACGTCACCGATACCTATTGGCCCGACTTTGATCGTTGGGGCCTTGTCGACGCCATTTTGGCCTATCAGGGCCGTGACCGTAGGTTTGGTGGTCTGAGCAAGACCGAGGAGGCTTAATCGTGTCCGATCGTCCCAAGGCAATTGCTCCCAAGACATCTGAGCGCAAGGCTGTCGCTGCGGGAGCGCCCGCAGCGAAGAATGGCACCGGTTCGTGGCTTGCCGGCTTTATCACCCGTGCCGCCGCCGGTATCGTCTATGCCGTTGTCTTTATCCTGTGCCTGGTTTTGGGTATTGTGCCCACGGCCATCTTTGTTTCTGTCATGAGCGGCCTGTGCTGCTATGAGTTTTTCCGTATGACGAGGCTCGATGGCAAGATGGCTAACGAGCGCATGGGTATCGCTGCCGCCGTACTCTTTCCGCTGTCGGCGTTGGGCGATTCGATGTTGCTGAATGCCCTGCTTTTTGCCCTGATGCTCGCTGTGGGCATTTGGTATGTTTGGTCGCCGCGTACCCGCATCTCTGATGTGGCCGTGACGCTCATGGGTCCCATCTACACTGGCTTTATGCTGTCGGCTATCGTACTGCTGCGCGATGCCGTGCCCGGTTTTGCCGGCGCCCTGCTTTCGGTGGGCGTTTGCGCGTCCCTTTGGGTCTCCGATTCGTTTGCCTACATCGTGGGTAGCCGTATCGGCAAGCACAAGATGGTTCCCAAGATCTCTCCCAAAAAGAGCTGGGAGGGGTTTGTCGGCGGCATCCTGGGCTCGGTTTTGATTTGGCTCATCCTGTGGGCGACGCACTTCTACAAGCTCAGCCTGCCCTATGCGTTGCTGTGCGGCGTGGTCGTGTCCGTCCTGGGCGTTATCGGAGACCTCATCGAGTCGCGCATCAAGCGCGGTGTGGGCGTTAAGGATTCCGGTAACCTTATCCCGGGCCACGGCGGCATGCTCGATCGTAGCGATTCGCTTATCTTTGGCTGCATTACCGCGCAGCTGCTTTTGATGATCGGAGGCGTGCTGTAATGTCCTTCCAGACGACGTATGGCCCCGATGGACGTCTCCGTGTTGCCATCCTGGGTTGTACGGGCTCTATCGGCACCCAGGCGCTCGATGTGTGCCGCCAGCATGCCGATCGCCTGCAGGTGACGGCGCTGTCCGTTAACTCCAGTACCTCCGAGCTCGTTGCCGCTGCCCGCGAGTTCTCGGTTCCGGCGGTTGCCGTGGCCGATGTCGCTCATGGCGATGACGCCGTGCTGCAGGAGTTGCCCGAGGGAACGAAGCTCGGCGTTGGCGCGCAGGCGGTTTGCGAGCTCGCGCGTCGCGACGATGTCGACTGCGTGCTCGTCGCTATTGTGGGCGCCGCCGGTCTCGAGGCGAGCCATGCGGCCTTGACCTCGAATAAGCGTCTTGCCCTTGCCAACAAGGAGTCCCTCGTCGTCGGCGGCGACTTGCTTATGCCGTTGGCGCAACCGGGCCAGCTTATTCCAGTCGACTCTGAGCACTCCGCCATCTACCAGTGCTATCTGGGGGAGAACCCACGCGAGGCTCATTGTATTTGGCTCACCTGCTCGGGCGGTCCGTTCTTTGGCCGCACCCGCGACGAGCTCGACCGCGTGACGCGTGCCGATGCCCTCGCACATCCCACGTGGGCCATGGGTGCCAAGATCACCATCGACTCCGCCACCCTCATGAACAAGGGCCTGGAGCGCATTGAGGCCATGCATCTGTTTAACTGCGACCTCGATTTCATTAACGTGGTCGTGCAGCGTCAGTCCAAGATTCACTCTATGGTCGAGTTCGCCGACGGCTCCGTGATGGCGCATCTCGGTGCTTCCGACATGCGTATTCCCATCCAGTTCGCGTTCTCGTATCCCGAGCGTTGGGATACCCCGGCGCCTCGTATCGATTTCCGCGAGCTGGGGCAGCTCACGTTTGATGCTGCCGACATGGATACCTTCCGCTGTCTGGCACTGGCCGAACGTGCCGGCAAGACGGGTGGCACCATGCCGTGCGTGCTCAATGCCGCCAACGAGGTCGCCGTCGATGCCTTCCTGCACGATGGCTGCAGCTTTACCGATATCGATCGCATTGTGGAATCCTGCATGGATTCCCACGATATGCAGGCGGTCGATTCGTTTGAGCAACTTCACGACATCGATGCATGGGCGCGTGAAAAGGCTGCGCAGGTGCTCGCCGCAACCCGTTCCTAACCCATAAGGATTGCTTTTTCGTTTTATGGATACTGTTCTGAGCGTTCTCTCATCGGTCTTTTGGGGCCTGCTGATGCTTTCCGTCCTTGTGTTTTTGCACGAGGGCGGCCACTTTTTGGCGGCGCGTGCCTGCGGCGTCCGTGTGACCGAGTTCTTTTTGGGCCTGCCGTGTCGCTTTGACATCCATTACACGTCACGTCGCATTGGAACCAAGTTTGGCGTGACCCCGCTGCTGCTGGGTGGCTACGCTGCCATCTGCGGTATGGATCCGACCGACGTCTCGTGCGCCGATCGCGTGCTCGCGGCTATCTATCGTCATGGTCGCGTGACCGTGGCCGACCTTGCTGTCGAGCTTGAGCTTTCCGAGGAGGATGTGCTCGAGGCATGCGCCCTGTTGCTGGGCTGGGGTTCCATCGCACCCTGGTATGAGGAAGGGGAGAAGCCCTTGCCGAGCTACTATCCCACCAAGTATCAGACGCTGCCGCGAGATGCGGCGGGTTACACTACCTTTGACGGCCGCCGTTTCGATCGCGAACATTCAACTGCCGAGGGCGATGTGTGGGAGCTGCCGTGCGGCGAGGCCGAGTTCCTTGCACAAGAGCGTTCGCACACCTATCTTGGCCAGGGCTTTCTCAAGCGCGCCTTTATGCTGCTCGCGGGCATTCTCGTCAATATCCTGACGGGCTTTTTGCTGCTTATGAGCATCTACTCTATTGCGGGTGTCACCGTGCCGATGGATACCAACGTGATCGGTCAGGTTGACGAGGGGTCTATTGCCGCCAAGGCGGGTATCGAGGGCGGCGACGCGATCCTTTCGGTTGACGGAGTATCGTGCTCTACCTGGATGGATGTTTACGATGCCATCGGTAAGGCTGCCGGTAAGGACGATATCGCCATCGAGTACGAGCGTGACGGCAAGCAGCATTCGACCGCGGTTGCGCTCAAAGAGGACGAGCGCCTAGGTGTGTATGCCTCTACGCAGGTGGTCCGTTTAGACCCCATCACGTCGGCTCGACTTTCGTTCTCCTATGTCGTGCAGACAGCGGAGGGCGTGATGCGCCTGCTCCAGCCGCAGCATACGATGGAGATTCTCGATCAGTCTTCTTCGATCGTGGGTATTAGCGTTATGTCCTCACAGGCTGCTGCTGCCGGTCCTGCCACGTTCCTTTCGTTTGCCGCCCTCATTTCGTTCTCGCTTGGCTTTATGAACCTGCTGCCCATCCCACCACTCGATGGCGGCAAGCTGGTCATCGAGATCATTCAAAAGATTGTTGGCCGCGAGCTTCCGCTCAAGGTCCAGACGATTGTGAGCTATGTGGGCATCGCGCTCTTTGCGCTGCTGTTTGTCTATATGCTTCGTTCCGACGTCCTTCGATTTATCCTGTAGGGGAGTGTTTGGATTGTCTTTATCCCATCCTTTGCCTCGCGAGTTGACGCGCCCCGTGCATGTGGGCGGTGTGCAGATCGGTGGCGGCGCGCCGGTGGTGGTCCAATCCATGACCTGCACCGATACCGCTGATGCCCAGGCAACGCTTGCGCAAGTGTGCGCGTTGGCGCAAGCTGGCTGCGATATCGTGCGTGTGAGTGTGCCCACCGAGGCCGCGCTTGAGGGTTTCCGCACCATCTGTGCTGAGTCTCCGGTGCCGATCGTCGCCGATATTCACTTTAACCATAAGCTCGCCATCGGCGCTGTGGAGGCCGGTGCTGCCAAGCTCCGCATCAATCCCGGCAACATCGGCGATTGGGCCAAGGTCGATGCCGTGATCGATGCCGCTGGCGCCGCTGGGTGCGCGATTCGCATTGGCGTGAACGCAGGCTCGCTTGAGCAGGATATCGCCGAGCGCGATGACCTTTCGCAGCCCGAAAAGCTCGTAATGTCGAGCGAGCGTTTCGTCAAACATTTTGAGGACCGCGGTTTTACCAATATCGTTCTTTCCGCCAAGGCTCATAGCGTGTCCACGACGCTTGACACCTATCGTGCCCTGTCGCGCGAAATCCCCCATGTTCCGCTTCATTTGGGCGTGACGGAGGCCGGAACCAAGCTCCAGGGCACCATTAAGAGCTCTGTGGGCCTGGGTATTCTGCTTTCTGAGGGCATTGGCGATACTATGCGCGTCTCGCTTACGGCCGATCCGGTCGAGGAGCCGCCTGTCGCCTGGGGAATTTTGCAGTCGCTGGGTCTGCGTCGCCGTGGTCCCGAGATTGTCTCGTGCCCCACGTGCGCTCGCTGCCAGGTCAACCTGATTCCCATCGCTGAGGAGGTCACCGAGCGGCTTAAGAACTACTCCGCGCCGCTTTCGATCGCCGTGATGGGATGTGCGGTCAATGGCCCCGGCGAGGCTTCTGATGCCGACTTGGGCGTTGCCTGCGGACGAGGTCAGGGCCTGCTCTTTTCGCACGGCCAGATCATTGGTAAAGTAGCTGAGGACCAAATTGTCGACGCGCTTATGGCCGAGGTCGACAAGCTTATTGAGGAGAAATAAATGACCCGAGCAATGTATATGTCTAAGCTGTATGCTCCGACGCTCAAAGAGGATCCGGCCGACGCCGAACTTGCGAGCCATCGACTGCTGCTCCGTGCCGGTATGATTCGCAAGGAGGCCGCCGGTCTGTATTCCTATCTGCCGCTCGCGTGGCGCTCGATTCGCAAGATCGAGAACATCGTGCGCGACGAGATGGATGCTGCCGGCGCCCAGGAGCTCATGATGCCCATCATGGTCGACGCTGAGCTATGGCGTGAGTCCGGCCGCATCGATGCCTACGGTAAGGAGCTCGTACGCTTTGATGACCGTCACGGCCGCGAGTTCGTGCTCGGCCCCACGCACGAGGAGACCGTCACCGCCCTGGTGCGCAATGAGCTGCGTTCTTACAAGCAGCTGCCGGTGAATCTCTATCACATCCAGGATAAGTTCCGCGACGAGTTCCGTCCCCGCTTTGGCCTGATGCGCGGCCGCGAGTTCATCATGAAGGACGCCTACAGCTTCTCCGCCACGCAGGAGAGCCTGCAGGAGGAGTACGACAAGATGAAGCAGGCGTACGCCAATATCTGCGAGCGCTGCTACATCAAGGCTCTGCCCGTCGTCGCCGATTCTGGCGAGATCGGTGGCGATACCTCCGTCGAGTACATGGCTTTGGCTGACGCCGGCGAGGCTTCGCTCGTCTACTGCGACGATTGCGGCTTCGCTGCCGATGACGAGGCTGCAAGCACCAAGGTCGTCGTGACCGAGGGTCCTGGTGACGGTACGCTCACCAAGGTTGAGACTCCGGGCATGGGCACCATTGAGGCTGTTGCTAAGTTCTTTGGGTTCCCCGAGAACGGCACGCGCAAGTCGCTGGCACTCATCGACGCCGAGGGCAAGCCGGTCGTGGCCATTGTTCCGGGCGATCACGAGCTCAACGATTGCAAGGCCGAGCACGTCTTTGGCAAGGGCTATCGCATGATGACCGACGAGGAGCTTCAGGTGAACGGTCTGCACAAGGGCTTTATCGGACCGGTTAACCTGCCCGATGGCATTCGTCTGGTCTGCGACGAGAGCCTGCGCGAGTCCAAACAGTGGGCCTGCGGTGCCAACGAGGTCGATTATCACTTTACCGGTGCCTGCCCCGAGCGCGACTTTACCGTCGATGAGTGGGCCGATCTGGTCACCGTTGTCGCCGGCGACCCCTGCCCGCACTGCGGCAAGCCGCTCTCCGCTGCCCGCGGCATCGAGGTCTCTCAGGTCTTCCAGCTGGGCACCAAGTATTCCGAGGCCATGGGTGCCACCTTTATGGACGAGGACGGCAAGGAGAAGCCGCTCATCATGGGCTGCTACGGCGTTGGTGTGTCCCGCTCGCTCGCTGCCGTCGTGGAGCAGCACAACGACGAGCACGGTATCGTCTGGCCGGTCTCCGTTGCCCCGTACGAGGTCGCGGTGATTCCGCTCGATCCCAAGAAGGAGGAGTGCGCTACCGTCTGCGAGCAGATCGTTGATGGCCTGTGCGCCGAGGGTATCGAGGTTGTCGTCGACGACCGCGACGAGCGTCCCGGCTTTAAGTTTGCCGACAACGACCTTATGGGCTTCCCGTATCAGGTCGTTCTGGGTAAGCGTGGCCTTAAGAATGGCACCGTTGAGCTCAAGGACCGTGCCACGGGTGAGCGCGAGGATGTGGCGATCGACGAGGTCGTCGCCAAGGTCGCCGAGCTTGTGAAGGCAGCACGCCGTTAATCGACGATTTCGCTTGTAGTTCGATATACGGTACGGCCCCGCATTTCTCCAGATCGGGGAGATGCGGGGCCGTCCTTTTATCTTGTGGCATCCTCGATATCTAAAAGGAAAACCCCACAGCCCATGCGAGCTGCGGGGTTTTCCTTGTGCCTCCGATGCGAAATAAATCGCTCAGATATTACTGATAATCGACGACGTCGATCCAGTTCTTCAGGAACTCATCGTTCACGTTGCGCTTACGAGCGAGCTCGGAAGCGGCGACGATGCTCGTCCACTGACGCACGACCTGCATGGGCATGTCGGCGCGGTCGCAGTAGAGCTCCAGGTAGGCCTCAGCCTGATCCTTGCTGTTGAGGGCAAAGAGCAGGTAGGTGGTGGCAACGTCGGCAGCAGGGGAGCCCTGGGTGGCGTGTGCCCAGTCGCACACATAGAGCTGGCCGTCGTCGCCGACGATGACGTTGGAGGGGTTGAAGTCGCCGTGGCAGACCTTGAACTCCTTGGTCATGCCGTCCAGACGCTCCTGAAGGTTGTAGCGCGTGGTGGCATTGAGCTGATCAAGGCTGTCGATCATGCGGGCGTACTTGTCGCGCTGACGGTTGAGCAGCGGGGAGGTGTAGCCGTGGATCTCGGTCTGGAGGTCGACGAACATCTCGAGGTACTCACCAAAGCGCTGGGGCTCGGCAGTCATCTTCTCGGCAAGGGTGGTGCCCGGAACCTTCTCGGTCACGAGCGCCCAGCCGTTGGCGTTCTCGAGCTGGGAAACCTCGAGCGCCTTGGGGCTGCGGATGCCGCACTCATTGATGCGGGCAAGATTCAAAGCCTCGTTGAACACGTCGGAGACAGGCTTGGTCTCGTTAAAGACCTTGACAATCTTGTCGCCCAGGTCGTAAACGACCTTGTTGCCACGGCGGACGAGCTCGGTCTTGGAATCGGGTAGCAGCATGGTTGCATCCTTTCAACGATGCGATAGAAGCGACGGCGGGGGTGTGTGAAACACCCGTGCACCCCCGCCGTTAAAAACCGTGCTAAAACTAGCAGACGGCGTAATCCTGGGGCTCGCGGCCGTAGTAGGCGTCCAGGTAGAGCTCCTTGATCTCGCTCATGAGCGGGTAGCGCGGGTTGGCGCCGGTGCACTGGTCGTTGAATGCCTGCTCGGTCATCTCGTCGAGGGTGTCGAGGAAGTACTGCTCGTCAACACCGTAGTCGGCGATGGTCTTCTTGACGCCGATGAAGTCCTTGAGCTCCTCGAGCTTCGTGATGAAGTTCTCGAAGACCTCCTTGTCGTCCTTGCCCTCGATGCCGCAGTACTTGGCCATCTCGGCGTAGTTGTGCAGCGCGTTGGGGTAAGGATACTGGGAGAAGGTGCCCATCTTGACGGGGGCCTCGGCGGCGTTGTAGCGCATGACGCGAGTCAGGATGACGGCGTTGGCGAGGCCGTGGGGCAGGTGATGGAAGGCGCCGAGCTTGTGGGCCATGGAGTGGTTGAGGCCCAGGAAGGCGTTGGCGAAGGCCATACCGGCCATGCAGGAGGCGTTGTGCATCTCCTCGCGGGCATGCGGATCCTTGGCGCCGTTCGTGAAGCTGGAGGGCAGGTTCTCGAAGACGAGCTTGGCAGCGCGCTCGGAGAGGCCCTTGGTGTAGTCGGAAGCCATGATGGAGACGTAGGACTCGATGGCGTGGGTCATGACGTCGATGCCGGAGGCAGCGGTCAGGCCGCGCGGGGCGGTCATGCAGTTGTCGGCGTCGACGATAGCCATGTTGGGGAGCAGCGCGTAGTCGGCGAGCGGCCACTTGATGCCGGTCTCCTTGTCGGTGATGATGGCGAACGGCGTGCACTCGGAGCCGGTACCCGAAGAGGTCGGGACGGCGACGAAGTAGGCCTTCTTGCCCATCTCGGGGAAGGTGAAGATACGCTTGCGGATGTCCATGAAGTCCATGGCCATGTCCTCAAACTTGCACTCGGGGTGCTCGTACATCATCCACATGATCTTGCCGGCGTCCATAGCGGAGCCACCGCCGACGGCGATGATGACGTCCGGCTCAAAGAGGGCCATCTGCTTGGCGCCGCGACGTGCGCACTGCAGCGACGGATCGGGCTCGACGTCATAGAAGCAGTCGTGGGCGATGCCCATCTCGTCGAGCTTGGCCTCGATGGCGCGGGTGTTGCCATTCTTGAAGAGGAACTGGTCGGTGACGATGAAGGCGCGCTTCTTGCCCATGACGTTGCCCAGCTCGTCGAGGGCGACGGGCGTGGAACCCTTCTTGAAGTAGACCTTCTCGGGAGCGCGGAACCACAGCATGTTCTCACGGCGCTCGGCCACAGTCTTAACGTTGATCAAGTGCTTCACCCCAACGTTCTCGGAGACGGAGTTGCCGCCCCAGGAGCCGCAGCCCAGGGTCAGAGACGGCTTCATGCCAAAGTTGTACAGGTCACCGATGCCGCCGTGCGAGGACGGGGTGTTGATGACGATACGGCAGGCCTTCATGACGTGCTCGAACAGGCTGATCTTCTCGGCCTGGGCGGGGTGCACGTACAGAGAGGCGGTGTGGCCCGGGCCACCGGCGAGCACGAGGTGCTCGGCCTTGTCGACGGCCTCCTGGAAGTCCTTGGCGTGGTACATGGCCAGGACCGGGGAGAGCTTCTCGTGGGAGAACTCCTCCTTGGCGGGGTCGGTGGAGGTGACCTCGGCGATCAGGATCTTGGTCTTGGCGGGAACCTCGATGCCGGCGAGCTCGGCGATCTTGGCAGCGGCCATGCCGGGGATGCGGTGATCGAGAGCGCCGTTCTTGAACATGGCGGCACGCAGGGCCTCCATCTCGGCACCCTGCTTGACGAAGTAGCAGCCGCGCTTCTGGAACTCGGCCTTAACCTGGTCATAGATGCTGTCGATGACGGTCACGGACTGCTCGGAAGCGCAGATCATGCCGTTGTCGAAGGTCTTGGAGTGGATGATGGAGTTGACGGCGAGCAGCACGTCGGCGGTGTCGTCGATGACGACCGGGGTGTTACCGGCGCCAACGCCCAGGGCGGGCTTGCCCGAGGAGTAAGCGGCCTTGACCATGCCCGGGCCACCGGTGGCGAGGATGATGTCGACGTCGCGCATGACCATGTTAGTCAGCTCGATGGAGGGGACATCGACCCAGCCGATGATGCCCTCGGGGGCGCCGGCCTTGACGGCGGCGTCAAGCACGAGCTTGGCGGCGGCGATGGTGCACTTGGCGGCAGCCGGGTGCGGGGAGATGATGATGGCGTTGCGGGTCTTCAGGCAGATCAGCGTCTTGAAGATCGCGGTGGAGGTGGGGTTGGTCGTCGGGATGACGGCGCCCACGATGCCGATGGGCTCGGCGATCTTGGTGATGCCGTAAGCCTCGTCGCGCTCCAGGACACCACAGGTCTTGGTGTTCTTGTAAGCGTTGTAGATGTACTCTGCGGCGTAGTGGTTCTTGATGACCTTGTCCTCAAGAACGCCGCGGCCGGTCTCCTCGATGGCCATCTTCGCCAACGGGATACGAGCCTTGTTGGCGGCCATGGCGGCCTCATAGAAGATCTTGTCGACCTGCTCCTGCGTGTACGTAGCAAAAAGCGCCTGGGCCTCTCGCATCTGAGCGAGCTTGGCCTCAAGCGCCTCTACGTTGTCCACAATTGCGGGAGTAGTGTTTTCCGGTGACTTTTTCACCATTTGTGTCTCCTTGCGATCGGAGATTTACCCTACGCCTTGCATGATAGCAAGAAATTATTCGGCGAACGGTAAGATTCCTGTAAAAGGCACACTAAAACGCTTCAATAAACTGAAGCGTTTTAACTAAAACTATCTGCCTGCTGCATCGCCTCGCTCATTGGGGACAGACTTACATGAGTGCTTTCACTCATTTGGGACAGACATCGTTTTGCCATTTTGCCGTTCTGAACCTGTTTTTGCCGCTCATTGGATATAAATAGGTTACAGGCTCAGCATTTCGCGTTCCTTCTCTCCTTTTAGGTGTTGCCTGTTCAGTTTTGAAAGGAGAGATTATGCCCCGATGCGCCCGCGCCGTTTCGCTCACCGGCTATTACCACGTCTTTGACCGTGGCAACTCCAAACAGATTATTTTTGAAGATGACTCTGACCGATATCGTTTCTTATCGGACATCTCGGACAGGTTTGCACGCCATAAAGTGGCAGTGTTGGCTTGGTGCCTTATGGACAACCACTTCCATTTGATGGTTGATGACCCATTTGACAACCTTTCAAAGGCAATGCAGTGCGCACTGACGGCGTATGCCAAGTATTTCAACGGGAAAACGGGGAGAACGGGGCATTTGTTTGACAATCGCTATTCGCGGGTCGCGGTCGAGTCGGACACACAGGCGGTGCAGCTACTCGATTATATCCATCTCAATCCTGTGAAGGGTGCGCTTGACTCGCTCGAGGCGTACCGCTGGTCAAGCTACAAGGCATATCAGCTGGGCTATGATCCCTTTGACATCTGTGACGCGGCTCCTATGCTCGATATCGTCGGAGGCTCCCGTTGCTATTGCGAGCATCTCGAGGAAGTTGCCGGGCGCACTTGGTCAGTGGAGGTTCTTCCACGCCGGCGGATCCCCGATGAGGAGGCCCTTTCCATTGCGCACGAAGTCCTGCCGAGCATAGATCCTGCGCTGCTCAAGGCCCTGCCACGCCCCGATCGCGATGCCTGTCTGCTGAGGCTCAGGCGGGCACATCTCACGGTCAAGCAAATTGCCCGTATCACCGGCATTGGCGCTACAAGCGTGACCAAGGCCACTGTGGGCTGGAGGGAGGCTGCGTGAGGCTGGGCAGGACCTGATCATGGCGCCGCATGTGTACGTCACGTCTGTCCCCAATGCGTGAAAGCACTCATGTAAGCCTGTCCCCAATGAGTGCAAAAAGGCGCCCTCCGTAGGGGAGGACGCCTTTGGTAAGTTCTATATGAACGCGAGGTCTTTGACCCGGAGAGTCCGAGGTACTTGTTGGTAAGACCTTATTTAGGAGCGCGCAACCTTGCCGGACTTGAGGCAGGTGGAGCAAACGTTCATCTTGCGACGGTGACCATCGACGACGACGTAGACGCGCTGGATGTTGGGGCGGAACTTACGGTTGGTGACGCGGTGAGAGTGGCTGATGGAGCGACCGGCAACGGGGTGCTTACCGCAAACTTCGCAAACTTTGGACATAACTGACCCTCCTTGGGCGACAAACGAACATGTCGCGTTAACAAACAAGCCTGAACTATAGCACAGAAGTCGCTCCCTGTGCGCAATCTACACAGAGATATTCCTCTTTTGGCGATAGTGCCCACGCCACGGCCCTGGACGTAGATCCGATTTGCGTGCAGCAGAGGGGATTATGCCAGCTCGTGCGTGCGTTTTCAAGCTCGTCCCACAAATATATATAGGTTTATGGAGCATTGGGCTCCGTTTACGGATTGCTCTGTATTTATGCTCGCAATTAAGCTCGAGGTTGGCTACACTATCCCTTGACCATTAAAGGGGTACGAGATACCCACATGGAATTACATAGCTGCCAAAGAGCAGCCCTTCCTGTGGGTGTCTGGTCCGCTTTAAGCGGTCGGGCATCTATTTTTTTGACTGTGTCAGCAGTCAAGACATGTGAGGAAGGAGATCGATGGGCACGACTTCCCCCAAGGCGGTCATCATGGACGAGACCGCCGTCAATCGAGCGATGACCCGCATCGCGCACGAGATTCTCGAGCGCAACGAGGGCTGTGAAGACCTCGCTCTGGTCGGCATCGTCACGCGCGGCGACCTTCTGGCAAAGAAGCTCGCCGAGGAGATCAAGGAGATCGAGGGCGTCGAAGTTCCGCTCGGCAGCCTGGACATCAGCTTCTACCGCGATGACTATGCGACCAATTTCGCTCCCGCGATCCACGCCACCAACATTCCCTTTAGCGTCGACGGCAAGCGCGTCGTGCTGGTGGACGACATCCTGTATACAGGCCGTACCATCCGCGCCGCTCTCGACGCCGTCATGGACCTGGGCCGTCCGAGTCGCATTGAGTTGGCAGTCCTCGTTGACCGCGGCCACCGCGAGCTCCCCATCTCGCCGGACTTTGTCGGCAAGAACGTTCCCTCGTCGCATGAGGAGAACGTGCATCTATATATGAAGGAAGTCGACGGCCACACCGCCGTCGAGATCAACGACGTCGCGCCGGGCTCCCACGTGGGTTCTGCGCCGCTGGGAGGTGAGTAGTACCGTGGCGTTCAACCATAAGCACCTGATCGACATTACCGAGTACTCCGAAGAGGACATCAAGCTCATCCTCGAGACCGCCAAGGCGTTCTCCGAGGTCAACGAGCGTGCGATCAAGAAGGTCCCCACGCTCAAGGGTAAGACCATCGTCAACATGTTCAACGAGCCCTCGACGCGCACCCGTAGCTCCTTCGAGCTCGCCGAGAAGCGTCTTTCGGCCGACAGCCTCAACTTTGGCGGCTCCTCGACCTCCACGGTCAAGGGCGAGAGCCTCGTCGACACCGTCGAGACCCTCAACGCCTATAAGATCGACTGCATCGTCGTGCGTGATAAGCACGCCGGCGCGCCCTACATCGTCACGCAGAACTCGCCCGCGAGCGTCATCTGCGCCGGTGACGGCAAGCACAACCACCCCACGCAGGCTCTGCTCGACCTGTATACCATCTGGGAGCACAAGGGTAACTTCCACGGTCTGAAGGTCGCCGTCGTCGGCGACATCTCCCACTCCCGCGTTTGCGGCTCGCTGATCCCCGCGTTGAAGATCATGGGCTGCGAGACCTACGCCGTCGCCCCCGGCACGCTGCTGCCGCCGGCGCCCGAGGTTCTGGGCTGCGACCACGTGACGAGCGACCTCGATTCCGTCCTGCCCGAGCTGGACGTCGTCTACATGCTGCGCGTGCAGCAGGAGCGCCTCGAGGGTGCCCCGTTCCCCACGATTCGCGAGTACCACAAGCTCTTCGGCCTGACCAAGGACCGCGAGAAGCTCATGAAGCCCGACGCGATCATCTGCCACCCGGGCCCCATCAACCGCGGTGTCGAGTTCGACTCCTATATGGCCGACCACCCGCAACGCTCCGTCATCCTGGAGCAGGTCTACGCCGGTATCTGCGTGCGTATGGCTATCCTGTATCTGCTGCTTGGAGGTGCCGATAATGGCCTTGCTTCTTAAGAATGCCCACGTCGTCGACCCGTCCGTCGAGCTTGACGGTGTCGTTGACGTCCTGATTGACGGCGACAAGATCGCCGAGGTCGGCGAGAATCTCGCCGTCGAGGGAGCCGAGGTCCGCGACCTTTCCGGCAAGTACCTCGTCCCTGGCCTGGTGGATATGCACGTTCACCTTCGCGAGCCCGGCTACGAGGTCAAAGAGGACATCGAGAGCGGCACCCGCGCAGCTGCCAAGGGCGGCTTTACCGGCGTGTGCGCCATGCCCAACACCGATCCCGTCACCGATAACGGCACCGTCGTGGAGTTCGTCAAGTCCCGTGCTGCCGAGGTCGGTCACTGCCGCGTCTATCCGTCGGGCGCCATGACCCGCGGTCTTAAGGGCGAGGCCATGTCCGAGATGGGCGATATGGTCGCCCACGGCGCCGTCGCCTTCACCGACGACGGTCGCGGCGTGCAGGGCGCGGGCATGCTCCGTCGCTGCATGGACTACGGCAAGATGTTCGGCAAGGTCTTTATGAGCCACTGCCAGGACGAGGATCTGGTCGGCCACGGCCAGATCAACGAGGGCAAGGTCTCGACCCGTCTGGCTCTCGAGGGTTGGCCGGCTGCCGGCGAGGAGCTCCAGATCGCCCGCGACATCGAGATCGCCAAGCTGACTGGTGCCAAGCTGCACATCCAGCACATCTCCACCGCCCATGGTCTGGAGATCGTGCGTGCCGGTAAGGCCGCTGGCGTTCAGGTTACCTGCGAGGCCACCCCGCACCACATGTTCCTGACCGAGAACGACCTGGACGAGACCTACAACACTTCGCTCAAGGTCAACCCGCCGCTGCGTACCGAGGAGGATGCCGAGGCCATTCGTCAGGGCGTCATCGACGGCACCGTCGACGTTATCGTCACCGATCACGCTCCCCACACCCCGTGGGAGAAGGCCCGCGAGTTCGAGCTTGCGCCCTTTGGCATGATCGGCCTCGAGACCTCGCTGTCGCTCGTACTCACCGAGCTGGTCAACACGGGCAAGATGAGCATGGGCCGTATGGTCGAGCTCATGGCCATCAAGCCGCGTGAGATCCTGGGCCTCGACCAGGTTCAGGTCAAGGCGGGCTCCGTTGCCGACCTGACCGTGTTCGACGCGTCCGCCACCTGGACGGTTGGCGAGGACGGTTACGAGTCGCGCGCCGAGAACTCCGGTTTTGCCGGCCGCACGCTCACCGGTCGTGCCACCGATGTGTTTGTCGGCGGTAAGCAGACGCTTGCCGACGGCTGCATCTGCTAGCATAGCCTTATCGCTTTTGTGCGCGGCGCCCTTGCGGTGCCGCGCTTTCTATTCGTTTGGACCATGCAACCGCATGGGGGATTGGAGCGTCTATGCCCACACCTTCCACTGCACGCATGCACGACTTCGAGGTCGTCTCGAACCGGGAGATCGCCGACGGCATCTTCTCGCTCGTCATCTCGGCCCCCAAGCTTGCAAGTGCGCTCAAGCCCGGCCAGTTTGTGAACATTGCCGTGCCCGGCGATGCTTCCTCGCTGCTTCGCGTGCCCCTGAGCTTCTATCGCGCCGACGCCGAGGCCGGCACCGTCGAGCTGTGGTACGCCGTCGTGGGCGACGATACCCGTCGTTTGTCCCAGATGGGCCCTGGCTCCACCTCTAACCTGCTGGGCCCCGGTGGCCGTGGCTGGATGGTACCCGAGGGCACCAGGAAGGCCCTGCTCGTCGCCGGTGGCATCGGTGTTCCGCCCGTGCTGTGCCTTGCCGGCAAGCTTGCCGAGCAGGGTGTGGCCGTCGACGTGTGCCTGGGTTTTGGCACCGCTTCCAAGGCCGTGGGCATCGATGAGTTCCGCGCGCTGGGCGCCACGGTCAACGTTTGCACCGACGACGGCTCGCTCGGCACGCACGGTTTTTGCACCGATCCTGCCGCCGAGCTGCTCGGCGAGGGCGGCTACGACTACGTCGCCAGCTGCGGTCCCGCCGTCATGATGAAGAAGGTCGCCGCTGCTGCCGCCGAGGCCGGTGCGTACTGCGAGGTGTCCCTCGAGCGCATGATGAGCTGTGGCTTTGGCGCCTGCAACACCTGCAATGTCGAGACGGTCGACGGTATGAAGGGCGCTTGCATGTGCGGCCCCGTGTTCGATGCTTCCAAGGTGGTGGTCTTCTAGTGGGTACCGTGAACATGGCCGTCGATTTTGGCGGCGTCAAGATGCAGAACCCCATCAACACCGCAGCCGGTACTTTTGGTTACGGTTGGCAGTTCCAGAACTTCTTTGATGTTTCCCAGCTGGGCGCCATCACCACCAAGGGTTGCGCAGCCGAGCCCTGGCCCGGCAACCCCGCGCCCCGCATGGCCGAGATCCCCGGCGGTATGATCAACTCCGTGGGCCTTCAGAACCCCGGCGTGGCCGCCTTTGCCCGCGAGTCCGGCCCGTGGCTCGAGCAGCTCTCCAAGGACGGTTGCCAGGTCATCTGTCAGGTTGCCGGCCACTCCGTTGACGAGTTTGTGCGCGCGCTCGAGATGTATGTCGAGCTATGCCCCTGGGCTGCCGGCTACGAGATCAACGTGAGCTGCCCCAACATCGCCGCCGGCGGTGCCGCCATGGGCTCCACGCCCGAGGGCGCCTCTTCCGTTATGGCTGCCTGCCGCAAGGTGACCGATAAGCCGCTGTTCGTGAAGATGGCGCCGGTCAACGTCGCCGAGATCGCCAAGGCCCTCGAAGCCGCCGGCGCCGACGGCCTTTCGGTCATTAACTCCATCCAGGGCATGGCCATCGACGTCCATACCCGCAAGTCCCGCGTGGCAAAGCCCAAGGGCGGCCTTTCGGGCCCGCTGTGCCACCACATCGCCGTGCGCATGGTCTGGGAGGTCGCCCAGGCCGTCGATATCCCCATCAACGGTGTCGGCGGTGTCATGACCGGCGAGGATGCGGCCGAGTTTATCCTGGCCGGTGCCACCTGCGTGTCGGTCGGCATGGCCAACTTCGTCGATCCGTGCGCTTCGCTCAAGATCGCGCATGAGCTCGAGGCCTGGGCCGAGTCCCAGGGCGTAAAGGACATCAACGAGCTGGTAGGTGCTTTCGAATGCTAGAGACCGATGCCCGCGACCGCGTAATCGTCGCCCTCGACTGCGATCGTGAGCGTGCGCTCGAGCTCGCCCACGAGCTTTCGGGCCATGCCGCCTGGCTTAAGGTTGGTATGACGCTCTATTACGCTGAGGGCCCCGAGATCGTCAAGACCTTTAAGGACCTGGGCTTTAAGGTCTTCCTTGACCTTAAGTTCCATGATATTCCGCATCAGGTTCGCGGTGCCGCCCGTTCGGCCTCGCTTGCCGGTGCCGACCTGCTCTCGGTTCACGGCTTGGGTTCGGGCGCCATGCTCGCTGCCTGCCGCGAGGGTGCCGAGGAGGCGCGCGAGGATCGCGCCAAGCTCGTTGCCATCACCGTGCTCACGAGCATGAACCAGGATTCGCTGGCCGAAATCGGCGTTGAGTCGCCTGTGGCCGAGGAAGCCGCCCGTCTGGCAAAGCTTGCCCAGGCCAACGGCATCGACGGCATCGTGTGCTCGCCGATGGAGGCCCATGACATGCGCGAGTTGCTCGGCCCCGACGCGCTGATCGTGACTCCGGGCGTGCGTCCTGTGGGTGCCGCCCTTGGTGACCAGTCCCGTGTGGCGATGCCTTCCCAGGCTATCGAGCGCGGCGCGAGCCATATCGTGGTGGGCCGACCCATCACCGGTGCCGACGATCCGGTTGCCGCCTTTGACGCCATCGTCGCTGAGCTGGTCGAAAACGTCGCGTAAAAGATTCCCCTAAGTCACCACTTTTGGGTTTCATTAGCACAAAATAGCCCCTGTGCCTGCGTAAACTTTCCCATCCTTTGTGTGGAATCGCAGGTCAGGGGCTTAACTTTGGGCGCAGTATATTGCACTTTTTGCGGGTATCGTCTAACCTATGGAGCCGCGATTGGGCATTTTGTACGTTCTACGTGCTAAAATGCCAATTATTGAATCAGATATAACCCAACTATTTGGAGGTACGAATGGCACTCCCTCAGCTTACCGATGAGCAGCGTAAGCAGGCTCTTGAGAAGGCTGCTGCCGCACGTCACGCCCGCGCTGAGCTTCGCGAGCAGATCAAGAAGGGCGAGAAGTCCCTCGAGTCCGTGCTCAACTCCGATGACCCCATCGCTTCCCGCATGAAGGTTTCCACCCTCATCGAGTCTCTTCCTGGTTATGGCAAGGCCAAGGCCGCCAAGATCATGGAGGAGCTCGGTATCTCCGCTACCCGTCGCGTCCAGGGCCTCGGCGTCCGTCAGCGCGAGCAGCTTCTCGAGCAGCTGACCAAATAAGTGAGCGCTCAGGATTCCAAGCTCTTTGTGATTTCTGGACCGTCAGGCGCAGGGAAGGGTACGCTCGTCACTCGTGTGCGCGAGCGCCGCTCGAACTTGGGCCTGACGGTTTCGGCTACCACGCGAGCACCACGCAAAGGTGAGGTCGACGGCGTCAACTACTTTTTTCTGACGCGCGAGGAGTTCGACCGCCGCGTGGCAAACGGTGAGTTTGTTGAGTGGGCCGAGGTCCACGGTAACTGCTACGGCACGTTGGTGAGCGAGGTCACATCCAAGCTCGCCTCTGGCGCATCTCTGATTTTGGAGATCGATGTCCAGGGCGCCCTGCAGGTGAAGGAGCGTTTCCCCGAGGCCGTGCTGATCTTTATCAAGCCGCCTTCGCTTGAGGTGCTCCGCGAGCGTCTAGTCGGTCGCGGTACCGAGACGCCCGAGACGATTGAGCTGCGTATGGCAAACGCCGCCGATGAGCTTGCCCTTGCCGACCGCTACGACGACGTCGTGGTAAATGACGATCTCGACCGCGCGACCGATGAGCTCGTTCGCGTTCTCGATATGCATGAAAGGATCTGAGGTCCGTGTCCGTTGTAAAGCCTTGCATTGACGATCTTCTGGAGAAGACCGATCACAACCGCTTCCTGCTCGCTTCGCTTGCCTCCAAGCGCGCCTGCGACATCAATAGCATGCTGCGTGGCCAGCACAACCGCGTGCTTGCCGTCCAGGATGTCGATGACATCACCATCGGGCTTTCCGGTGCCGACACCATCTCGATGGCTATGGACGAGATTGTCGACGGCGACATCTCTTACGACGAGGCCCGTTACGAGAAGGCGCTCGGCCACAAGGTTGCTGAAGCCTAAATGGCAGCTCGCGTCTGCCTGGTCCACTATCACGAGGTTGGACTGAAGGGTAAGAACCGCGCACATTTTGAGCATATCCTCATGGATAACATCAAGGCGGCCTTGGCCGCCTTTTCCGTGAATGCCGTGTCTCGAATTTCCGGTTATATCCTCGTGACCTTTAACGAGCATCAGGCCGACGAGGCGGCGCGTGTCATTCGCACCGTTCCCGGCGTTGCTCGCGTGTCTTTGGCGTATCACACCAATCGCGACCCTCAGGAGTACTGTGCCGCCGCCGTGAAGGCGCTGCGCGAGTTTGGTTCCTTCGATTCGTTTAAGGTGCACGCCAAGCGCTCCAATACCGACTATGAGCTCACCTCGATTGACATCAATCGTCAGGTGGGCGAGGTGCTGTGCGAGGCCTTCCCCGATAAAAAGGTTCAAATGCACGACCCCGATGCGATGGTGCACGTGCTGGTGGTCCAGGGTAGCGTTTATGTGTACGCGCGCTCCGAGCGCGGCGTGGGCGGTCTGCCGGTGGGTTCTGCCGGCAAGGTCGTGACGCTGCTGTCGTCGGGTATTGATTCTCCGGTGGCAACCTGGATGCTCGCGCGTCGCGGCGCGGTGTGCGTGCCGGTACATTTCTCAGGTCGTCCGCAGACGCCCGACACGAGCGAGTATTTGGTGCAGGACATCATTCGTGCGCTTGAGCCGGGTGTCCAGATCGGCCGCCTGTACGTGGTGCCGTTTGGCGACTGCCAGCGTGAGATTTCGGTCACCTGTCCCAGCAACCTGCGCGTGATCATGTATCGCCGCATTATGTATTCGGTTGCCGAGCGCATTGCACACATCGAGGGCGCCAAGGCCATCGTGACGGGCGAATCGCTTGGACAGGTTGCCTCCCAAACGCTTGAGAATATCATGGCCGTCAACGAGGCCGTGAAGATCCCCGTGTTCCGTCCGCTCATCGGTTCTGACAAGCAGGAGATTATCGCGCGCGCCGAGGAGATCGGTACGTTTGATATCTCGACTGAGGCCGCTCCCGACTGCTGCACGCTGTTTATGCCGCGCCGTCCCGAGACGCACGCTAAACTCGATGCCGTGCATGAGGCCTGGGAGTTGTTCGATCACGAGGAGATGATTGAGCGCCTGCTCAAGCAGACCGAGTACATCGATTTTGAGAGCAACACGTATAAGGCCCCTAAGACCTTAAAACGCAAACATTCGGAGCTTTCTCCGCGTGAGATTTACCAAGATCACGAGTAAATTTGTGCATAGACCGACGATGCGCTTGCATCGTCGGTCTTTTGCTATCTGGGCATTTTGCGGCTAAGTGTTCATTTGCTGACGTGTGCCTGAATAAATGGACAGATTTGTGCAAGGTTTTGGTCAGCTTTGGGTTTGACCGCTAAAACCGGTTTTGGGGCGTGGCTGTTGCGGGACTCCTTTCCTGACACGATGGTGTTGGGAGGTTTTGCTATGGTGCAGCGCGAACAACACGAACGGGTCAAAAAGATGGACCACTGGGCGGACAAGCTGTTCGGTCATAAGACAGTGGTGATGGCGATATTGGTCGTCATTGCGATGGCGAGCGGCTTGGCGATGGCGAACCTTGGCGGCGGTGCCGGCGGCGTGTCGTTTGAGCGCACTGACGGTTCAGGCTCGTTGGTGAAGCCGGGATCCGGCGATGCCTCGAGCGGAAAGGCATCCGAAGGCTCTTCGACAAAGGCTTCTGCCGCGGCAGAGGTCTATGTC
Source organism: Collinsella sp. CLA-ER-H7 (assembly GCF_040092345.1). NCBI lineage: Bacteria > Bacillati > Actinomycetota > Coriobacteriia > Coriobacteriales > Coriobacteriaceae > Collinsella > Collinsella sp. CLA-ER-H7. The sequence goes on along the minus strand of NZ_JBBNLT010000005.1, from coordinate 80,048 downwards.
GATGTCGATGGCGCCGTTGTGTCGCCCGGCGTATATCGCCTCAAGGACGGCGCGCGGGTGGCTCAGGCGATTGATGCCGCCGGCGGGCTGGCGCCCGAGGCAGACGTTACGGGGCTCAATCGGGCGTCTAAGGTCACTGATGGACAAAAAATTCACGTTCCAACGGTAGGGGAACAGCAGGCGTCCATTGCGGAAGCCGGTGTTGATGGTGGGGCTTCCGCATCATCGGGTGTGAGTGGCGCAACAGGCCTAGTAAACATCAATACGGCAAGCTCGGCAGAGCTGCAGACGCTCTCGGGCATCGGCCCCTCCATGGCCCAGTCGATTATCGATGAGCGTACAAAGAACGGTGCTTTTGCCTCGGTTGACGATCTGATGCGTGTGTCGGGAATCGGCGAGAAGAAGCTTGCCAAAATCAAAGATTGCATCTGCGTATGAGTGCGACAGAGCGCGAGCATGTGATGCCTCCGCGGCCCTTGATGCCGTGGACGATGGCTCTGTGTGCCGGCGTGTGCATGAGCTGCGCCTTGGTGCTCAACGTGGCCGCTGATGTGCTGCTGAGGGAGCAGGCGCCGGCGGTCGGGCTGCTATGGGCCATTCCCGTTGCGGCGGCGGTATTCGTTGTGCTGGCTCAATTTTGTGCACCGCTTGCTCCTTGGAAGCGGTGGCTGTATGCCGCGTCCGTTGGTCTCGTGGCGGGAGCGGTCGTCTCGGCGTGGTGGGCTGCGGGCGCGCTAAGCGCCTCGAAGGCGCTCGACGGTCGGGCGGCAAGCAGCCTCGAGTTTGTCGTGCAGGGAGATCCATCCATAAACGAGGACGTGTATTCCTATACCTGCGAGGCACGCGCGGACGGTAAGAACTTGGCAACGGTTCGCCTATCGTGCGACCGCGAGCTTAAGGTCGGGGCGCACGTGCGCGTTATCGGTCGCGTTTCACGTTTTGAGAACGATGCTTATGGACGATCGCGTGTGCTCCGAGGCGAGGTGCGCAAGGTTCAAGCCGTTCGGATTGTGCCGGTCGATGAGGGCTCTCCGGGGCCGCTGCTTCGGCTGCGAAATGGGCTGCTAGCGTCCATCGCGCCTGCGACCGACCCGGCGCGTGCGCTCATAGCCGGTGTCGTCTGCGGTCGTTCGGCCGAGCTGCGCGCCAAGCCGGCGGGCGACTGGTTTTCGGTAACGGGAACGGCGCATCTTATCGCCGTCTCGGGCAGCCATTTGGCTATCGTGGGGTTTGTAATCGAGGGTTTATTGCAAAAAACTCGGTGCTCACGTGGTCTTCAGCGGGCGATATTGGCGATAACGCTTGTTGGCTACGCTGCCTTTACTGGCGCGTCTCCCTCGGCCGTGCGCGCGTGCTGCATGGTGTTCGCGACGCTTGTCGTAAACAGCGCGGGGCGTCGCCGGCACGGCGCTTCGGCACTCTTCGCAACCATGTCCATCTTTGTGCTGCTGCGGCCGACGGTGCTGTTCGAGATGGGCTTTCAGCTTTCATGTGCCAGCGTCTTTGCCATTTTGTGCTTTTGTCCCTATGCGACCTACGCTTTGGGTGAGCTGGGTGTGCCATCGGGCGTCGCCAGCATGCTTTCCGTCACGCTGTGCTCGCAACTGGCGACACTTCCCATTACCATTCCTGCCTTCGGTACGTTCTCGCTCATTGCTCCGCTGGCAAATGCAGTCATCGGTCCGGTGGTGAGCGTACTGCTTGCTGTGTCGATCGTGCTGGTTCCCTTTTCGCTCGTGGAACCGTTGCGGATTTGGGCGCTCGTTGTGCCCATGGTTGCCGCCCGTTGCGCACTGTTCTTCGAGCAGCTGTTTGCCGCCGTGCCTGGTGCATCTGTGAGTGTGCCGCCCGATAGCATGTGGATTTACCTAGTGCCGTGTTTGCTGGCGGTTCTGCTGGTCTGGTGGCCGCGTCCCCGCGCACGTTCTATGGCGGTGGGGCTTGCATGCCTGGTGCTCTTGACTGCGATTCCGTACGTCTACTGGGATCGATTCGCTCCGCCTTCGGTGACGGTGCTCGATGTGGGCCAGGCGGATGCGATTCCTATCCGCCAGGGCGACGCAGTAGCACTCGTCGACTGCGGGCTCGACGAGCGCGTGGTAGCGGCGTTGGTTCGCAATAACGTGCACCATATCGATGCCGTCTTTGTGACGCATTGGGATGAGGACCACTGGGGTGGTCTGCCTGCCGTGCTCGAGCAGTTTTCGGTCGGAACGATTGCCGTGGCGGCGGATGCGCTGGAGGATGCTCCTGCCGAGGTATTGAACCGACCTGGCGTGGAGTATCGGCAGGTGCGCCGTGGGGATACGGTCGATATCGGCTCATTTTGCGCCCGCGTGATGTGGCCATTCGAGTCCGTGGATGGCGAGGGAAATGAGGACTCGCTTGTCCTGCTGCTCTTTTATGTTCAGGAAGACAAGGGCCTGCGTATGCTCCTCACCGGTGATGCCGAGCTCGACCAAGAACGGGAATTCGTGCAGGAGGTGGGGGATATCGATGTACTTAAACTTGGGCATCACGGCTCTAAGGTTTCGGTCGATGGTGAGTTGCTGGACGTCTTGAAGCCTGAGCTTTCCCTCGCGAGCGCGGGCGAGGGGAATCGATACGGCCATCCGTCCGATGCCTGCATCGATGCCGTTCAGGAAGCGGGCGGTGTGTTCGCGTGCACTATCGAACACGGCGATATCACCATCACGCCGACCGCGAAGGGCTTTACGATGCGATGCCAGCGACCGTGACGACGTCGTTGGCGTGTGGTGGGCCCCTGGGCTAGAATGGCACGGAACGAATACGAAGGCCTGCGGGAGGGGAGCGCAATGTCCGAAATCGGTCTGCTGCCGGCATATCTGATCGTCGGTACCGACGGCGTCAAGCGCGATCACGCCGTCTCGCGTATGAAAGCGCGTCTGGAAAAGACGGGCATGGTCGAGTTCAACCTCGACGAGCGCGATATGACCAAAGACCCCGATATCGAGTCGATTATCGGATCGCTTAACACCTTTCCGATGGGCAGCGAGTTTCGCCTGGTAATCCTTGACGGCTGTTCAAAGCTCGCCAAGGCGGTCTCGGAGCCGCTTGTCGAGTATTTGGCGAGTCCCAGCCCCACAACGGTCTGCCTCGTCATTGCCGACTCGCTTGCCAAGAACACACGCCTGTATAAGGCGATCGCCAAGATCGATAAGAAGGCCGTGATCGATTGCTCCGGCACCAAGCGCTGGGAGCTACCGCGTCGCGTGCAGCAGATGGCGACGCAGCGCGGCAAGTCGATCTCGACGGCGGCCGCCGAGGAGCTCGTCTCGCGTTCGGGCGAGAACACTCGCATGCTCGATAACGACTTGGCTAAGCTTGCCCAGATGGTCGAGGCGCCCCAGATTGAGCTTGCCGACGTTGAGCGCTGGATTGTACGTACGGCCGAGGTTCAACCCTGGGACTTTCTCAATGCGGTCTCGGCACGTGACATGCGACGCTCGCTCGAGCTTTTCAATCTATTGCCCGCCAAGAGCTACGTGTGGACTTACACGTTGCTGTGCGGCCGCATCCGCGAGCTTATCGTCGCCAAGGCGCTCGATGCGCGCGGACAGGGTCGTGAGCTGGCCGCAACGCTCAAGCTCCAGTCCTGGCAGGTCAAGAATCACTTGACCTGGGCACGTCGCTTTTCGATGGCAGAGCTCGTCGCGGCGCTCGAGGGGGCGGTCGATGTAGAGCTCGCGCTCAAGGGTTCGGCCGATTCTGAGGCCGCGCTTTTGCTCTGGATTACGAACATCTTGAGAAAATCGTGATGATACCTGCCTATTTGACAAATTCGTTCTATCCCTTTGAGGGGGAGCGTGCTATAGTAGGCGCTTGCATGACCTCACCGTGTCTCAGAGGTGTCATACATTTTTTGCAAGGAACTCGAAAGGAACTCCAGAAGTGGCAAACATCAAGTCTCAGAAGAAGCGTATCCGCACCAATGAGGCAGCTCGCATGCGTAACAAGGCTGTCAAGTCCGAGCTCAAGACGCTGACCAAGCACGTCCAGTCCGCCGTCGCCGAGGGCGACGCCGAGAAGGCCCAGGCTGCCCTCAAGACCGTCACCAAGCGTCTCGACATGGCTGCCGCCAAGCATGTTATCCACAAGAACCAGGCTTCCAACCGCAAGTCCGGTCTTGCCAAGCTCGTGAACAGCATCAACGCTTAAGTTGTAAATTTCACACCACACAGATTACGCGCATAAATGGAGCCTGTTTTATGGAACAGGCTCCATTTTTTGTACCGCTCGGGTAAGATAGTCCGCATGAATACTTCAATTGACATTTCCCACATCCGCAACTTCTCGATTGTTGCGCACATCGACCATGGCAAGTCCACGATCAGTGACCGCATTCTCGAGCTCACCCATACCGTCGACGAGCGCGACATGGAGTCGCAGCTGCTCGACACCATGGATATCGAGCGCGAGCGCGGCATCACGATCAAGTCCAATGCCGTTCGCGTGTCCTATGACGCCGACGATGGCGAGACGTATCAGTTCAATCTGATCGATACGCCGGGCCACGTGGACTTTACCTATGAGGTCTCGCGCTCGCTGGCAGCCTGTGAGGGCGCGGTGCTCGTTGTCGACGCCACACAGGGCGTCGAGGCACAGACCGTCTCCAACGCGACGCTTGCCATGAACGCCAATCTGGACATTGTGCCGGCCATCAACAAGATCGACCTGCCCTCGGCTCATCCCGACGAGGTTAAGACCGAGATCGAGGATGACCTGGCGATCCCTGCCGATGATGCCGTGTGTGTCTCGGGCAAGACCGGCGAGGGCATCCACGATCTGCTGGAGTCCATTGTCTTTCTGATCTCTCCGCCCAAGGGCGATGCGAATGCGCCGCTCAAGGCACTCATTCTGGATTCATACTTCGACGAGTATCGTGGCGTCGTCGCCACGGTGCGCATCTTTGACGGCTCCATCAAAAAGGGCGATACCTTGCGCATGATGCAGGCAAAGGGCGACTTTTTGGTCGATGGCGTGGGCGTCAAGCGTCCCGCCGAGACGCCGGTCGACGCGCTGACGGTCGGCGAGGTCGGATACGTGGTCACGGGCCTGAAGGACCCCGAGGCCGTTCGCGTGGGCGACACCCTTACCTGGGCGTCGAACCCCTGCCCCGAGCCGCTTCCCGGTTACCGCGAGGCTAAGCCCATGGTCTATACGGGCCTGTTCCCGATCGATAACAAGGACTACGAGAACCTGCGTGACGCGCTCGATAAGCTGCATGTCAACGACCCGTCGTTGGTGTGGGAGCCCGAGACTTCGGTGGCGCTCGGCTTTGGTTTCCGCGTTGGCTTCTTGGGCCTGCTGCATATGGAGGTCGTCAAGGAGCGCCTGGAGCGCGAGTTCAACCTGGACCTGATTGCCACGAGCCCTTCGGTGGACTATCACGTCTACAAGACCGACGGCGAGATGATTGATGTTCGCAGCCCGCAGGATCTGCCCGAGGCTACGCGCATCGAGCGCATCGAGGAGCCCTACCTCAAGGCCAAGATTATCTGTCCGCCCGAGTATACGGGTGCCGTCATGCAGCTCGCTATCGAGCATCGCGGCATTACAACCGACATGATCCATCTCACGAGCAAATCGGTCGAGATGCGTTTCGACATGCCGCTTGCCGAGCTCATTCTGGACTTTTTTGACCAGCTCAAGAGCCGCACCAAGGGTTACGCCTCGCTCGACTACGAGTTCAACGAATATCGCCCCTCCGAGCTCGTCAAGCTCGACATCCTGCTTTCGGGCGACGAGGTGGACGCGCTGTCGTTTATCGTGCACAAGGATAAGGCTTATGGCCTGGCCCGCGGTCTGTGCGACAAGCTCAAGGAAATCATTCCGCGCCAGCTGTTCGAGGTGCCTATCCAGGGCGCCATCGGCAACAAGATCATTGCCCGCTCTACCGTCAAAGCGCGCCGCAAGGACGTGCTGGCCAAGTGTTATGGCGGCGATATCTCGCGAAAGCGCAAGCTGCTCGAGAAGCAGAAAGAGGGCAAAAAGCGCATGAAGGCCATCGGCTCGGTCGAGGTTCCGCAGGAGGCCTTTATGGCGATTCTCAAGGTGGACGAGTAGGTCCATGGCACTTTCTGAATACAGCAAGCGGTTGCTTGGCGCCTATGCCGAGCAGCCGTTCCTTATGGCTCCCATGGCGGGCGTGACCGATCCCGCCTATCGCATCATGTGCCGCCGTCGCGGTGCCCATCTTGCCTATAGCGAGATGGTGAGCGTGGCGGGCCTTGCCTATGCCAGCAATAAGACGTGGCGCCTGGTACTGCCGGCCGATGAGGAGCAGCAGATCTGCGTGCAGCTCTTTGGCTCCAAGCCCGATCAGTTTGCGAGCGCTGTTGCTGCCGTCGAGGAGCGTGTGGGCGATCGCCTGTCGCTGATCGATATCAACATGGCCTGCCCGGCTCGCAAGGTCGTCACCAAGGGCGAGGGCTCGGCGCTTATGCGCACTCCCGATCTGGCCGAGCAGATCGTCGAGGCGGCGGTGGGCGCGGCGCATGTGCCCGTGACCGTAAAAATCCGTAAGGGCTTTTACGCCGAAGACCGCAACGCCGCGACGTTTGCCCAGATGCTTGAGGGAGCAGGGGCCGCCGCGGTGGCGGTACATGGTCGCTGCGCCACGCAGCTCTATACGGGCCAGGCCGATTGGTCGGTCGTCGATGAGGTGGCCGACGCCGTCGAGATTCCCGTTATCGGTTCGGGCGATGTGTTCTCGGCAGAGGACGCTGCTGAGCATCTGCAAAGCTCGGGTGCCAGCGCGGTGTTTATCGCGCGCGGCATCTACGGCAATCCATGGGTGTTCGGCGATGCCCGAGCCCTTGCACTCGATGGCACGCCGGTTCCTTCTCGCTCCTCGGTTGAGCGCCTGGATGCCCTGCGCGAGCACCTGACGCTCACGCACGAGCTGTTGCCGCTCATGTCGCGTGCCCGCACGTACGCAAGCTGGTATCTAAAGGGCATGCCCCATGCTGCCGCCTGGCGCGCTCAGGTGGTGCGTTGCTCCACATACGAGGAGTTCATGGCACTGGTCGATGATATCGAGCACGATGTGGTGGCCTGTGAGGCCGCACTTGCCGCCGGCGAGTCGGTGCCCGCTCATCCGTTGGAGGCCTAACGGTGGCCGTTACCGCGCTGTACGTGCATGTGCCGTTTTGCGCCCAAAAATGCCGGTACTGTGACTTTGACTCACGCAGTTTTGCTCCGTGCAACATGAGCGTTGCGCTCGATACCTATTTTGAGCAGTTGTATGCGCGCCTCGATGCTTTTGGCGACGCAGGCGCGCTTGCACAGATCCGCACCGTCTATGTTGGCGGCGGCACGCCGTCGCTGGCGGGGGAGCGTTTGGTAGAATTTGCCCGGCGTATCTCTGCGTGGTGCAAGCCTGTTGAGTTTACCTGCGAGGCCAATCCCGAATCGCTGACCGCAGAGCTTGCCACTGCGCTTGCCGGGGTGGGTGTCACGCGCGTCTCTCTGGGCGTGCAAACGCTCGATAACGCCGAACTTACCGCCATCGGCCGCATTCACGATGCCGATCGGGCGCTCGCTGCCATCACGACGGTCAAGGACGCTGGGCTTGTCGTGTCGTGCGACCTGATGTGCGGCCTTCCCGGGCAGACCGACCTAAGCTGGCAGCGCACACTCGATGGCGTGTTGGCGGCGGCGCCGCATCATGTGTCGGTGTACCCGCTCACGCTCGAGGAGGGCACGCCGCTCTATCGCATGGCGTGTCGCGACGAGTCGCTCGAGCCCGACGAGGATTTTCAGGCTGCATGCATGGATGCGGCGCGTGAGCGCCTGAGTGCGGCCGGCTATCACCCGTATGAGGTGGCAAGCTACGCGCTCGACGGCCATGAGTGCGCCCACAACATTGCCTATTGGACCGGACAGGGCTATCTGGGTTTGGGCCGCTCTGCCGCCGGTATGCTCGACGCCGAGGATTTCGATCGCTTGGCCGGGCTGTTTCCCGACGTGCTTGCTCGCGGCGATGCGTATCGCGTGCGCTTGGTGCAACGCGACGATGCCGCGACGACGTTTGATGCCGAGTATCTGTCGCAGCGCGAGGCGGCGGCCGAGGATTTGATGCTTGCCTGTCGCATGACGCGTGGCATTGGGCCCGATCTGTTGGTTCGCTCGGCAAGCGTGATCGCTGCAGATGAGTTGGCGGCGGCCTGCGACCGTGCGGTCGAGTTGGGCCTTGCCACCTGGGTGCCCGATCATATTGAAGGACATGCGGGGCGCGTCACCTCGAAAGACGTTATCGCAGGTCGCGTCCGTGCTCGTTTAGCGCCCACTCACTTGGGCTGGCTCGATGGAAATGTGCTGTTCGAGCTGTTTTGGGGTCTAGCCTAGGCCGCTCGGGTAGAATTACCGCAATATATACGCTGCTGTGAGCAGGAGGTTGCCGCGCATGGCGACGATGAACGAAAAAGATTACTACGAGATTTTGGGTGTCTCCAAGGACGCCACCTCGCGTGATATACAGAAAGCCTTCCAGCAAAAGGCCCGCAAGCTCCATCCGGACGTCAACAAAGAACCGGATGCCGAGGAAAAGTTCAAAGAGGTTTCCGAGGCCTATGCTGTGCTTTCGGACGAGCAGAAGCGTGCGCGCTACGACGCCATGCGCTCGGGCAATCCCTTTGCCGGCGCTCCCACGGCTTCGCCCTATGGCGGCGGTTACGCCGGCAGCGCGGGCTACGGCAATCCCTTTGAGGGCGGCTTTCCCTTTGGTGGCGCCTGGGGTCAGCCGCGTCGCGGGCAGGCTGCCTATAATCCCGAGAACGGCGCCAACGTGGTCGTCGATATTAAGCTCGACGCCAAGGAGGCCAAGGGCGGTGCCCGCAAGACCGTCCGCTATACGCGCTTCGATACCTGTGGTCACTGCGGCGGTTCGGGCTCTGTTTCGTCCGAGCATGCACATACCTGTCCGAGCTGCGGCGGTCGCGGCCACATCGATGTCGACCTGTCCTTTCTGTTTGGTGCCGGCACGTTCCAGTCTGTCTGCCCTGAGTGCGGTGGCTCCGGTAAGGTCGTCGCCGACCCCTGTCCCGATTGCGGCGGCAGCGGGCGAACCCGTGTGACCTCCGAGCAGACGATTGAGTTTCCCGCCGGCACGCACGATGGCGACGAGGTCCGTATTGGCGGCATGGGTCACGCCGGCACCAACGGCGCCTCTGGCGGTGATCTGGTCGGTCGGGCCCATGTTGAGGCCGAGCGCCTGGAAGGCAAGGCCCGTACCGGTTTTTACCTGATGGGCATCGTGGCGCCGTTTTTGGTGCTATCGGCCATCTCGGGCGTGTTCTCGGCCTTTGCCGTGATGTGCTTTATTCCGTTTGCCATGGGCCTGTTCATGGTGCTCTCGGACGGCGTGCTGCACCGCAGCCTGCTGTGGTGGAAGCGCGGCGCGATGCAGTTTGCCAACGGTTTTGCCAACGGATTTATGTTTGCGCTCGTGTCGGTTTGGTTTGCGAGCTGCTCGCAACGTGCCATGCTTTCGCCCTACGCAATGCAATAACATCAAACCCTCTGTTTGCGGCCGGCCCAGCTTGGGTATAGGACGCACTGTGACAATAATGAAAGTCGGAAGGATTCGGTCGTGTCGGAAAATAGGGATTACTACGAGGTGCTTGGCGTCGACAAGGATGCCGACGCGCGGACGATTAAGCGCGCGTTTCTAAAGAAGGCCCGTACCGTACACCCGGACGTTTCGGACGACCCCGAGGCCGAGGCTAAGTTCAAAGAGCTCAACGAGGCATATTCCGTTCTTTCCGATGAGCAGAAGCGTGCTAACTACGACCGTTACGGCACTGCCGACGGCCCCGGTGGCTCCGGCTACGTCGATATCAACGATATCTTTGGTGGCATGGGCATGGACGACTTGTTCTCGTCGTTCTTTGGCGGCGGTGCCGGCGGTGGCGCCCGCAGCCGTCGTGAGCGTCGTCGCGGACGTGATATGGCCATCTCGCTTTCGGTGACGCTCGAGGAGGCGGCGCTCGGCTGCAAAAAGACAATCAGCTATGACCGCCTTGCTCCTTGCGAGGACTGCAATGGCACCGGTAGGGCAGAGGGCGCACAGGAAAAGCAGTGCGGCCGCTGCCACGGTACGGGCTACGTCACGACGGTTCAGCGATCGTTTTTGGGCCAGGTTCAGTCTTCCTCGCCTTGCCCCGACTGCCATGGCGAGGGCACGGTTATCGATCATCCCTGCGAGACCTGCGACGGTCAAGGCCGCACGCCTTCGCACGAAAAGATCGACATCGATATTCCCGCCGGCGTTTCGACCGGTCGCCAGCTTCGTGTGAGCGGCTTTGGCGAGGCCGGCCTTCGCGGCGAGCCTTCGGGCGACCTGATTGTCAACGTGCGCGTCGCCGACCATGAGCGCTTTAAGCGCAACGGTGATGACCTGTACCTGGTGAGCGATATCTCGATTGCGCAGGCTGCGCTCGGCTGCGAGATTGAGGTCGAGGGCATTATGCCCGACGAGGTCGTTAAGGTGACGGTTCCCGCCGGCGCCCAGTACGGCGACACCGTGAGCGTCAATAATTACGGCATGCCGCGCATTGGCGGTGGCGGTTCGCGTGGCCGCCTGATCGTGCAACTGCGCGTGGTCGTTCCCACCAATCTTTCCAATAAGCAGCGCGAGCTGCTCCGTGCTTTTGCCGATGAGATGGGCGATGACGTCGCTTCTGGTAAGAAGTCGGTGACCGACCGTATCAAGAGTGCCCTCGACGATATCCTCGATTAAGGAGCCCGCGTGCTCGCACCCCATATTTCCGTCGTCAACCTCGGCTGCCGTGTCAACCGGGTTGAGTCTGACCGTATCACTGCCGATCTTATGCGCTTGGGCTTTGCTATTGTGGAGCCCCAGGATGCCGATCTGATCGTCATTAACACTTGTGCCGTTACGGGCGAGGCCGAGGCTAAGACCCGTAAGGCCGTCCGTCATGCGCTGGCCCATCCAAACGAGCCCTATGTGGTCGTGACCGGATGCGTGGTCAATTTGCATCCCGAGGAGCTGTCGGAGCTTTCGGATCGCGTGATTGCCGAGCCGTCCAAGATAGATGTCGCCGAACGTGTTTGCGAGGTGCTGGGTGTTGAGTCCGATAGCGTTCCCGCCTGCAGCGATGGCGAGGTGGTCGATGCGCTCGGTCGCTCTCGCCTGGGCGTGAAGATTCAGGATGGCTGCAACCATCGCTGCACCTATTGCATTGTGTGGAAGGCGCGCGGCCCCGAGCGCTCCGTGCCCGTCGAGTCCGTGCTCGAGCAAGTTCGCGAGGCCCAGGAGGTCGGCGTGCCCGAGGTGGTGCTGACCGGTGTGAACCTGGGTGCCTACGATGGCAAGAGCGCGACCGACGAGCACGTCGAAATCGATGAGCTGCTCGAGGCCATCATGGAGCGCACGTCTATTCCGCATGTGCGCATTTCCTCGGTCGAGCCCATGGATATCTCCGAGCGCCTGCTTAAGGTTATGGCGCGCTACCCGCAGCGTATCGCCCCGTTTTTGCACCTGCCCGTGCAGTCCGGCTGCACGGCGACCCTGCATCGCATGGGCCGTCCCTATAGCGCCGAGGCCTTTGAGGACACGGTGCGTATGATTCGCGCCAACTTGCCCCAGGCGTCCCTTTCGTGCGATGTCATCGTCGGTTTTCCTGGTGAGACGGACGAGGAGTTCGAGGAGTCGCTGGCGCTGTGCCGCCGTGTGGGTTTCTCGCGTATGCACGTGTTCCGCTACAGCAAGCGTCCCGGTACCCTTGCTGCCGACATGCCCGACCAGGTGCCACCCGAGGTTATGGCCGAGCGCAGCCGCCGTATGCGGGCCGCCGCACAGGAGCTCGCTATTGCCGACGCTCGTCGTCGCGTGGGCACGGTCGAGCGTGCCGTGCTCGAGTATGGTGACAACCTGACGCTTGGCTCGTTCCATCATGCCCGTCTTGACGATACCTGTGGACTTACAGCCCCGTGCCTGCTCGATGTTGCTATCATCGGAGTCGATGATTCCGGCTTGGTCCATGCACGCAGGGAGGTTCATGGAAGCCTCGAAGATTAGACTTACCGTTCCCGAGGGTATTGACCCCTCGCGCGTTTTGGGTGCCGGCGACGGCGTCCTTCGTGCGCTGGAGAGCTCAGTTCGCGCCCACGTGGTCGCCCGTGGCGACAGCATCGCCGTGAGCGGTGACCCGGACGAGGTCGAACTGGTCGCGCGTTTTTTCGAACATGCCTTTCGTGAGGCTGCTTCCGGGCGCACGCTTTCTGCCGACGATGTCTCTCGCTGCCTGGCCGTCTTGCGCGACGGTGAGCACGAGGCTACGTCGCTTCGCGATGACGTGCTGCTTTCGTATCGCGGTCGCGTCATTCGCCCCAAGACGCTCGGTCAAAAGCGCTATGTGGATGCCATCCGCTCAAATACCATCACGTTTGGCTTGGGTCCTGCCGGTACCGGTAAGACCTATCTGGCCATGGCGCTCGCTGTTGCCGCACTCAAGCGTCACGAGGTGGGCCGTCTGATCTTGACGCGTCCGGTTGTCGAGGCGGGGGAGAACCTGGGCTTTTTGCCCGGCACCCTCGAGGAAAAGATCGATCCGTACATGCGCCCGCTCTACGACGCCCTATTTTGCATGATGGATCGCGAGCGCACCGATGAGCTCATGGAGCGCGGCGTGATCGAGATCGCCCCGCTTGCCTACATGCGCGGCCGCACGCTGAGCGACGCCTTCGTGGTGCTCGACGAGGCCCAAAATACCACGCCCGAGCAGATGAAGATGTTTCTGACGCGCCTGGGCTTTAACTCCAAGTTTGTGATTACCGGCGACCTGAGCCAGCGTGACCTGGTGGGCCGTCGTGGTGGCTTGGCGGATGTCGAGAAGATTTTGGGCCGTGTCGACGATGTCGCATTTTCTCACCTCGAGCGTGCCGACGTGGTGCGCCATGCCCTGGTGGGACGTATCGTCGAGGCATATGATGCTTATGATGACGTGCGCGAGCAGCGCCCGCGCGACCGAAAGGAGTCCCGTTGAGTGTATTGATCAGCAACGATGCCGAGCTCGATACGCTGCTCGACGCGCAGGAGGTAGAACACATCTGCGAGGTCGTGCTTGCCGCCGAAGGCGTTGAGCGTGAAGTCGAGATTTCCCTTTCGTATGTCGACGAGGACGAGATGCACGAGCTCAACCACGAGTGGCGCGGCATCGACCGCACCACCGATGTGCTCTCGTTTGAATGCGACTCGGCCTTTGACGATGACATTCCCGCCGATGAGACGCTCGAGCTCGGCGATATCATCTTGGCCCCGGAGGTCATTGCCCGTCAGGCCCCCGGTTTTGGCAATAGCCCCGCTGACGAGTGCCGCCTGATGCTCGTGCATGGCATGCTGCACCTGCTGGGGTATGACCATATCGAGGACGACGAGGCCGAGGTCATGGAGGCCCGCGAGGACGCCATCCTGCGCGATCTGGCGCTCGAGCGCGGCGAGGACCCCAAGCTGGTCCACGTCGGCCCCATCACCAACCACGCCCACGACTAGGAGCCGTCTATGATTCCCGGATCGAACAAGGACCATCCGTCCTTCTTAAAGTCGTTCTCCTACGCCATGGAGGGCTTCGTCACCGCCGTCAAGACCGAGCGCAATATTAAGGTCATGCTCGTTGCGGGCGTGTGCACCGTCATTGCCGGCTGCATCGTGTGGCTCGACATTGCCGAGTGGGCCACGATTATCATCTGTTGTGGCCTGGTGATTCACGGCGAGCTATGCAACACCGCCATGGAGGCGATTGTCGATCTGGCGACCCAGGAGCTCCATCCGCTGGCAAAGCGCGCGAAGGATATCGCCGCCGCCTCCGTATACGTTCTTTCCATCACCGCCGCGATTGTGGGCTTGCTGGTATTTGCCCACGCGCTCGGCTTTATCTAGAAAGGGATTTTCATGTCCGACACTATGCAGCCTATCGATGAAATTTTGGACGACGAGGTCCTGGATGCGGCGGATGCCGAAGCGGCCGAAGCATACGAGGAAGTCGAGGAATTCGATCCGTTTGAGGGCATGAGCGACGAGGAGCTCGACGCCCTGTGCGACGAGGACGATAGCCTCGCGGGCTTTGGCGACGTTGAACCCGGTTTTCGCAGCGGCTTCGTAGCCCTGGTCGGACGCCCCAACGCCGGCAAGTCCACGCTGCTCAACGCCTGCTATGGCAAAAAGGTCGCCATCACCTCGCCGGTGGCACAGACGACCCGCCGTCGCATGCGCGCCGTCGTCAACCGTCCCGGCTACCAGCTGGTCTTTGTCGATACCCCGGGTATTCATAAGCCCAAGGACGGCCTGGGGTCCGAGCTCAACAAGAGCGCACTGTTCGAGTTGAACGATGTCGACGTCGTCGCGTTTTTGATTGATGCCACCAAGCCCATCGGCAGGGGAGACGCCTGGGTTGCCGAGCGTGTCAGATGCGCTCGTTGCAAGAAGGTCCTGGTGCTCACCAAGGCCGATGAGGCCGACCCCGCACAGGTCATGGAGCAGCTTAAGGCTGCCCACGAGCTTATGGAATATGACGACGAGATTGTGACGTCGTCGGTTAAGAACTTCAACGTCGATGCCTTTATAGAGACCGTTGCGCACTTTTTGCCTGAGGGTCCGCGTTGGTTCCCCGAGGACATGGGTACTGACGCTTCCGATGAGACGCTCGTTGCCGAGTTTGTGCGCGAGAAGGTCTTGCGCCGCACCCGTGATGAGATTCCGCACTCCGTTGGCGTGATCTGCGATGCGCTCGAGCAGACCAAGAAGGTGCTGCGCGTGCACGCCACCATTTACGTCGAGCGCGAGGGCCAAAAGGGCATCATCATCGGCAAGGGCGGCGAGATGATCAAGCATATCGGTATCGACGCCCGACGCGATCTTGAACGCATTTTTGGCACGCAGGTCTTTTTGGAGCTGGACGTGAAGGTCAAGGCCGGCTGGCGTGACGACGAGGCCCAGATTCGCCGCTTTGGCTACAACGCCGAGGACTAAGGACGCGCGGCGCGCATGGCAGGCTCCCGGACATATCGCACCAAGGTGCTCGTCCTCGACAAGACGAAGCTCAAAGAGACCGACCTGATCTTGACGATGCTTGACGAGCGGGGGCGGCAGGTTCGTGCCGTGGCAAAGGGCGCCCGCAAACCCGGCGGACGCCTGGCTGCGCGCTGCGAGCTGTTCTGTACGGTCGATATGCTGCTCGCACATGGACGGTCACTCGACGTGGTTTCCCAGGCCGAGCTTATGGAGGCGCCGCTCGGCGCTGCGCCCGATTACGAGACGACCTGCGCCGCAAGCGCGATCGCCGAGGTTGCGCGCGTGTGCTCGTTCGAGGACGCCGAGGACCCGTTTACCTTTGCCATCACGCAGCGAGCGCTTGCCCTGGTGGGCAGCGGGCTTGACACGGCGCATATGGACCTACTTGTGGCGGCATATGTCTTTAAGCTGCTGTCGCACGTTGGCTATCGACCCGATTTTTCGGCCTGCGTGCTGTGCGGAGACCCCATGCTGTCGTATTTTTCACCCCAGGCGGGCGGTCTCATGTGCGGGTCGTGCGCGTCGAGCGTTCCAGGTGCCGAACTGGTGTCGACCGGTGAGACCGCATGGCTGCGCGCCCTCATGTCCATGACCTTCGATGCGCTCATGGCCGAGCGAATCGACCCGCATACGGCGGCATTCCTGCTCGGGCTTTCGCATGTGTGGGCTGCGACGCACACCGATCAACGCCTCCGTGCGATGGAATTCATGTTGGGTCGGTGATGATGCGCAGGCGCGGGCTGCTTGTGGTATCATGCCGACCTGTTGGTACCTCGACCTTGGTTGCTCGCTCCACCGGCGGCTTCCCAGTCCGAGGCGAATCGAGTCGCCCGCGGGCGACGTAAAACGAAAGGTGAAACAATGACTGTTTCCAAAGAGCGCAAGGCGGAGCTGACTGCCCAGTTCGGTAACACCCCGGTCGACACCGGCAACCCCAAGGTTCAGGTCGCCATCCTGTCCGAGCGCATCAAGGAGCTGACCGAGCACATGAAGTCCCACCAGAAGGACTTCCACACCCGTCGTGGCCTGCTCATGCTCGTCGGCCGTCGTCGTCGTCTTCTCTCCTACATCAAGAAGAACGACATCGTCGAGTACCGTGAGCTCATCAAGGCTCTGGGCATCCGCGACAACATCCAGTAGGATTTGTACATGCTAAGAGCGTCCTGCGCAGCGGGGCGCTCTTTTTGTGTAAGGGCGCGAACAATCACGCTCTGAAGCGTGGCGGGGGCAGGGGGCCCGCGTCACATGAGAAGCCCGCAGGCAAGGGGTCTGCGGGGTAAAGGAGAACAATGACACTCGTATCCAAGACCTTTGAGCTGTACGGCAAGACCTACACCTTTGAGTCGGGCGAGCTTGCCAAGCAGGCCACCGGCGCCTGCCTGGTCAAGCAGGGTGACACCACGATGCTCGACACCGTGGTCGTCTCCAAGGAGCGTAAGAACTACGACTTCTTCCCGCTGACCGTCGACTTCAACGAGAAGATGTACGCCGCCGGCCGCATCCCGGGTGGCTACCTCAAGCGTGAGGGCCGTCCCAGTGAGAAGGCTACGCTCACCGCGCGCATGATCGACCGTCCGATTCGCCCGAGCTTCCCGGATGGCTTCCGCAACGAGGTGCACATCGTCGCCACCTCGCTCGTCGCCGACCAGGTCAACCCCTTCGACGTCATCAACGTCATGGGTGCTTCTCTGGCCATGACGCTCGGCGGCGTGCCCTTCGAGGGTCCGCTTGCCTGCGTGCGCATCGGCCGTAACGTGGAGACCGGCGAGTTTATCGTCAACCCCACCTACGAGGAGCGCGAGAACTCCGATCTGGACCTGGAGCTGGGCGGCTCTGCCGACTTCATCTCGATGGTCGAGGCCGGCGCCGAGGAGATCTCCGAGGACGACATGCTCGCCGCCATGAAGTTTGGCCAGGAGGCCCTTGCTGCTTTCTGCCAGGCTCAGGACGAGTTCGTTGCCGAGTGGGAGCAGGTCAACGGCCCCATCGTCAAGAAGGAGTACCCGCTCGACCAGCCCGTCGAGGAGGTCCAGGAGCGCATCTTCGCCCACTACGACGAGATGGCAGCCGCCCTTCGCGACGCCGACAAGCTCTCCCGTATCGGCAAGGTCGAGGCTCTGAAGGAGTCCATCCGTGCCGAGTTTACCGAGCAGGAGCAGGCCGCTTGGGAGCGCGAGATCCCCGTGGCGCTCAAGAAGCTCGAGAAGAAGGCCATGCGCACCATGGTCGTCGAGACCGGTGAGCGCGTCGACGGCCGTGCCGCCGACGAGATCCGTCCCATCATGGTGAAGGACAACTACCTGCCGCTCGTTCACGGCTCCGGCCTGTTCCAGCGTGGCCAGACCCAGGTGCTCTCCGTCCTGTCGCTCGGCATGCTCAACGAGGGCCAGCGTCTGGATACCATCGAGCCCACCGAGGGCAAGCGCTACATGCACCACTACAACTTCCCGCCTTTCTGCACCGGCGAGACCGGCCGCATGGGCAGCCCCAAGCGCCGCGAGATCGGCCATGGCAATCTGGCCGAGCGCGCTCTGCTTCCGGTGCTTCCCGACGAGAACGAGTTCCCCTACGCCATCCGCGTCGTCTCCGAGGTCATGGAGTCCAACGGCTCCTCTTCGATGGCTTCGACCTGCGGCTCCACGCTCGCCCTTATGGACGGCGGCGTGCCCATTAAGCGCCCGGTCTCCGGTATCGCCATGGGCCTGATCCAGGAGGAGGGCAAGACCGTGGTCCTGTCCGACATCCAGGGTCTCGAGGACTTCCTGGGCGACATGGACTTTAAGGTCACCGGTACCACCGAGGGCATCACCGCCCTGCAGATGGACAACAAGGCCACCGGCCTCACCTTCGACATCCTGGCCCGCGCTCTGCAGCAGGCCAAGGAGGGTCGCGCCTTCATCCTGCAGAAGATGCTCGATGTGATCCCCGAGCCGCGCCACACCACGCGCAGCACCGCTCCGCGCATCGTCTCCATCCAGGTTCCGACCGACAAGATCCGCGACGTCATCGGTTCCGGCGGTAAGGTCATCCGCGGTATCCAGGATGAGACCGGCGCTTCGGTCGACATCCAGGAGGACGGCACCGTCTTTGTCGGCGGCACCGGCGAGTCCGTGGACCAGGCTGTCGAGCGCATCAAGCTCATCATCAAGGTTCCCGAGCCGGGCGAGGAGTACACCGGTCGCGTGGTCTCCATCCAGCCCTTCGGCGCCTTCGTCAACCTGCTGCCCGGTAAGGACGGCCTGCTGCACATCTCTCGCGTCGCCAAGGGCCGCGTGGAGAAGGTCGAGGACGTCCTCAACGTGGGCGACGAGGTCAAGGTCGTCGTCATCGAGGTTGACGATCGCGGCAAGATCTCGCTCGATCGTCTTGACAAGCCCGAGGCCCCGGCTCGCGCCGAGGGTGCTTCCGAGGGCGACGGCGAGCACTTCCAGCGCCGTGAGCGTCCGCGTCGCGAGCGCTCCGAGCGCAGCGACCGTCCGCGCCGTCCCGGCGACAACGGAGGCCGCAAGCCCCGCCGTCACCACGACGCCGAGTAACAGCTAAACATAAGCAGCTCAACAAGGGCGACTCCTAAGGGGGTCGCCCTTTTGCTATTCCCGGCGGGGTCCGCGGATAAAGTTTCCTGCTCTACAGTCCTGCTCACGACGGAGGCCACATTAAGTGGCCTCCTGTTCGTGCGGAACTCGCGATAAACTTTACCCGCGGCCCCCGCCGGGAATAGCAAAAGGGCTGGTTGGTGCGGGTTTCGATTTTGTCAGATGGTCAATTCAGCTTTCCTTTTTTCTGAATTGTCGATAGCTGCACACCCGGCATATCCTCAGATAAAACCAACCAAAATAAACCTGTCCCATTTTGGCAGGTCTGGTCTCAGCGGGCCCGGCACGGGCTAAGTTTATCGTGAGTTCCGCACGCAAAGGAAAGCACTTAATGTGCTTTCCGTCTTGCGCAGGACTGTAGAGCAGGAAACTTAGCCCGTGCCGGGGCCGCTGAGCCCTGACCGGCGGGATACACAGGTTCAGATGGGGCTTTGATGCATGGGTGGTCTGTTGTTGTGCAAATGGGTATCATACTGTGGTTATTGCATCGACTCTGCGATGCATGTTTGTACGTTCCCGGCGGTCGGTTTGCCAGAAGCGCCCCGTCGGTTGTTCCAGACCCGTTTCGAAGAAAGGAAACCACACTAACCTATGGCAGCTAAAAAATCATCTCCCTTGAAGATCATTCCGCTCGGCGGCCTTGACGGCATCGGCAAGAACATGACGGTCTTCGAATGCGGCGACGACATGGTGCTCGTTGACGCTGGCCTCATGTTCCCCGACGATTCCCAGCCCGGTATTGACCTGGTGCTTCCCGACTACACCTATGTTCTGGAGAACGAGGAGAAGCTCCGCGGTATCGTCGTCACCCACGGCCACGAGGACCACACCGGTTCGCTTCCGTATCTGCTGCAGGACCTCAACAAAAAGGTGCCCATCTTCTCGAGCAAGCTGACGCTTGGCTTTATCGAAGGCAAGCTTTCTGAGTTCCGCATCCGCGCACCCAAGTTCCGCGAGGTTAAGGGCGGCAGCCATGTCAACCTCGGCGGCATCTCGCTCGACTTCTTCTCGATGACGCACTCCATCCCCGGCGCTCTGGGCGTGTTCATTCGCACCAATCAGGGCACCGTTATGCACACTGGCGACTTTAAGCTCGACCAGACGCCCATCGATGGTGTCACGCCCGACTATGCCGCTATCAGCCGCTTTGCCAAGCAGGGCATCGACCTGTTGCTGTCCGACTCCACCAATGCCACGGTTCCCGGCTTTACCAAGTCCGAGGCCGAGGTTGGTCCCAACCTACTGCATGCCATCAAGAACGCCCCGGGTCGCGTGTTCGTCGCTTCGTTCTCGAGCCATATCCATCGTTTGCAGCAGATCTGCGATGCCGCCCGCAAGTGCGGCCGTAAGGTCGTTGTGACCGGTCGCTCCATGCTCACCAACACCCGCGTCGCGCGCGAGCTGGGCTACCTCAACATCGACGATGCCGATATCATCGATGCCTTCGATATCGATAACCTGCCCGACGACAAGATCGTCGTCATGTGCACCGGTTCGCAGGGCGAGCCGCTGTCGGCCCTTTCCCGCATGGCCAATGGCGAGCACAAGACGCTCTCCATCCACGAGGGCGATACCGTCATCCTCTCGGCAACTCCTGTTCCCGGCAACGAGAAGGCCGTCCAGCAGGTCGTCAACAGCCTGGCCAAGCTCGGCTGCGACGTGTGGGATAAGAACCGCGCTCTCGTCCACGTCTCCGGTCACGGTAGCCAGGAGGAGCTCAAGCTCCTGATGGCCATGGCCAAGCCCACGTACTTTATGCCGGTTCACGGTGAGGCCGTGCATCTGCGCGCCCATGCCCAGCTGGCCCGCAAGATGGGCATCAAGGACGATCATATCTTTATCCTCGATAACGGCGACACGCTCGAGATGCGCGGCGGTATCGTCAAGCGCGGTACGCCCGTCGAGTCCGGCGTCGTCTACGTCGACGGCCTGCGTATCGGTGATACCGACCCCATCGTCTTGCGCGATCGCCAGAAGCTCGCCAACGACGGTATGGTTACCGCTGTTGCCATCGTCTCGCTCAAGCACAAGAAGATTGAGGCTATCGAGTTTTCGGGCCGCGGTGTCTCGTTTGCCATCGACGACCAGTTCTCCGAGGATGCCTCCGCGTCCATCATGAAGACGATCGAGAAGGGCAAGTTTAGCTTTACGAGCAGCGGCTCCGATGCCATTCGCAAGGCCGTGCGCGATTCGCTCTCCAACTTTATTTGGAGCCGTACGCGCACCCGTCCGATGATCATCCCGGTCGTCATGGAGGTTTAGTTTGGCGCGCGGATCTGCACAAAACGCCAAAGGCAATAAGACCAATAACCAACCGGCATCTGCTAAGGGTGCCGGTTCCCATCTGCGTGCCAATAAGGGCCACGAGGCGGACTTTGACGATTTTGAGCCCCTGGTCGAGCCCTCGGCCAACCGCGATATCGCCGGCGTGGTCATCGCCGTTTTGGCGATTGCGTCCTTCATTGCCGTGATTTCGCCGGCGACTGCACCCGTTACGGCTGCGGTTGCCGGTTTCTACCACCTGGGCTTTGGTCTGGGCGCCTACGTGCTGCCGATCGTTATTTTGCTGTTTGCCGCCACGCTCTTTTTAGGCGAGGACTCGCCGCTCAACGTGCGCTCTGTTGCGGGCGGAGCCGTGGTCTTTATCGCCGTCGTCTCCATTCTTTCGCTGATGGTGCCGGGTACGAGTGTCTCGTGTGACCTTATGTTCACGCCGCAAAATTTGTCCGCCTCGGGTGGCTACATCGGTGCGTTTATTGCGAGTGCGCTGCAGAATGCCCTGGGTAAGCCTATCGCTATGGTAGTCCTGTTGGGCCTTGTCGTCGTGGGCTTGGTCATCATCGGCTTTTCGGTGGGTGGCGTGCTGCGCTCTGCTCGCGACCGTGCGGCCGATTTTGCCGAGCGCCGTCGTGCCGATGTCAACGCCAGCCCGTGGGGTGACGACGAAGCCCTGTCGGTGCCCGGCGTTGCCCGTCCGCACCTGAGCATTCTTCGTCAAAAGGGCTCCGCTGCTGCCGTGACCACGGTCATGGGCAACGATGTGGACCCGGTTTTGGACGATGACGACGAGGACGAGAATCCGTTTGTCGACGTGTCCGAGTCGGTTGAGGTTGAGCGCGCTAAGACGACGCTGCTGCCGCGCCGCCATGCCAAGAAGGGCAAGGCTGCGCCTAAGCTCAATACGAGTGAGCCCGACCCGTCTTGGTCCGATAGCGAGATTGAGCTCACTGAGGGCGATGACGAGGACGACGAGGCGCCGATTGAGACCGCAAAGACAACTTTGCTGCCGAGTCGCCATGCCAAGCGCGAACAGGTAACCGGCCAGCTTTCGATGGAAGACGACCCCGATAAGATTGACGAGTCCGAGCCGCCGTTTGCCGTGAATCCTGTCTCGGCAGCACCTCAGATTCCCGACTTCTTGAAGCATCCCAAGGTTGCCGATGCGCCTGCCTCGAGTGCTGTCGGATCGGCTGCGGCTAGGGATGGGGGAGCGGACGGCGGCGCCGCAGATAACGAGGGCGAAGAAGAGGATGGCCTTAAGCTTCCGCCACTCGAAATCCTGCATGCCAAGCCGCAGTCGGCGTCCTCCGCGTCTTCTGACAAGGAGCTGGAACAGACTGCCGAGTCGCTTCAGTCCACGTTGCTTGAGTTTGGCCGCAGTGCCCGCGTGGTCGGCTGGATCGCCGGCCCCACGGTGACGACCTTTAAGCTGCAACCTGGCGAGGGCGAGCGCGTGAGCAAGATCTCGAGCCTCGAGGACGATATCGCGCTTTCGCTCGCTGCCCAGTCGGTGCGTATCTTTGCCCCGATCCCCGGCACCTCGCTCGTGGGCATCGAGATCCCCAATCGCAAGCGCCAGAACGTCAACCTGGGCGACGTGCTGCCCTATGTGAAGGGCGGTCCGCTCGAGCTCGCAATCGGGCGCGATGCCGAGGGCACGCCGGTCGTCGCCGACCTTGCCAAGATGCCCCACCTGCTGATCGCCGGTACCACTGGTTCCGGTAAGTCGGTGATGATCAACTCCATCATCACGACCCTGCTCATGCGCGCGCTTCCCGAGGACGTTCGCTTGATCATGGTCGACCCCAAGCGCGTCGAGCTTGCGGGCTATAACGGCCTGCCGCATCTTTATGTACCGGTCGTTACCGAACCCAAGCAGGCCGCGAGCGCTCTGCAATGGGCCGTGTCCGAGATGGAGCGTCGCCTGAAGGTCTTCGAGCGCCTTAACGTGCGTAAGATCTCGACCTACAACGAAAAGCAGGCCGCCGGCGAGTTTGAGCATTACGACAACCCGCCGCAAAAGATGCCCTACCTGGTCATCATTATTGACGAGCTTTCGGACCTGATGATGGTTGCCGGCAAGGACGTCGAGGCGTCGATTGTGCGTATCGCCCAGCTGGGCCGTGCCGCCGGTATTCATCTTATCGTGGCCACGCAGCGCCCCAGCTCCAACGTGGTGACGGGCCTTATCAAGGCCAACATCACCAACCGCATCGCCTTTAACGTCGCCACGGGTATCGACTCGCGCGTCATCATCGACCAGATGGGTGCCGAAAAGCTTACCGGTTTGGGCGACATGCTGTTCTCCAAGGTCGACTGGGGCAAGCCTCGCCGTATTCAGGGATGCTTTGTTTCGGATGATGAGATCAACGAGATTGTCGAGTTCGTCAAGTCGCAGAGCGAGCCCGACTACCACGAGGAGATTCTGTCTGCCGTGGCGCCCGCTTCCATGTCCATGGCGGGTGGCGGCGGTATTGTCCGCACCGGAGTCGCCGAGCCGCAAGACGATGATCCGCTCATTTGGGAAGCCGCCCATATTGTGGTGGAATCGCAGCTTGGTTCCACATCTGGCCTGCAACGTCGTCTGAAGGTTGGCTATGCGCGTGCCGGGCGTATTATGGACATGCTGGAAGAAAAGGGTGTCGTCGGCCCGCCCGACGGTTCCAAGCCGCGCGAGGTCCTGTTGGACGAGGAGGGGCTTGCCGCGCTGGAATCTGTCGACGCCGAGATGGCACGTGAAGATCGTGAGTTTGGAGGATTCTGATGGCTGCACGCTTTGGTGATATGCTGCTCGAGCAGCGTCGCCGAATGGGCCTTTCCATTCAGCAGGTCGCCAACACCATCAAAATCAGGCCGCAGATCATCGAGTTTTTCGAGACCGGTAACTTTGCCTCGATGCCGCCGCGCGGCTATGCGCAGGGCATGATTTCGAGCTATGCTCGCTTTTTGGGCCTCAATCCGCGCGAGGTCGTCAATGCCTACTTTGACGACCTGATGGCATACGAACGCGAGACGTCCCAGCAGGGCGGTCGTTTTCAGGACGCCGCCGGCTACGTCAATTCGCGTTCCTCGGTCGATAACGGGCGCTTCCTGATGGTTCAGGGCGGTCGTTCGACCCGCTATGGACAGCGTCCTCAGCAGGCCGGTTATATTACCGAGACGGGTTCGGGCGAGGAGATTCGCTCACAGCGTGACCGGTTCCGCAGTACGCCGATGCCCGAGGACCGTGCACTTCCCGCTGCCCGCGGCGTGGCGCGTGACCCTCGTGCCGGCTACGGGGACGGCGGCTATTCCGATCGCGGTTACCGTGGTGCCTCTATGCGACGCTCTCGCGGTGGCTATGCGGATGCCGATACCACGCAGGTGACGCCGCGTCTTCGCTCTCAATCACAGCCGTATGGCCAGCACTCTTCGGCTTCGCGTTCGGGCCAGCGTGGCTATCAAGGCCGCGGTGAGCTTGCGCCCCGCTCGGGTCAGCGCAGCCTTCAGGGCCAGGGCGGCTATCGCGGCCGTTCCGATAGCAATCGCGGTCGTATGCCTCAGGGAGGCGGCCGCAGCAGTTCCGGTCGTGGACGCGGCGGATCACGTACTCCTCAAAACAACGGGCTCGATCCGCGTATCGTCTACGCCGGCATCGGTGCCGTTGTGCTGCTGTTGATTGTGCTCATCGTGGTGCTTCTGCGTGGCTGCGCATCTTCGGCGCCCGAGAACACGCCCGAGACGCCCACTGCTACCAAGATGACGACCAAGAAGTCTTCTAAGAAGACCGAAACGGTCGACGAGGACGATGACACCGATGAGGCGACGGATGAGTCGACTGATTCGGACGCTACCAAGACGACGGCCAAGAAGGAAGAGAACGAGGTCACGAAGGTCAAAGTCTCCGTTGCCAAGGGAAAGACCGCGTGGATTGAGGTCAAGGTTGACGGCAAGTCGGTCTATGGCGCCCAGGCGACTGGCCCCTTTGAGCAGGAGTACACGCCCGAGTCTTCGATCGAGATCACCACGTCCAAGCCTTCCGATGTCACCGTTACCAAGAACGGTGAAAAGGTTCGTTACGATACCAAGACCTCGGGCGTGGCGCGTGTGACGATCACCGTTCCCAAGAAGGAGACGTCTGATTCCGAGAATGGTGAAAGTTCTGATGGTACCGACACCACCGATGGTACCGATACCACCGACGGTACCGATGCCCAGTCCACGGATGGCGCCGATACCGCAACTGACGGTCAGACACCCACCGATTCTACCGACAATTCGTACGATAGCTACTAGGCCGCTCGTACGCGAAAGGAAACATCATGGCTAAAGATTCCAGCTTCGACGTCGTGTCCGAGGTCAACATGCAAGAGGTCGATAACGCCTTTCAGCAGACCACGCGCGAGATTTCCCAGCGCTATGACCTTAAGGATTCCGGCGCCACGATCGAGCTTTCGAAGGGCGACAAGCTCTTTACGATCAACGCCCCGGCCGACTTTGTCTCCAAGCAGATTGTCGACGTGCTGAGCTCCAAGCTCATCAAGCGCGGCATCGACCTCAAGGCCGTCTCGTGGGATGCTCCGCAGGCGGCATCGGGCGGCACCGTGCGCGTGCTCGGCCATATCGTCGAGGGTATCGACCAAGCGACCGCCAAGAAGATCAACAAGGACATCAAGGACCAAAAGCTCAAGGTCAAGGTGACCATCGAGGCCGACAAACTGCGTGTTTCCTCTGCTTCGAAGGACGCGTTGCAGTCCGTGATCCAGTTCCTGCGCGACCAGGACTACGGCCAGCCGCTGCAGTTCACCAACTACCGCTAATATCAATCGAAAGGACCGCTCTCCAACATGGATACACCGTTGGGCTCCGTGCTCTACATCACCCTCGGGTGCGCTAAGAACGAGGTTGACACTGACCGCATGCGTTCTCTTTTGACCGCCGCGGGCTACGAGGAGGCATTCGACCCGCAGGATGCCGATATTGCCATCGTCAATACTTGCTCGTTCCTCGCCTCCGCAACGTCCGAGAGCATCGAGACCACGCTCGAACTCGCCAACGAGGTTCAGGACGGCGTTCGTTCTTGCCCCATCGTCATGTGCGGCTGCGTGCCGTCGCGCTATGGCGATGACCTACCTGACGAGCTGCCCGAGGTCGCTGCCTTTGTGAAGGCCGACGAGGAGGACGGCATCGTGGCGGTCATCGATGGCGTGCTGGGTGTCGAGCGCGAGATTGCAGCCTATATCCCGCAGGTCAAACGCACCGTCGAGGGTGCTGTCGCCTACGTCAAGATTTCCGATGGCTGCAACCGCTTCTGCAGCTTCTGCATGATTCCCTACATCCGCGGCCGCTATCATTCGCGCAATGCCGAGAGCATCATCTCCGAGGTGCGCGACCTGGTTGCCGGCGGTGTGCGCGAGATCGTGCTGATCGGCCAGGACACGGGCATCTGGGGTACCGACTTTGCCGACGAGGACGTCGCCGATGGCTCGCCGCGCAATCTGGCGCAGCTGCTGCGTGCCGTCGCCGAGGCCGTGCGCCCGCACAACGTCTGGGTCCGCGTGCTCTATCTGCAGCCCGAGGGCATGACTGACGAACTCATCGAGACGATTCGCGATACGCCCGAGGTGCTGCCCTATATCGATATCCCCGTGCAGCACTGCGACGCGCGCATTCTCAAGGCCATGCGCCGTTCTGGTTCGCGCCAGGAGCTCGAGGATCTGTTCCGCGACCTTCGCGAGCGCATCCCCGGCATCGTGATTCGTTCCACGGCCATGGTCGGCTTCCCGACCGAGACCGACGACGAGTTCCGCGATCTTATCGACTTTATGGACACCGTCGGCTTTGACTACACGAGTGTCTTTGCCTACTCGCAGGAGGAGGGCAGCCTGGCCGCTAAGATGGAGGGTCAGGTCGACGAAGAGGTCAAGCTCGAGCGCGCCCAGGAGGCCATGGACCTGGCCGAGTCGCTCGGTTTTGCCGCCACCGCCGCACATGTGGGTGAGCGCGCCCAGGTAATCGTCGACGGTATCGAAGAGACCGAGGATGGCGCCGAGCTGATCGGCCATGCCTGGTTCCAGGCGCCCGATTCCGATGGCGCGGTGCATCTGGACGCCAGCGAGGCGTCCGTGGGCGATATTCTGACCGTCGAGTTTACCGATAGCTTCTGCTATGAGCTTATCGGTCATGTTGTGGAGTAGGAGAGCGTCGTGGCTAACGAGAGCAATAAGGAACTGACGAGTGTCTGGACGCCCGCCAACATCGTGACGTGCGTGCGCATCGTCTTTATCCCGGTGTTCATGATCGTGTCGGCGCTTTCTCACACGAGTGTTGCCGGTACGGATTGGAGCACCTTTGACGGTCCGCTCGCCGCCGCTGCCTTCATTCTGTATGTGATCCTGTCGTGCACCGATAAGGTCGACGGTTATCTGGCGCGTTCGCGCAACGAGATCACCGACTTCGGTAAATTCTTGGACCCCATCGCCGATAAGCTGCTCGTGTTCTCGGCCCTGCTGCTGTTCTTGGATTTTGGCGCAGTGACCGTGTGGTCCGTGTTCATTATCCTGTTCCGTGAGCTTCTGGTGAGCGCCCTTCGCATGGTCGCGAGTGCGGCCGGTGTGGTCGTTGCGGCCGATAAGCTCGGCAAGTACAAGACGGCAACCACGATGGTCTCCATTTGCGGTTACCTGTGCGTTTTTGCTATGGCCGGCTTGCACCTTGGCCCGGTGGCGCTAACGCTCGGCATCTACTCGGTGTCGCGCTTCCTGTACGCCGTTGCCGTTGTCCTGACCGTTATCTCGGGCGCCCAGTACTTCTGGAACTGCCGCAAGATCGTCTTTTCGGTCTAGGTCCTGGTGGGTATGACGGACTCTTTTGAGCAGATTTCCGCACATAACGAGGAGCTGGCGCGTGATATTGTCGAGCGCGCGAGCGCTCGGGGCGTGACGGTTTCGACGGCTGAGTCGCTGACGGCGGGTATGATCGCCTCGACGATTGCCGATATCCCGGGCGCCTCGGCGGTGCTGCGTGGCGGTGCGGTGACCTATTGCGATGAGATTAAGCATCGCGTTCTTGGTGTTGAGCAGGAGACGCTTGACCGCTATACCGCGGTGTCGCATCAGACCGCGCGCGAGATGGCGGTGGGTTCGCTGGAGCTGTACCAGAGCGATATTGCAGTGAGCGCAACGGGCTATGCCGGCCCCGGCGGTGGCACTGAGGACGATCCGGCGGGCACTTTCTATATTGGCTGGGCGCATCGTTCCGCCGATGGGGGCGTGCCGGTTGTGGACTCTGTGCGCTGCCACTATGAGGGCGACCGTTCGTGTGTTCGTGCCCATGCGGTCACGGAGGCATTGGGTCGCATTGCCCTTGTGCTCAACTCTATGGTATAGACGTGTTTTAAGGGGCCTTCGAGCCCCTTAATTGTGGAGATAGGGACCTTAGGCTCATTTGGCGTTTGTGCTGGTTGTAGATGTATTTTTGCCTGCCTTGTTCATATTTGGTCCTTTGTGGTCAAGCATTTGGTCAGTGTTTGGTCGGCGTTTGGTTGGGTTTTGGAAAGACCGCCTGCATATGATTGGCCTGAACGGTTGACCACGAACAGCCGTTCGTTTATTATCGATGCAGGTTGTTAAGAGGAGGGCTATTCATGGCCAAGAATTCAGGTCCCGTACGTACCGTTCATGCTCGCACGACGGGTAAAGAGCGCGATGAGATGATCGCCACCACCAAGGCCGAGATCGAGAAGAAATTCGGCCAGGGTTCCATCATGAGGTACGGCGACGGTGGTCCCGAGCTCGAGGTCGAGGCCATTCCCACGGGCGCCCTGGCCCTCGATGCCGCGCTGGGTATCGGCGGCGTGCCGCGCGGCCGTATCGTCGAGATTTACGGTCCTGAGTCCTCCGGTAAGACGACGCTTTCGCTCGAGATTTTGGCAGAGGCCCAGGCAATGGGTGGCGTTGTGGCATTTATCGATGCCGAGCATGCGCTCGATCCCACGTATGCCGCGCGCATTGGCGTGGATATCGACGAGGTACTGATTTCCCAGCCCGATACGGGTGAGCAGGCGCTCGAGATCGTTGACATGCTCGTGCGTTCCGGCGCCATCGATGCCATCGTCGTCGACTCTGTCGCCGCGCTGACCCCGCGTGCCGAGATCGAGGGAGAAATCGGCGACACTACGGTCGGTCTTCAGGCTCGCCTGATGAGCCAGGCGCTCCGTAAGCTCGCCGGCTCGCTTTCTAAGTCCAACACGACGTGCATCTTCATTAATCAGCTGCGTGAGAAGATCGGCGTC
The DNA here is from genome assembly GCF_040092345.1 of Collinsella sp. CLA-ER-H7. Taxonomy (NCBI): domain Bacteria; kingdom Bacillati; phylum Actinomycetota; class Coriobacteriia; order Coriobacteriales; family Coriobacteriaceae; genus Collinsella; species Collinsella sp. CLA-ER-H7. The sequence continues at coordinate 50,845 of NZ_JBBNLT010000005.1, read as the reverse complement.
ATGTTCGGCAACCCCGAGACTACGACGGGCGGCCGCGCCCTTAAGTTTTTCTCTTCGGTGCGTATCGACATTCGCCGTATCGACAGCATTAAGCTTAAGGACGAGGTTATCGGTAACCGCGTGCGCGCCAAGGTCGTTAAGAACAAGGTGGCAGCTCCGTTCCGTTCTGCTGAGTTCGACATCATGTACGGTACGGGCATCTCTAAGGAGGGCTCGATTCTGGACATGGCTGTCGAGTGCGGCATCTGCAAGAAGATGGGCTCCTGGTTTGCCTATGGCGAGGACAAGCTCGGCAACGGTCGCGAGGCCGCCAAGGCGTTCCTGCGCGAACACCCCGATTGCGCTGACGAGATTGAGCATAAGGTCCGCCTTGCCTGCGGACTTGAGTTTGATGACGATGCTCCGTCCGAGGTCGAGCTGACCGATCAGCCTGCGCCTGAGGAGTTTGACGAGCTTTACGCCATCGATGGTTCCGCCATGCTCGATGATGACGACGAGTAGCGGTTACGCTCATGTCGTATACGGTGACCGAGGCCACGGTCGTCTTTCCCGATAAGAAGGCGGCCTCCTCGTTCTCGAGCGGGTATGCGTCCAAAAAGCCTTGCGCACATATCGATTGTGAGCTTGAGGGCGGTTTTGAGCGGTCCATTTGGATTCCCGTGCGGGTCGCGCGGCTGTATGTCAAAAACCGCCCCGATCTTCCCTGTGATTGGGACAACTTCCGTGAGGCGGTGCAGCTCATTGAGCGTAAATGTGCACTTACCATGGTGACCGAGATGTTATCGCGCCGCGACCATGCGACGGGTGAGGTCCGTGACAAGCTGGCTCGCTACGGCTTTCACCAGCCTGCGATTGATTTCGCCGTCGAGCGCGCCACCGAGTATCGCTTTTTAGACGAGAGCCGCTTTTGCTCGTACTTTATCGAGGAGCGCAAGCGGCGCGGTTGGGGACAGCGCAAAATCGAGACCGAGCTCAAGCGCCGTCATGTCGTGCTCGATGACATTCCCGGTTATCCCGAGGATTATTTTGCCGTCGAAGACGATTTGACGCGTGCGTCAGCCCTGCTCGCCAAGCGTCGTGTTCCAGAGACGCGCGGATTCGAAAAACTGGTTCGGTTTTTGATGGGCAAGGGCTTCTCGTATCACATCGCCGCCGATGCCGTTAAGGCACGTCTCGATGTCGAACGCGAGGAATGTGCAGTTTAGGCGTATGCGCTTTGTTGCCCTGCCGTTCACCGCGTTTTAGCCGCCGTGCTGGGGCCATTTATTTGACAGTTGTTGTGGTTCAACGTACGATAAACACTGTCATTTGCTTTGTGATATGTGCTCATCTGTGATGAGTTTGTTTATATGTTTATCTGTATCCGACCCGCATAAGCTGCGCCCATATTACTCAAATGTCGCGAGCCGTTCGTAAGGACGGTTCGCTTTGTTGTGTAACGAATCCATAAAAGGAGTGAGCATGCCTATCATCGCAGCGCTCGTTGGCATCGTTTTGGGTGCCATCGCCGCCATTGCCTACATGCGCACCGCCAAGCAGGGTAGTCTTCACGAGGCCGACGAAAAGATCCAGTCGGCACACGCACAGGCTGAGTCCCTGATCGGTGATGCTAAGCGTCAGGCCGAGACCCTCAAAAAAGAGGCTCTGCTCGAGGCTAAAGAGGAGATCATCAAGAACAAGCAGGCCGCCGAGGCCGAGGACAAGCAGCGTAAGAGCGAGATTCGTACGCTTGAGAACCGCGTGATGCAGCGCGAGGAGTCCCTTGATCGCCGAAACGACGCTCTCGACAAGCGTGAGCACCAGCTGTCCAGCCAGGCCGGTCAGGTCGAGAAGCGCTCCCGCGAGCTTGAGGAGCTCTGCACTAAGCAGACCTCCGAGCTCGAGCGTATTGCCGACCTTACCCGCGAGGACGCCCACAAGGAGCTCCTCGATAAGGTTCGCGGCGAGGTCACCCACGAGGCCGCCACGATCATTCGCGAGTCCGAGCAGCAGGTTCGCGCCGAGTGCCACAAGACCGCCCAGGAGATTCTGTCCCTGGCGATTCAGCGCTGCGCTGCCGACCACACAGCCGAGGTCACCGTTACCTCCGTGCACATTCCCTCTGATGACCTCAAGGGCCGTATCATCGGTCGCGAGGGTCGCAACATCCGGACCTTCGAACAGGTTTCCGGTGTCAACCTCGTGATCGACGATACGCCCGAGACCGTCGTTCTTTCGAGCTTCGACCCGGTCCGTCGTGAGACCGCTCGTGTTGCCCTCGAGAACCTCATCGCCGACGGCCGCATTCACCCCGCTCGCATCGAGGAGATGTATCACAAGGCTGCCGACCTGGTTCAGCAGCGCGTGCGCGAGGCTGGCGAGCAGGCTGCCTTCGATACCGGCATTCACGACCTGCATCCCGAGATCGTCAAGACCCTTGGTGCCCTGCGCTACCGTACTTCGTTTGGTCAGAACGTGCTTCAGCACTCCCTCGAAGTCTCTGACCTGTGCGGCGTGATGGCTTCCGAGCTTGGCCTGGACGTTGTGACCGCCAAGCGCGCCGGCCTGCTGCACGACCTTGGCAAGGCAATCGACCACGACGTCGAGGGCCCGCATGCCGTCATCGGCGCCGAGCTTGCCCGCCGTTATGGTGAGAAGCCCGTTATCGTCCACGCTATCGAGGCTCACCATGCCGATGTCGACCCCAACACGGTGCTCGATGTCCTGGTACAGGCCGCCGATGCCGTCTCCGCCTCTCGCCCCGGTGCCCGTCGCGAGTCTGCCGAGAACTACATCAAGCGTCTTGAGAAGCTCGAGGAGATTGCCAACTCCCATGAAGGCGTCGAGCGTACCTATGCCATGCAGGCTGGTCGCGAGGTCCACGTCATGGTTCAGCCGGACAAGATCTCCGATGCCCAGTCCACGGTCCTGGCTCACGATATCGCCCATCAGATCGAGGAAGAGATGGAGTATCCCGGTCAGGTGCGCGTCGTCGTGATTCGCGAGAGCCGCGCTGTCGATATCGCTAAATAACATGAGCGACGCGAACGAGCTCATCTCATTTATCGCGTCGATGTCGGGGGAGGGCAACCTTCGCGTCGAGGAGAACCTTGGCGAGGGGTATGTCCGCCTCCGCGTTTCGGAGGCCGAGCGGCGCCAGGCAAAACACGACATTCAGCATGTCGAGGATATCGTCATCGAAATGCTCCGTAATGCTCGCGATGCCGGCGCCGACAAGGTCTATCTCGCCACGACCAAGGAAGATGGCGTCCGCACGCTTGTCTTTCTGGATAACGGTTCGGGCGTTCCGCAGGATATGCAAGAGCGAATCTTCGATGCCCGCGTTACCTCCAAGCTCGAGAGCATGAAGATGGACCGTTGGGGCGTTCACGGTCGTGGCATGGCATTGTTTTCGATCAAGCAGAACACCGACGAGGCCCGTGTGGTCACGTCCGGCGTCGATCTTGGTTCAGCCTTTAAGGTGAGCGTTGCAGCCGACCGCCTCAGTGAGCGTGCCGATCAGTCCAGCTGGCCCCAGGCCGTCAAGGATGAGGACGGACGTTATGTCTGTGCTCGCGGCCCGCATAATATTATTCGCGCTGCCTGTGAGTTTGCGCTCGAGGAGCTGCGTGGTTGCGATGTCTATCTTGGTTCTCCGTCTGAGATTGCCGCGACCCTTTATGCTCAGGCGTCAAGTCGGCTCGATACGTCTCGTCTCCTGTTTATTGATGACGAGAGCGAGCTTCCGGTTGTCGATCGTTTAGGCCTTGCCTCTGATGCCGAGGACTTTATCCGTATCTGCTCGGGTTTGGGTCTTGGGATGTCCGAGCGCACGGCACATCGCATTTTGGCAGGGCAGATTAAGCCCGTTCGCGGTGTGACCGCGCGTCTGCTGCGCGAGCGTGATTCGTCCTCGCATGCGCCGGCTCCTGTCGATCTCGCGAAGGATCGTCGCGGGCTACGTATTGCCAAGGATGACATGGCACAGTTTTCGCGTGCTGTGGAGCGGGACTTCAATGACCTTGCCGCCAGGTACTATCTCAACCTTTGCGGCGACCCAAAGATTCGTGTTTCGCGTGATCGAATCACTGTGACCTTCGATCTTGCCAAAGAGGAATAGTGCCTTTACCGAGTCCTCTCGGTACGATACAGTTATTGCAGTTAAAACGTACTTTTAAACGCAGGAGTTTCTTCATGGATTGCCTGAAGGTATCAAGCAAATCATCGCCCGCGTCCGTTGCCGGCGCCATCGCCGGCATGGTCAAGGATGGTGTACCCGTCAACATCCAGTGTGTCGGCGCCGGTGCTGTCAACCAGGCCATTAAGGCCGTTGCCATCGCGCGCGGTTTTTTGATCCCAACCGGTTTTGATATTTCCTGCGCGCCCGTGTTCTCCGACATTCTCATTAACGGGGAGTCGCGCACGGCCATCCGCCTTTCTATCTACGTTCACCAGATCAATCGAGCTGCTATGGATAACGTCGTCATGGATGATGTTAAGCCTGTGGCATAGCTTCTGCTAGCCTCGTTTCGCTCCCCAACGTTAGGACTTATGCACATGGATCAGCGTTCCGTACGCGATATTCTTGCCGGTAAAACCTACTTTATCCGCACCTTTGGCTGCCAGATGAATCAGCACGACTCTGAGCGCGTGAGCGGTCTGCTCGATTCGTATGGTTGCCTCATGGCGCTCGATCTTGAGCATGCCGATATCGTTGTCTTCATGACATGCTGCGTGCGCGAGGCCGCCGATACTCGCCTGTACGGTCAGTGCAATTCCTGCAAAAGCCTGCCGCCTTCGCCTTCGGGCAAGCGTGTGGTTGCCGTGGGCGGCTGCATCGCGCAGCGTGATGGCGAGGGACTGCTCACCAACGTCGATAACGTCAATGTCATCTTTGGCACGCATTCTATCGCACATGTGGCCGAGCTCATTGCCGAGGCGTTCCTTGACGGCAAGCGTCATATCCGCACCAATGAGCATGAGGATACGGATGCCATGAGCATGCCGTGGCATCGAGAGACCCAGTATCACGCTTGGGTGCCCATCATGACGGGCTGCAATAATTTCTGCACCTATTGCATCGTGCCGTACGTGCGCGGTCGCGAAAAGAGCCGCCCCTTCGAGGAGATTGTCGACGAGGTGACCGGTTTGGTGCGCCAGGGCGTGCGTGAGATTACGCTGCTGGGCCAAAACGTTAACTCATATGGTCGCGATCTGTTTGGCAAGCCGCGTTTTGCCGATCTGCTGCGTGCCGTGGGCGATACGGGTGTGGAGCGCATCTTCTTTACGTCTTCGCATCCCAAGGACCTGTTGCCCGAGACCATCGACGCCATGGCCGAGACGCCTGCCGTTATGCCGCAGCTGCACTTGGCCGTCCAGTCAGGTTCGACGCGGATCCTCAAAGAGATGAATCGCCGTTATACACGTGAGGACTATTTGGGCCTGGTCGATCGCATTCGCAACCGTATGCCCGATATCGCGCTCTCGACCGACATTATCGTTGGCTTCCCAGGCGAGACTGAAGAAGACTTTGAGCAGACGCTCTCGCTTGCCGAGACGGTCCGCTATGCCCAGGCCTATACCTTCATCTACTCCAAGCGCGCTGGTACCCCGGCCGCCGAGATTGATGATCCCACACCGCACGAGGTCATCCTTGAGCGCTTTAACCGTCTGGTCAAGGTTATCGAGACGACAGCGCACGAGTACAACCAGGGTGAGCTCCATACCGTGGTGCCTGCGCTCATTGAGGGTACGAGTAAAAAGAACGATGCGGTGCTGCTGGGCAAGAGCCCCAAGAATCAGACCGTTCATGCGCCCATTCCCGAGGGATATAGCATCGACCAGCTTGTCGGTAAGATCGTTGATGTTGACGTCGACGTTGCTAAGACGTGGTATTTGTCAGGCTCCGTTGTGGGTGAGCCGCGCTAATGATTTCTCCCGGGGCAGGTCTTTCCGCCGTTGCGATCGTCGGTCCGACGGCGGTTGGTAAAAGTGACGTCGCTGACCGTTTGGCCGCTCGCCTTTCGTCTGAAGTGCTGTCGTGCGATGCGATGCAAATCTATCGCGGTATGGATATCGGCACCGCAAAGATGACGCCCGATGAGTGTACGGCGCCGCTGCGTCTCGTTGACATCGTAGAGCCGGGCGTCGCGTACTCTGCGGCGCTTTACCAGGCAGACGCTCGCGCGCATGTTGAGCGCCTGCTCGGGTCTGGACGTCTTCCGGTGTTTTGCGGGGGTACGGGCCTGTATCTCAAGGCCGCCCTCGATGAGATGGATTTTCCCTCGGGAGAACTTGAGGACGATCGCCGTGCGGGTTATCAGGAACTTGCCGAGCGCATTGGTGAGGAAGCGCTGCATAAGCTGCTTGCCGAGCGCGATCCTGAGTCTGCCGCGGTCATTCATCCTCATAATGTGCGCCGCGTGATTCGTGCGCTCGAAATGCATGATGACGGCGTTTCCTACGCACAGCAAAAGTCACAGTTTAGTGTTCCATGTGAGCATTATCATGCCTTGTGGTTTGGCTTGACACACAATCGTGAGCTGCTTTACGAGCGCATTAACCTGCGCGTTGACCTCATGTTTGAGCAGGGTCTTGTTGATGAGGTCCGTGGCCTTATGGACCAGGGGCTTGAAGATGCGCTCACTTCGATGCAGGCGATTGGCTACAAAGAAATCATTGATGCTTTTAACGGTGTGATGACTATGGATGAGGCTCGTGAACTCATTAAGATGCGTTCGCGTCGCTATGCCAAGCGTCAGCTTTCGTGGTTTAAGCGCGACGATCGTATTGTGTGGTTCGATATGGACGAATATACGGTCGATGAGGTCGTTGAGGATATCTTGCATCGCATCAAGGCTGACTGATGGCCCAGTTTCCCCTCGTTCCCACAGCACCCGAGCCTGAGCGTGCCATTCTTGTCGGCGTCGAGTGGCGCGACAATGCGTGGCCGCTCGATCGCTCGCTCGATGAGCTTGAGCGCCTGGCGCACACGGCTGGCGCCCGGTGTGTTGCTCGTTTGTCGCAGCGACTGGTTAAACCCTATCCTAAATCGTTTATCGGTTCCGGCAAGGTTGAAGAGCTGTGCGGCTTAGTGCATCGCATGGATGCCGATGTCGTTATTTTTGACGACGATCTGACGCCTTCACAGCAGTCCTATCTGGAGAAGGCCGTGGGCGAACCGGTTAAGATCATCGATCGCACGGCGCTCATTCTTGATATTTTCGGCCTGCATGCCCAGACGCGCGAGGGTCGTCTACAGGTGCAGCTGGCGCAGCTTCAATATCTGTTGCCTCGTCTGCGTGGCATGTGGAGCCATCTTGCCAAGGAGCAGACGCGCGGCGGCATCGGTTCGCGCTTTGGCCAGGGTGAAAGCCAGCTCGAGGTTGACCGTCGCTTGATTCGCAATAAGATTGCCGCGCTTCGTCGTGAGCTCAAGCAGGTTGAACAGCATCGCGATGTCCAGTCCAAGAGCCGCATTGAGTCACCGGCGTTTCGCGTCGCGTTAGCCGGTTATACCAATGCCGGTAAATCGACGTTGCTCAATCGCCTGACCGGCTCTACGGTACTTTCGCAGGACAAGCTGTTTGCTACGCTCGACCCGACGACGCGTTCGTATCGCCTGCCCGGCGGTCGCGGCATGACGATTACTGATACCGTCGGCTTTATTCAAAAGCTGCCGCATGGTCTGGTCGATGCCTTTAAATCGACGCTGTCCGAGGTGTTGGGTGCCGATCTAATTCTCAAAGTCGTAGATGCGTCTGACGAGGACTATGAGCGGCAGCTTGAGGCTGTCGACCGCGTTCTTGATGAGATCGGCGCTGGAGAGCGTTTAACGCTGACCGTATTCAATAAAATCGATCTTCTCGATAGCGTTGATCGTCTGAGCTTCCGTCGTCGTTATCCCGAGGCCGTGCTGTTCTCGGCCCAGACGGGCGAGGGACTCGACGATTTCGTCGACCGTATTGCTCGTGAGGCGGCTGCTACCGATGTGTTGCTCTCTGCTGATATCCCGTATCGCGAGGGCGCCCTCATCACGCTGGTGCATGAGCAGGGAACCCTTTTGCACGAGGAATATCTTGAGGACGGCGTTCGTATTGTGGCGAAGCTGCCGGCCCGTATCGCGCCGCGGCTCAAGCGTTATCGCACCGAGTAGACGAGCTCCAAAAAGCCCAGAATAATGGGTTGATGCAGCAGATAAAAGGGGAGTGCATGACGTCCAAGGCTGGCGAGCGCCGGCAGGGGGTTGGCGTAGGCCCAGCTTAGGGCGGTCTTATCGATTCCCTGCGCTATATGTGCGGCGAAGTATCCTGCAAGATACATAAAGATAAACGGGATGATGGGGTAGTAATCACCTGAAACAAACCCAAGGCTCGGAAATCCCAGCCACGCCAGGTAGGGGACAGGGTAGATCGTTTTGGGGATACTCCAGGTGAGGGCGAACAACACAAGGCATAGCGACATGCCCCATCTCGCCGATATCTTCTTAAGGACGGGATCGGTCAACGCCACGATGCCGGTACATGCGGCCATGCAGTAGATGATGCCAAAATTAACCGAATCGTCGACTGAGACAAGTGTTGTTGCCAGCCAGACGACGAGTGCTGCTAAGGCGTATTTGGCGGCACGTTTGATATTGTTGCGCGAAAGGGTGCACATCCAACCCGCGATAAACAAAAATACCCAGCTGATGCTGGCGCGCCAGATGTCTTGAAAGACGGTCTGGGTAAACCAGGGCATATCCCAGTCGTACAGGTAGGCGAGATCGTAGCAAGCGTGAAAACCTGCCATTGAAATCATCGTAAACCCGCGGACGGTATCAAAGATGGTGATGCGTTTTTGCATTACGAGAACCGGCGCATTAAGCCGACGACTTTGCCCAAGATGATGGGATTCGTTGCATAGATAGGCTCCATGGTGTCATTCTCGGGCTGCAGGCGTACGCGTCCCTGCTCCTTGTAGAACGTCTTGACGGTCGCTGAACCATCAATCATGGCCACGACAATTTCGCCGTTCATGGCACTCTTTTGTTCACGGACGATGATGTAATCGCCATTGAAGATGCCGACATTGATCATTGAGCTCCCATGCACCTCAAGGATAAAGGAACCCTGATCAGTGGCGATTTCGGTCGGGATAGTAAAAGTGTCTTCGATATTCTGCTCGGCCAGAATGGGAATCCCAGCCGCGACGCGACCAACGAGCGGTAGCGAGACCGTTCCGCGAGGTGCGGTGGGCTCGTCAGATTTAGAAATTGAGACAGAGGAACCGTCCTCGTTAAAGAGTTCCAGGGCGCGCGGTTTGGTGGCATCGCGCTTGAGTAGCCCGCGCGCCTCCAGGGCAGAGAGATGGGCGTGCACGGTGCTGGGAGAGGATAGGCCCACGGCAGAAGCCATCTCGCGCACGCTGGGCGGATAACCCTTCTCCTGTTGATATTCCTTGATGAAGTCGTAAATTTGCTGCTGACGCTTGGTAATTTTGCGAGCCATCAGGGCATCCTCTCTACCCATGTCAAACAAATGTTCGAATTTTGCTTGACAGGAACAACTGTTCGAAGATAATAATAACCGAACATTCGTTCTCGCGCTAGACATTTTTGTCCGCGCGGCTTGATAAAACTGTTCTCAGCAAAACACGCGAGAGGAGAACATGATGAACGCAACGAATATGGTCCAGGGAAACCTCGCCCTTAAGCTCGAGACGCCTGCCGCGCCCGCTTTTACTGTTGTCAAGGGTGGACGTTCCGGTTATCAGCCTTTGCCCGTAAAGTCTGCTCGCACTCAGTATGCTGTTGCCGCGCCGACTCCCGCTGCCCTGAAGGTCTCGACGATTGTTGCCGTCGCCGTTGCGCTCACGCTCTTTTTTGTCCTCGCTACGTCGGTCTTTAGCGCTCGTCACGCCGCGTATGCCGAGTCCGTTTCCAACGTTACCTACGAGACCATTCGCGTTCAGCCTGGTGATTCTCTTTGGTCGCTTGCCGAGGAATATCCAATCGAAGGCCTTTCCACGCAAGAGACTTCCGACATGATCCGTAACGTCAATCATCTGGAGCATGGTTCGCTCGCCGCCAGTGCGCATCTTAAGGTTCCTGCTCGTTCGTAATCATTATCGCGCTGCGCATGGTACTCTTGTTATCGTTTAAGAGGAGGTACCATGCGCTGTCCTAAATGCGGCAAGGCACATACCCGCGTCGTTGATTCCCGTATGCAGGAGTCAAATAACACCATTAAGCGCCGTCGCGAATGTTGCTCGTGTAACTACCGCTTTACAACGTTCGAGCGATGCGAAGACCCAATTGAGGTCATTAAGTCGGACGGAACTAAGCAGCGGTTCGATCGCAATAAGCTGCTCGTCGGCTTGATGCGTGCCACCATCAAGCGCGATATCGACACTAAGAAGCTCAATGAGATTATCGACGATATCGAGGTCGAGCTGCGCTCTCGCACGCTGACGGCCGTCACGTCGCATGAGTTGGGTGACATGGTGCTCAAGCGCTTGGCCAAGATCGATAAGGTGGCGTACATCCGCTTTGCCTCGGTCTACCGCGATTTCAAAGACGTCGATGAGTTTCTGCAAGAGCTCGACAAGCTAAGGTGATTCCATGTCCTGCATTACCGTCAACATAAAGCGTCTCGACCCCACTGTCGAGCTTCCCAAATACGCCCATCCCACCGATGCCGGCTTGGATCTGCGCTCCAACGAGGACTGCGTCCTGAAGCCCTTCGAACGTCGTCTGGTCTCTACCGGGCTGGCCATCGCCCTGCCCGATGGCTACGCCGGCTTCGTCCAGCCCCGCAGCGGTCTCGCCATCAAGCAGGGCCTGTCTATAGTCAATACGCCTGGCCTCATCGACGCCCACTACCGAGGAGAACTCAAGGTTATCCTCATCAACCTGGACCCCTCAAACAACATCCAAATCAACAAAGGCGACCGCATAGCCCAACTCGTCATCCAAGAAGTCCCCACGGTTAACCTCATAGAAGTAGAAGAACTAGACGAAACCGACCGAGGCAACGGAGGCTTCGGCTCCTCCGGCGTCGCCTAGTTGCTTCCGTCCGCTCACCCGTGGGAGGACCCTATATATCATCCCATGCTCAAACATTCTCGCTGCGCTGCGAAACTGCGCGTGGGACGATATATAGGGCCCTCCCACGGGTGAGCTACGTTTGCATGCTTGTAACTACCGTGCCTCTTCGCTGGAAGCTGATAGCATTAATCGATTTGTAAGCCGGTGCGACAAGGGAGTTTCTCCTTTGTCGCACCGGCTTTCTAGTCGGATTGCAATTTGTTTTCAAGCAGGAAGCCTCTCGTCCGGGACTCACCCATATCGTTCCACGCGCAGTTTCGCAGCGAGCGCAGCGAAGCGAGAATGTTTGAGCATGGAATGATATGGGTGAGTCCCGGACGGGTGGGATTAGTGCGCCCTGCGAAGCGAGAATGTTTGAGCATGGAATGATATAAGGGCGGCTCCGGCAGAGCGGCGGACATTCGACTAGCGGATATGCGCGGGCTTTCCTCCCCAGTAGAAGCGGCAGAAGGCTCGTTTGCGCTTTTGGGGTTTGCCTACGAGCTCCATGGTGGCGATGGCTATGTCTTCGGCTGCGTGGGGGCGGCGTAGTACTTCGCCGTTGATGAGTAGGGCTTTGAGTGATTCGGGATGGTCGTGCAAGTGACGTAGGGTTACGATGAGTTCACGTGCGGTGGTGACGTGCATGCTGGCGCCCATGCCGGTAAGCATCGTGGTGTTGGCCTTTTCCTGACCGTATGATTTGCCCAGCAGGATCATCGGCAGATGAGCGCACAGGCACTCGGTGACCGTGAGTCCGCCTGATTTGAGGATTGCCAGGTCGCAGCCGTGCATGAGGGCCGCCATGTCGTCCACGTAGTCCAGAACCGTGACGTTGTCGAGCTTCATGGCGTCGAAGAGCGTCTTGAGTCGGGCGGCGTATTCCTTATCCTTGCCCGGTAAAAAGACAAAGTGCATGTCCTCAAAGCTGCGTAAGAAGGGGAGCGTGTGGTCCATCGCGGCACGGAAACGCACGTATGGTTGGGGCAAACTGGCGCCGGCCATCACCAATACGACGGTTTTGTCTATGGGGAGATTGAACTTGCTCAGCTCTTCCTCGCGATCGTAATTTGAATCGAAACCGGCTCGGATGGGGATGCCCGTTATGCGGATCTTTGACTCGGGAACTTTGCGGGGGCGCAGCGTTTCGGCCATAAACTCGTTGGCCACGCAGAACAGGTCGGTGTCCTTGTGGGGCCAAAAGCCTTCGACTTCATAGTCTGTTGGTACGCAGATGACCGGATAATCGATACCCGTAATAACGCGGGCACCCACGGCAACATTGGCTGCTGTGATGTGCGTTGCGACCACGGCTATAGGCCTGCGGCGACGAATATATTCGTTGAAGGCGGGGAACATAATTCGCGACCATGCCGTGCCGCCACCCCAGAGAAGATGCCCCGTAAGCGTATATCGCCAGGTCAGGTCGTAAATGGGGCGTGTTGCTCCCGTAAAAGAAGCCGCGGTCTTATTGCCGTCGAATTTAATACGTCCAAAACCAAGGATATCGAGCACTTCAATTTCAATATCCTCAGGGATTCCCTTGGTGCCGCGGATAAGGTCAAATGCTTGTGCAATCGCGTTGGCGGCGGCTTTGTGGCCCGATCCAACTGATGCGTGCACAATGGTTACCAGGGGTTTTTGTGCAAGTAAAACGGTCATTTGCTCCGGTTGGGGAGTGGCTTGCATGGGCAGGGGAGCGCTATTGCTCGTCTGCGTTTGATCCATCGATAACTCCCCTTCAGCTTTGTTACGCGATTTATCATTGTAGTGCATGAGTGTCATGTTCACGTAAATTTGGGTATGAGCGCAAAGAACGACAACGTTTCGACGAGAGGATTCTTCATGACTACCGATCAGCCGATTGATGTTGCGATTATCGGTGGAGGCCCCGCGGGCTATGCTGCCGCCATTTACGCTGCGCGTGCCAACCTGACGACGACCGTGATTGAGCAGGGCATGTCGGGTGGACAGATCGCCACGACCAATGAGGTCGAGAATTATCCGGGCATTCCGCTCTTGAGTGGCGCCGAACTCGGCGAGCGTTTTCAGCAACATGCAGAGGGGCTGGGAGCGCAGGTTACATGGAGCATGGTTACGGGTATCGATTACGATGCCGATGCAGCGCTGTTTACGGTGCATCACGATATGGGCGATACGCTTGCCTCGAGCGTTATCGCTTGCATGGGTGCCACGCCGCGTCCGGCAGGTTTCGCTGGCGAGGATACCTATCGCGGTCGTGGCGTTTCATATTGCGCAACATGTGACGGCATGTTCTTCCGCGGCAAACAGGTCTTTGTAATCGGTGGTGGCAATTCGGCATGCGAAGAGGCACTGTTCCTGTCAGACATTGCCAGCAGTGTGACCATCGTGCTGCGCCGCGACCAGTTCCGTGCGCCTGATGGTGTTGTTCAGAAAGTACTCAAAAAGGACAATATTACAGTTAGGTACCAAACTAGTATTGTTGAGCTTTCTGGTGAAGCGATGCCCACGACAATTACGTTCAAGGACAATGCAAGCGGTAAGACGCATGCTGAGACCTTTGAGCCTGGCTCGTTTGGCATCTTTGTCTTTACCGGGACGCAACCCCATACCGAGCTTGTTGAGCATCTTGTCGATCTGGCGCCTGATGGCGGCATTCTGACTGATGAATCCATGGCGACCCGCACGCCAGGTCTATTTGCTGCTGGCGATATCCGTTCCAAGCGCTTACGTCAGGTTGTGACCGCCGTTTCTGACGGAGCCATAGCAGCAACGGGCGCATACGCGTTTCTCCGCGGATAAGTACGATAATATATCTTATGTAAGGTTGCTATCTTTAAAACAAAGTGGTTGGACGGTGCATCAATGTGCTGTCCAACCACTTTTACTTTCCTGCTATATAGTATGCAAAACTAGATAACCTAGAATACAATATAGCTAATGAACGGAGGATCCTTATGAACCACGCCAAACGCGTTATCCCGATGTCCGATTCGTCGGTCAGCATTAAGCCTGAGGATATTCAGCCCACTGTGCTGCCCGATGCATTTATTCAGTCCGATATCGTGCGCAAACTCAATACGTTGAGTCTGCCGCGCTATGACCAGTTGCCCAATGTGACGCTCTACCGCGACCAGGTCATTGAGTATGTTGCGCTGTGGATGGAGCCGCTGTCTATTTGCGTTGAGCAGCCTGTCATTACGCCATCGATGATCAATAACTACGTGAAGGTCGGTCTGGTGCCTGCTCCGGTCAAAAAGCAGTATGGTCGCGAGCAGATTGCCCGCCTGATCGCTATCTGCATCTTTAAGCAGGTGCTACCTATTGCTGCGGTGCAGGCGCTCTTTAACATTCAGCGTTTGAGCTACGATGCCCCGACGGCCTTCGACTATGTGGTCGATCAGCTCGAGGCATCGATTCGTTCGGCGTTTTCTGTCGAGCAGACGCCGGTTCCCGATACGGCGCATCAGGTAACGCGTGAGTCGCTGCTTGTGCGCAGCGCGGTTTCATCCTTTGTTTCGAAAGCGTACCTGATGAGCTATCTCAAGTTCAACGGGTTTAATAGCTAGCCGACGTATAAAACGGGCGGGACAAAGAGCCATCTGTCGCTTTGTCCCGCCCGTTTTTTTGCTTGGTTGGACTTTATTTGCCCGAAGCTACGCCCATGCCGTAGCCGATGATCAGGCCGTGCATCTCGGCGTAATAGGAATCCAGGCCGTTGCAGGGCATGATGATGGTCTTGGAGCCGGGCCAATGTTCGACAATGCGATCAGTAAGCGCTTGGGCTCCAGCTTCGTTCTCAACGTGATCGATGATGACCTCACCGCCCGTAAAGCCCTCGGATTCCATAGTGTCGATGATCTTGTTGAGCATCTTCTTTTCGCCACGCGTGTGCCCCACGAGTTCGATTTTACCGGCCTCACTCGCCGTGCCCAAAATGCGGATATTGAGCTTGTTGGCAATGACGCCGGCTGCCTTAGGGATACGTCCGGCTTTGGCGAGGTTTTCGTAATTGCACAAACTGAAGAGGATTTTGCTGTTCTGTTCAAGGCTATCGAAGTATGCGCAAGCATCCTCGAATGAGACATTCGGATTGTCTGCAAGATAGCGGTCGAACAGCAAGAAAATGAGGTCCATTTTGCCGCCAGCTGCGCGTGAATTGACTAGATGAATCTGTCGGTCGGGCTCCTCGGCAAGAACCATATCGCGAGCAGTGGCTGCCGCGTTGTAGCTGCCCGACACACCCTCAGAGATCGGCATGCAGATGGTCTTGTCTGCCAATTTGAAGAGCTCGGCCCACTCCCCTACGCTGGGACAAGCGCTCGAAGAAGCGTTCGTCTCCGCCTGAACAGCGCAGTTGAGCTCATGAACATCGAGCGAAAGGTCATCGACGAATTCACGCTCCCCCACTCGAATTTTGAGGGGCGCAAATGCAAAGGTGGTATAGGGCGCGGTCGGTTGCCAATCGCGGAGGTTGCAGCTTGAATCGGAGATAAGTGCCCAGCTCATAGAGGGTCCTTTCTAATTGTTCATCAACAATTATAGCCTTCTTGCAAACCGAATGGACGGCTATCTAGTTTTGAATACTAGATAGCCGTCTAAGATGAGAGAGAAAAAAAAGAATGGACCTCGCGACTTAAAGCCACGAGGTCCACATTCACACGCTGTGTAAGATGACTTAGTAACGCACGAAGATGTAGTTATTGTTCATGCCGGCGGCAACGGAGCTGATGATAACACCCGTGTTGTAGTCGGAAGCATGAATCATCTGACCGCCACCGATGTAAATGCCGGTGTGGTATGAGTTGACCACAACGTCACCGGGCTGCGGATCGGACACACGCGTCCAGCCCATAAAGGTGCCCGTGGTGCCCAGGCGGCAATAGCGACCAGTGAGGCAATAGCTAACAAAACCAGAGCAGTCGAAGCTGTTCGGGCCAATTCCGCCCCAGGAATAAGCACAACCAAGCTTGCTGTATGCACGCGAGACAACAGAACCGCCATCGACGGACTGGCTCGGAGCAGAAGGCGTCGGAGCCGGAGCAGGCGTGGAGGGCTGCGGCGTCGGAGCAGGTGCCGGCGTAGGAGCCGGAGTGTTGCCGCCCTGGTTGTTGTTATTGCTGGTCTGGCCACCGTTGTTGGTGTTCTCGGTCGTACCGGCAGTCTCGTTGCTCACCGTGGCTTTCTCGGCGGTGCTGGCGTTGATGCCGGCCTGCAGCGCGGCGTTGGCTTCGGCCTCGGCGGCTAGTTCGGCCTGCAGCTGTGAATCCAGAGAGTTTACGACGTTCTGGGCTTCAGCCTGCTGGGCGTTAAGCTCGTCGACCTTCTTTTGCGTGGCGGCGACGTTCTTTTCCTGCTCGGACTGCTTATCGGTGAGCTGCTGCTTAAGTTCCTTGACCTCTTGAATGGTCTGAGCCTGCTTATCGGAAACTTTGCCGTAGTAGAACAGACGGTTGAGCATATCGCTAAGGTCATCGACACCCGTCAGAACCTGAAGCAGGCTCAGACCGCCGGTTTTGTACTCGCCGGCGACATAGGTCGAGAGCTTGGCCTGACCATCGGCGATCTCCTGCTGCTTTTGCGTGATCTCGCCGGCAGTCTGATCGAGCGCCTGCGTCTGCGTGGCGAGCTCATCGTAAATCTGCTGGGTTTGGGTACCGATCTGCTCGAGCTTAGTACGAGCAGCGGCAAGGTCGGATGCGGTATCGGCGTAGGCAGGAGCCGCGAGGCCCAAGCCCAAAACACAAGCGAGGGTTGCCGTAGCAGCGCAGCGTGCCATGTTTTTGTGCGTGTTTGCTGTGCGCATGTAGCTTCCTTTCCAGTAACTAAGGGTAACGGCTAGTCCACCGTCACCAGGCTAAAGAGCTCCACATCGTCATCAGACGGCGTGAGCTTCTCGCGCGGGTTGAGAAACGCAAGCTCTAGGATACAACCGTAACCGACAAGCTTTGCGCCCATATCTCGCACCAGTTTACCTGTTGCCTCGACGGTTCCGCCCGTCGCGACCAAGTCGTCCAGAATCAACACGGTATCTTTAGAGCTGATAGCGTCGGCATGGATCTCAATTGAATCGGTGCCGTACTCGAGCTCGTAGCTCTGGCTTACGGTCTCGCGCGGCAGCTTGCCCGGTTTACGTGCGGGAACAAAGCCGGCGCCAAGTGCTACAGCCACCGGTACGCCAACCATAAAGCCGCGAGCCTCGGGACCCACGACCTTGGTGATTCCCATGCCGGCAAAGTGCTCGGCGAGGGCATCGGTCATGGCTTTGAGCGCCTCGGGATTGCCAAAGAGCGGCGTGATGTCTTTAAAGATGACTCCGGGCTCGGGATAGTCGGGGATGTCGACGATTTGAGATTCGAAGTCGTACATTACATGACCTTTCAATGGGTTGCCGAAATTTCGGCAGCGGTTATTTGCCCGCGGTAGCGGTGCCGGATTGCGAAGGGGCGACGACCTTGAGCGGCTTTACGAGAGAATCCTCGTGCGAAGCCGGCGCGGCTGTCTCTTCGTTTTTGGCCTTGGTGGACTCGGAACGTGTGATTTCCTCATCGAGTGCATCGATGTCGGCGTCCTCGACCACGGCATTGAGCGACTCAAAAACGCGGTTCTTGAGCAGCGCGGTGTGCACGCCCTCCGTCAGGTCGTGAAGCTTCTTAAACGCACGCTCGAGCTTGGCGTCGCGCTCGTCATCGGAGGTATCCATTCCGAGCATGCTCACGAGCACCTGTTCAAACATCGAGGACTCGCGGTTGGCGGAAGATACGTACTGACGCAGGTTGCGCGGCTCGATATGGAAGCGTGACAGCTCAGAGCAGTAGCGGATGATCGGAAAATCGCGGCCATCGACGAGCTCACGATTCTGCGGACTCTTGATGATGCGAATGAGGTCGTTCTCGGCGAGCGAGCGGATAAACGAAATCTCGACGCCCAGCATATCGGGAATGGTCTCGATGGGATGCAGCTTTTGCTTAGTCTCCTTGGGCTCCGTCTTGAGCGGAACATCGGACAGCAAGCCCACCTCGTAGGCGAGCGTTGACAGGTCCGTGGCGTTTTCCAAGCGTTGCTTAATCACGTTGAGCGGCATGTAGCGGGTCTTCTGCAAGTGCAGAATGACCTCTAGGCGATCAACGTCCTCCTTGGAGTACTGACGGTATCCCTTAGGCGTACGATGAGGGGTAATGAGCCCCTCATCCTCAAGAAATCTAATTTTTGAGTTCGAAAGATCGGGGTATGCGCCTCGAAGTAGGTTGACGACTTGGCCGATACTCAGATAGTTGCGTTCGGCCATGCCCTACTCACCGGTTTCGATGCGCTCCGGCGTGCTCTCGTGGTAGATGAGCGTAAACGTACCAATCTGGACGGAAGAACCGTCGTGCAGCGGGGCTGCATTGACGATGGCACCGTCGACCCAGGTGCCATTGAGCGAGCCCAGGTCCTCGATGCGAGCGCCAAGGCCCTCGCGAATAATGCGCGCGTGGCTGCGCGAAACGGTCATGTCATTGAGGAAGATGCCGTTCGCAGGATCGCGGCCGATGGTGGTCACGTCGTCCTCGAGCTCAAAAGCGGCACCAGTCTGCGGACCCTTGACGATGGACAGAACGGGGGCGGTGATGCGCACGTTGGCCATGAGGTCGGGAACGGTGACGTCGCTTGCAGGCACGCGGAATACGCAGGTAGCGTCAGCAGTCTTATCATTCTGAGGCATATTGTTAACCATGTTGTCCATGACAACCCCTAACTTATCGCGGACGTGCCGCAAATAATGAACCGTACGTAATCATACCCCAACGAATCAGTCTTCGATTTCAGGGTTCAGAAAGTCGATGTCCTCGTCCTCGGGATGCGCGAGAGCCTGTTTAATGGCCACTCCGCCCTTAATGGAGTAGATGACAGCCGTGAGCATGGAGAAGATCACGCCGCCGTACACAAAGAAGATGCCGAGGGGCACCGAGCTTCCGTTGAGGCCCGGGAAGGCCGTAAGGGTTGAAGGTAAAAGTTGCAGGCCGTCAACAACGGGGAACCCGAGCAGCATGAGCGAGAATCCGGTCATGAGCAGCGCTGTGGCAATCTTTCCGGGGAAGACGACATCGATGGGGCGACGGTGATAATGACGCACGATAAGCGTGCCGATGCCCAGATAGATGTCGCGGCCAATAATGAGCACGCAGACCCAGATGGGCAGCTCTCCGCGAACCACCAGTCCCAGCACGCCGGTGAACAGCAGCGCACGGTCGCAAATGGGATCCATGACCTTGCCGAGCCACGAGACCGTCTTAGTCATGCGGGCGATCTGACCGTCCATCCAGTCGGTGGAGGCGGCAACGGCGTAGATAACGATGGCGATGACACGGTTGTTATCCGTCACAAACAGGTACAGAAATACCAGGGTGAGGATCAGGCGCGTAAAGGTGATGAAATTGGAGATCGTAAAGATCTTATTCGACGGGTAATCGGAAGTGCCGATAAGCTCCTTTTTGATCTTCTTTTTGATGCCCACAGGACTCCCCCGCTGGTTAACGACAAAACTTTCGATACTATACCCGTTCCGGCGATGTCTATCCAGCGTAAGCATAGAGAGTCCAGACATGTGGAAGGTGCTTTTAGGCGACGGGGATTTCGCATTCGTGTACATCAGCCTCTAAACATGTCGAAAAATGTCGATTTTGGTGGCTGATGTACACGTTTTGATTCGGTAGTCAAATCGAGCGGGAACGTTGTTGCTTTAAGCAAAATAATCATGGTGATTAAAAACAAAAAAGGTCAGGCACTAGGTGCCTGACCTGCAAACTTCTGGTCGGGACGACTGGATTCGAACCAGCGACCCCTTGACCCCCAGTCAAGTGCGCTACCAAGCTGCGCCACGTCCCGAAGCTTTTGTTTGTTGCTCTGCTCTCGCTCGCAACAGGGAGTATATTAACCCGAAACTTTAGCCTTGTGCAAGAACTTTTTTATAAATTTTGAAGCAAGTCCAAAATTGTATCTGCGAGCTGGGGTTTTGTTAGCACGGGAAGCTCTTGCGTACCCGTTGTGCTCACAATCCAGGCCTTGTTAGTGTCGGTTCCAAAGCCCGAATCGGCGCGCGAGACATCGTTGGCGATAATAGCATCGCAGCCCTTGCGGGCCAATTTGCGCTCGGCGTACTCGACAACGTTATCGGTCTCGGCCGCAAATCCGATCACGCACCGCTCGCCCTTCTGGCGCGAGAGCTCGGCCAAAATATCGACCGTTTCGACCAGTTCGATGCGATCCAAGCGTTCGTTGGACTTTTTGAGCTTATGGTTGGCAGGGGTGGCGGGGGTATAGTCGGCAACGGCGGCCGCGCAAATGGCCGCGTCGGCCGTCTGGAAGGCGCTCAGCGCCGCCTGGAGCATCTCTGCGGCGGTCTGCACGCGCACGCACTCCACGCCGCGGGGCACATCGAGCGATGTCGGTCCCAACACGAGCATGACCGCAGCGCCGCGGCGTGCGGCCTCCCCCGCCAGGGCGATGCCCATCTTGCCCGACGACCTGTTGCCGATGAAGCGCACGGGGTCGATCGGCTCGTGCGTGGGGCCAGCGGTGATGACGATGCGCTTGCCCGCCAGATTCTGAGGCGCGGGGTTGAGCACCTCACAGACAGCCTCGACGATGTCCTTGGGCTCGCTCATGCGTCCCGTGTCCACGTCGCCGCAGGCAAGGTAGCCGCTGCCGGGTCCCACCACGCGGACGCCACGGTCGCGCAGCGTGGTCATATTGGCCTGTGTAGCCGGCGCTTTCCACATGCCGTTGTTCATAGCGGGTGCGATCACAATGGGTCGCGGCGTCGCAAGCAGCGTGGTGGAGATAAGGTCATCGGCGATGCCGTTTGCCATCTTGGCGATGATATTGGCCGTCGCGGGCGCAACGACCACCAGATCGGGCTCCTGCGCCAGCGAAATGTGGTGGATGGGGTCGGAGGGATCGTCGAATAGGCCCACGGCAACGGGCTCGTTGGTGAGCGCGCGGAAGGTAAGCGGCCCCACGAACTCCGTGGCATGCTCGCTCATAACGACCTTGACGCGCGCGCCGCGCTTTTGCAGCAGGCGCACGATATTGCACGACTTATAGGCGGCGATCCCGCCGGTAATGCCCAGCAGGATCGTTTTTCCCTCAAGTTGCATTGAATTGTTGGATGCCGCCGTCATCGCTAGGCTTCCTTGCTCGGGAGTACCAGGAGGCGGTGGCAGTACGGGCAGTGCGTAATCTCGCTACCGTCGTGGTTGAGGTCGCTCATGGACGATGCCTGCAGCGCGGTGTGGCAAACCGTGGGGATATTGCCCTGGATGGTCTCGACGGCCAGGCCACGGAACTGCTTGAGCAGACGCTCGTAGTCGGTGAGAACGTCGGCCGGCAGCGTGGCAGCAAGCGCGGTGCGCTCCTTCGTGGCGGCGTCAATCTGAGCCTGCAGGTCGGCAGCCTTGGCGCGGGCGGCCTTGGTATCGGCCTTCACGCCCTCCTCGAACTTGGCGATGATGGCCTGCGCGCGGGTCTCGCGGTCGAGCGCCTCCTTATGGGCGACAACGACGTCCTTGCGGGTGTGCTCAATCTTGTCCAGACGCTTGGCCAAGGTGGCGAGCTCATTCTCCAGGTCCTGAACCTCGCGGTAGTCGGAGCCGTCGACGTGACGCTTTTTGGCAGCCTCGATAGCGTTGTTGGTCTGAATTTCGGTGGTGTTGAGATCGTCGAGCTCAATATCCAGATCCTTGCGCTGGGCGTAGAGCTTGGTCATCTCGGACTTGAGCTTCACATAGGTCTTGCGCTTGGAAGCGAGCTCCTTGAGCTCCGGTATATTGGCAAGTTCGCTCTTGTTGCGGGCGAGCTCCAAATCGATCTGTTGCAGCTTGAGTAGCGTAGCGCCGGCGCTCATAAGTTCTCTCCTTTTGTCACAGTCCACCATTGGCAAGGGTTCAGTATTTTAATCGCATGACGGGGGTCGACCCCGGCGTCAACTGCAGAGTTCATCAATATATCAACGAACGGCTCTTCGGAGCGGTCGTGACCGAGCAAGATCACCGGCAGCCCGCGTAAGGCAAGGTCTTGCGTCACGTGGTAGCCCGCCTCGCCCGTCACGACAACGTCCGCGCCCGCGGCGATGGCGAGCTCTCCAAAGTCGCCCAGGGAGCCGCCCAAAATGGCGACGGTGCGGCACGGGCGATCGGCTTCGCCCCACACACGCGGGTCGCTGCCGAAGGCCGTGGCAGCACGGGTGGCAAGATCGCGCAGCGTGCACGGGTCGTTGGGCGTCGCAAGCGCGCCCAGGCCGGTGGCTTCGGGGTCGTCCACGTACTCCAGTGAGCTCACGGGTGCGGCACCCAGCAGCTTGCTCAGGCAGACACGGGCTTCGTGCGAACGGTCCAGGTTGGTGTGGAGCGATATGATGCTCACGCCGCAACGGGCCGCCTCGTAGAGCGCCGCGCTGCATTGGGGGCGTGTGGCATCCGCCGGACAAAAGGCCTCGGGCGCCTTGATGTATATGGGATGATGCGTCAGCAGCACGTTGGCACCGGCTTCTTGCGCGCGGCGAACATTAGCCTCGGTCGCATCGAGCGCGCAGGCAACACCGGTGATCTCAGCAGCGGGATCTCCCACGGAGAGCCCTACATGATCCCAGCTCTCGGCGTCCGCCTTGGGGTAGCGCGCCAGCAGCGCGCGTTCAAGCTCGGCGACGATCATGCAGCACCTACGATCGAGAGCAGCGTCTGGGCAAAGTCGTCCAGGTCAGCCGGGTCCACGCGGTCATCGAAGGAGATGCGCAGTGCGCCTAGCGCCTGCTCGCGACCAATGCCCATTGCGCTGAGCACGTGGCTCGGGTCCATGCTGCCGCTCGAGCACGCCGAGCCGGCCGAAACCTCAAAGCCGGCGGCGTCGAGCTTGACGATGAGCTCCTCGGAGTCCATGCCGTCGACGTAGATCGATACCATGCCCGGCAGGCGATCGGCCTGTACGTAGTCGCCCATGGTGGCATGAATACGCGGATGAGCCGTAAGCGTGGCGTAGAGTTTGTCGGACAAGGCCTGCAGCGTCGCGCGCTCCTGGGCCACGGTCGGCAACAGCGCGGAGGCGGCGGCGGCAAAGGCCAGCTGCGTGCGCAGGTCCTGCGTGCCGGCACGACGTCCGGCTTCCTGTCCACCGCCAAAGATGCGCGGACGCAGCGGCGTGCGGTTCTTAAGGTAGAGCGCGCCGGATGCCACGGGGCCGCCGATCTTGTGCGCGGCAACGGTCATAGCATCGACGCCCAGCTCGGTGACATCGAGCGGAAAATGCAGATAGCCCTGGATGGCATCGGTATGAAACAGGGCGCCGGCAGCATGTGCGGCGGCGGCCAGCTCGCGGATGGGCTGCACCACGCCGGTCTCGTTGTTGGCAACCATGATGCTCACGAGCGCCACGTCGTCGCCTAGTAACTCGATAAGCGTGGCAGGCTCAATGTAGCCCATGCGGCAGGGCTGCACCAGGTCGACGGTAAAGCCGGCGGCACGCAGCAGCGGCAGGTTGTCCAGAATCGAATCGTGCTCGATGGCCGAAACGATTACACGATCGCGCTTGCGATCGCGCTGACGAGCGCCCTCTGCAAGACCGAGCAGCGCCAGCTGGTTGGCCTCGGTGCCGCCGTTGGTAAGGATGATCTCGGACGGGCGAACGCGTGCGCCAAAGCTGCGGGCGATATCGCGACGGGCGACTTCCAGGCGTGCGGCGGCCTTGCGGCCAAGCGAGTGCAGCGAGTTGGGGTTGACGCCGGCAAGCTCGCTGTCGTCGTACTCACGCTGCGCAAGGAGCGCCTCGGCGCGCATGGGCGTCGAGGCGGCATAGTCAAGATTCACGGGTATGCGGTTTTGACCTGCGGTCATAAGGATTTATGCCTCCTGTGCAGCCTCGTTGCCCAGCTTCTGCAGCAGCGCAACCTCAGCGGCGGGATCTTCGGACTTAAATACGGCGGAACCGGCCACGAGAACGTTGGCACCAGCCTTGACAACCTCGGTGATGTTCTTGGAAGAAATGCCGCCGTCGACCTCGATCATGGGCGAAACGCCGTGGCGCTCGCACATGGTCTTGAGCTCGTGCAGTTTGGCAATGGTACCGGGGATAAAGCTCTGGCCGCCAAAGCCGGGGTTCACGCTCATCAGCAGCACCATATCGACGACGTCGATGATGCTCTCGAGTACGCACGCGGGGGTGGCGGGGTTGAGCGCCACGCCGGCCTTGACGCCGCGCTGCTGCAGATGGGTGAGCGTGCGGTGCAGGTGCGTGGAGGCCTCGTAGTGCACGGTGATCATGTCGGCACCGGCGTCGGCGTACCAATCGACCGTTTCGTCGGGGTTCGACACCATCAGGTGCGCGTCGACCGGTACATCGGTGGAGCGCTTAACGGCCTTGAGGATGTCAACGCCAAAGGTGAGGTTGCCGGTAAAGTGACCGTCCATAACGTCGAAGTGCACGTAGTCGGCAGCGGCGATCTTGTCGAGTTCGCCCTTGAGGTTGGCCATGTCGGCCGAAAGGACGGACGGAGCGATTTTGATGGAACCCATGGTAGTAGCCTTTCTGCGCTAGTCGGTGAGTCCGTAGAACTCTTGAGAGGGGACGCGGTCGGTAAGAATCTCGAGTGCCCTATCCAAAGTAACACCGTTGTAGAGCGTTTGCTCCACGGCAAAGGTGAGCGGAATGTCTACGCCCAGTGAACGGGCAAGTTCGCTGACGCTGCGGGCCGCGACGGCGCCCTCGACAACCATATGCGTGCGCGTTTGGTACTCGTCGAGCGAAACGCCGTGGGCAAACTCGTAGCCAAAGGTGCGGTTGCGCGAATGCTCCGAGGTACAGGTGGCAATGAGGTCTCCCATGCCGGCAAGTCCCATGCAGGTCATAGCTTGACCGCCGCGGGCGTGCACCAGACGGCTGATCTCGGCTAGGCCGCGCGTCATGATGAGGGCGAGCGTGTTGTCGCCTGCGCCCGAGCCGGCGGAGATGCCACACACGATGGCGATGACATTTTTCATGGCGCCGCAGACCTCGACACCGGTCATGTCTTGCGACAGATAGATGCGGAAGGCCGTGGACAGGAGTAGGTCCTTAAAGGTCTCCCCTATCTGCGGATCTTTGCTGGCGATGACGGCGGCAGAAAGCCCGCCGCGGCAGATCTCCTCGGCATGGTTGGGGCCGGAGAGCGCCGCCACGCGCGCCTCGTTGCCGATCTCGCTGGCGATGACCTCGCTCATGAGCAGGCCGGACTCGGGCTCAATGCCCTTGGTGAGGCAGAGCACCGGGGTATCGGCGGCGATAAAGGGCGCGGCCTGGTGGCACACGCTGTGAAGGTGCGTCGAAGGAACGGCAAAGATGATGGCCTCGGCGCCGTCGAGCGCCTGCACGAGTTCGGTCGTGGCGACGACGTTGCCGGGCAGCTCGTAGCCCACAAGGTAGCGGGGGTTGCGGTGCTCGCCATTGATGCCGGCGGCCGTCTGCTCGCTATGGGCCCACATGGTCACGCGCTCGGCTCGCGCGGCGGCAAGGCCGGCGACGGCGGTTCCCCAGGAGCCAGAGCCAATCAGCGCAACATTCATGACTCTCTCCTAATGATCGTCGGGCTCGGTGACGCGCTTGGTAAACGAGAGCTTGGACTCCTTACCGGTCATGAGCTTTTTGATGTTCGCACGATGGGCCCACACCACGGTGATGCCGATCATCGCCATGCAAAACTTAAGTCCTAGGCTGCTGTACGGAAAGACCGCACAAGCGGCAATGGGAAGACCGATGGCCGCGGCAAGCGAGCCCACCGACACGAACTTGGTGATGGCGACGGCCACGATAAACATGCCCAGCAGCGACAGACCAATGGGCCAGTACCAGGCGAGGATAACGCCCAGACCAACTGCGATACCCTTGCCTCCATGGAAGTTGAGGTAGGGCGAGAAGATATGGCCCCACACCGCTGCCAGGCAAATGACGCCGAGCATCCAGTCGCCGGCGGCGCCGGGGGCCATAATACTCGGCGGAAAACCATAGCCCAAGTCGGCAATGAGTGGACGGGCGATAAGGACGCAGATGGCGCCCTTAAGGCAGTCGAGCAGCAGCGTGAGCGCGGCCACCTTGGGGCCGGCTACGCGCAGTGCGTTGGTGGTGCCGATGTTGCCGGAGCCCGCCTTGCGAATGTCGGTGTGGTTGAAGACGCGGCCCAGGATCAGTCCAAACGGAATCGCCCCGATAAAGAACGAGACCACGGCGCAGATGGCGGTCAGCAGAATCGGATTATGCATCCTTTTGCTCCTTCTTCCTAAAGAAGAGTCGAATGGGCGTGCCAGCAAAGTCGAAGGTCGAACGCATGCGGTTCTCTACGTAGCGCTGGTAGGTGTCGTTGACCAGATCGCTGTGGTTGACGAAGAACGTGAACGTCGGCGGGTTGACGCCCGTCTGGGTCACGTAGTGCATGCGCAGGCGGCGCTTGCCGTCCACCACGGTATGACCGAACTCGCGCAGGTCGGTGAGGAACGTGTTGAGGCGCGAGGTGCTGATCTTCTGCGAGCGCGTCTTTTCGGCGGCGTCGACCATCGCCCAGATCTTCTCGACACTGCGGCCGGTCAGGGCAGAGATGCGCAGGTACTGGGCCCAGGGAGCCATGACGCCCAGACGGCGGTCGATGGTCTCCATGCAGGCCTCGCGCTTACGGTCGTCGTCGAGCAGATCCCACTTGTTGAGAAGCACCACGATGGCGCAGCCGCGCTCGATGGCCAAGCCCATGACCTTCTGGTCCTGCTCGGTGACGCCCACGGAGGCGTCGACGACGAGCAGCGCTACGTCGGCGCGGTCGATGGCGCGCAGGCCGCGGACCATGGAGTAGTACTCGATGTTCTCGTACACGGTGCTCTTCTTGCGAATGCCCGCGGTGTCGACCATGCGGTAGTGCTTGCCGTTGCGCTCGACGACCGTGTCGATGGCGTCGCGCGTGGTGCCGGCAATGTTGGACACGATGGAGCGGTCGGCGCCCAGGATGCGGTTGAACAGCGAGGACTTACCGGCGTTGGGGCGGCCGATGATGGCGACGTTCAGCGCGTCGGGGAACTCATCGGCGACCTCGTCCTCTTCCTCCGGAAGCAGGGCCACGATATCGTCGAGCAGGTCACCCGTGCCATGACCATGCAGGGCCGAGAGCGGCGTGGGCTCACCGATGCCGAGCGAATAGAACTCCCAGATGCTGTCGTTCTCGCGATCGGGGTTGTCGAGCTTGTTCACCAGCAGAAAGACCGGCTTGTCGCAGCGCTTGAGCATGCGGGCGACCGACTCGTCCTCCTCGGTGACGCCGGTGCGGCCGTCGACCACAAACAGGATGACGGCGGCTTCCTCGGCGGCGGCGAGGGCCTGGTCGCGAATGGACGTGGCGAAGACGTCA
The DNA here is from genome assembly GCF_040092345.1 of Collinsella sp. CLA-ER-H7. Taxonomy (NCBI): domain Bacteria; kingdom Bacillati; phylum Actinomycetota; class Coriobacteriia; order Coriobacteriales; family Coriobacteriaceae; genus Collinsella; species Collinsella sp. CLA-ER-H7. The sequence goes on along the minus strand of NZ_JBBNLT010000005.1, from coordinate 23,426 downwards.
TCGCTCTTGAGCGGTTCGATGCCGCCCGTGTCGACGATGGTGAACTCGCGGCCGTTCCAATCGGCCGTGTGGTACGAGCGGTCGCGCGTGACGCCGCGGGACTCGTGGACGATGGCGTCCGAGGTCTGGGCCAGGCGGTTAACGAGCGTGGACTTGCCCACGTTGGGGCGTCCGACGACGGCGACGATAGGTTTCATCTGCACTCCTTTAATGGGTAGGGTCAGTGGAAATGTTAGAGTCCGCGGGCACAATGCCAAGGATGTGCTCCAGGGTATCGAGCAGCTCATGCGGCATGGTCGACACCACATGAACCTCGGCGCCGCGACTGGTAAGGCTTGCGAGTAAATCGTCACGATGATACTCGTCAAGCGTCATGCCGTCAGCGTTGAACATGAGCTTAGGCACAAAGAGCATAACCCCCGAGAGGTCCTGCGGCAGCTGCTCCAGAATGTCACACGCGACGATGAGGCCGGTCACGTCCACGTTGCCGCCAAAGTAGCGGTTCTTGATGGCCGTGACAGTGCCGGCGAGTCCCTTGGGCGATTCCACAAAGCGGGCCACCGTGTCGCGTGCGCTGGCGCCCGAGAGGCACAGCAGGTGTTGGCTGCGGGCGGCGATGGCCTCGCGGACGCGGGCCAGTCGCTCGGCATCGGCAGCGAGCACGTCGTCGGTCTCGTCCAGATACGAGCGGATCATGCCGATGCCGTCGTAGTACTGCGGGTACCCGTCGTAAAAGTCTGCCTCGGGAGGATCGATGCCGGCGTCCAGATAGAACTCGTCGCTCATCTGGAAGGTGTGGCGGCCAAAGCGTTCGTAGGCACGATCCTGGTAGGGACGGATCATGGCAATGGTCTCGCGCGCTAGCTCGGGCTTATCGCTGTATGACCAGGTAAAACGGTTCTGATGCTTGGTAAAACCGAGCGGCACAATGCCCAGGCTTGTGATTTGCTCGTGCTCCTCGCAAAAGCGCAGGGTCTTTTCCAGCTCCTCGCCGTCGTTCATGCCGGGGCACAGCACGATCTGCGCGTGAATCTCGATGCCGGCGGCCATGATGGTCTCGAGTACGTCCATGCCTCGCTGGGCGTTGCGGCCCATCATACGACGGCGGACGTCGGGGCTCACGGCATGGACCGACACGTTCATGGGGCTCATATTGCGTTGGATGACGTTTTGAACATCTTCGTCGGTGAGGTTCGTGAGCGTGACGAAGTTGCCCTGCAAAAAGCTCAGGCGGTAGTCGTCGTCGCGAATATAGAGCGTGGAGCGGCCGCCCTTGGGCAGCATGGTCATAAAGCAGAACACGCAGGCGTTCACACAGGTGCGCATGCCGTCGAAGATGGGACCATCGAATTCAAGGCCCCAGTCCTCTCCCGGGAAGCGGTCGAGTTCGACGGGGGTGACGCTGTTGTCGCGCGGGTCGAAAACCTCGAGGTCGACGGTATCGTCGTCGGCCTCCCAGAGCCACACGATCATGTCGGTGAGCTGCTCGCCGTTGACCGTGAGCACGCGCATGCCCGGCTCGATACCCACATCCCATGCGGGCGACTCGGGACGCACGTTCTTAACGAGCGCGCCTTCACCCGGCTCGGGGTCGCGGCTGCGCCCGTAATCGGCCACCTCGGCGGCGTATGCGGGTACGGTCTGGTCCATGGTTAGCGGCAAAGCTCCTTGATGCGCGTGACGGCGCGTTCGATGTGTTCTTGTGGGGTGGAGGCTCCGGCAGTGATGCCGATGTGGTGAGCGTCGGTAAACCACGCGGCCTGGAGCTCGGAAGCTTCCTCGATGTGATACGTGCGCTCGCAGGCGTCTGCGCAAATCTGCGCCAGGCGGCGGGTGTTGCCCGAGTTCTTGCCGCCTACGACGACCATGCAGTCGCAGCGGTTGGCAAGTGTGGCTGCTGCCTGTTGACGCTCACTCGTGGCGGCGCAGATGGTGTTGATCACACGCAGCTCCTGCACGCGCGGGGTGATAGCCGCCACGACCTCGGCGAGGTTCTGCGCGGTCTGGGTGGTCTGCACGACGAGGCCTACCTTGCCCTTGAGCGACAAGGCGTTGGCGTCAGCGGCACAGCTCACGACCTGCGCATCGTCGCCTGCGTGGCCCAGGATGCCCTCGACCTCGGGATGGCCCGGCTCGCCCACGACGAGCACGCGGTAGCCCTCGCGCACCAGGCGCTCGGCGGCCACGTGGACCTTCTTGACGTAAGGGCAGGTGGCGTCGATCACGTTGAGGCCGCGCTTGCGGGCAGCATCGATGACCTGCGGCACCACGCCGTGGGCGCGGATGATCACGGTGCCGGTTGCTGCGTCGTCCAGGGTTTCGGCCAAGCCAACGCCTGCCTCAGCGAGCTCGCGTACCACGATGGGGTTATGGATGAGCGGACCCAAGGTATGGACCTGAGTGCACTCTCCTGCCTGCGGCGCGGCCGCCAGCGCCATATCGAGCGCACGCTGTACGCCGTAGCAAGTGCCGGCGTGGGCGGCGATCTCGATTGTCGGCGCGGTTGCCTGGTCGGACGTAGCCGCGGCGGTGTTCGTCACGTTCTCACTCATGGCTAGAACCTGCCCGGATGCTCGGCGCACAGATCGTCGCGCATGGCGTAGACGCGGTTCATGGCCTCGGACTCAAACCAGGCCAGGCGCTCCGTGCGCTTAAGCCCGGCCGGTGCATCGGAAAACGAGACGGCCTTGCCGGCACGAATCCAGCACTTCTTGGGACGCATGATCTTTTTGCCCACGGGCGTGATGTCGGACCAGCCGCAGATGGCGAGCGGGTTCACAGGTGCCTTGCCCATCTGAGCGATGAGCGCAAAACCGCCGTGGACCTCGGGCTTGATCTCGCGCGAGCGGATGCGCGTGCCCTCGGGGAAGATCAGAACGTCCTCGCCGCGCTGCAGCGCATGCTGGGCGGCGCGCAGGCACTTCATATCGGCAGTGCCACGCTCCACGGGGATGCCGCCAACGCGGCTAAAGGCCCAGCGCACAATCTTGCTCTTGGCAAACTCAGATTTAAAGATGGGACGAATGCGGCGGCCCCCAAAGAACAGTGCCGTCTCCACGGCCAAGAGCTCGGCCATCGAGGTGTGGTTGCAGATGACCACGCTGCCGCGGCCTTCCTGGCGCTCAAACAGCAGATCGGCGTCCTCGACCTTCCAGCGCCACATGAGCTTGGAGAAGGCCCAAAGGATGGCCATGACTACGGCGACGGTGCCGCGGATGAGCACGGGGAACTCGGCATAGGGAGCGTTGTAATAATCCTCGGGCGTCTGCTTAAACAGGCGCATGGGCTACCTCCTTTGGTTGATGAGGTCCTCGATTATCGAGACGACCTCGTCGATGGTGTGGGCGGTGGAGTCGACGTGCACGGCGTCCTCGGCGGGTACGAGCGGGGCGACCTCGCGACTGCTGTCGAGCTTATCGCGCTGCTTGAGGGCGTTGAGGGTTTCGTCGACCTCGGCCTCCAGCTGCTCTTCGGTGAGCGGCTGGGCGTCGTTTTGGTGGCGCTGCAGAACGCGGCGACGGGCGCGCTCGCGCGGGTCGGCGGTCAGAAAGACCTTGACCTGCGCGTTGGGGAAGACGACGGTGCCGATGTCGCGACCCTCGGCGACGATGTCGCGGTCCTCGGCGGCGCGGCGCTGGTGGATGAGCATGGCTGCGCGCACGCCTGGGTAGGCCGAGACCTTGGACACGTTGGCGTCAACCTGCGGGGTGCGGATGGCAGCCGAGGCGTCCTGGCCGTCGATGGTCAGGCGCGTGTCCTCGCCGGTGCCGTTGGTAAAGCGGATCTCGATCTGCTCGGCGAGGGCGTCGATGGCCGCCTCGTCATCCAGGTCGATGCCGCGGTCGAGCGCTGCGAAGGTGACGGCGCGATACATGGCGCCCGTGTCGAGCTTGTTAAAGCCCAGCTGGCGGGCGATCTCCTTGGCGATGGTGGACTTGCCGGAACCGGCAGGGCCGTCGATGGCGACGATCATGCAATGCTTCCTTTCGGTGGTTGACGTGCTGGTATGGTTCGCGGGCGTTGGGGCGCGGCGGTTTGCCTAGCCCGTGTAGCGCTCGCGGTAGGTGTTGCGCTTGGGTGCGGAGCCGTGGCTGCCGTGGTGACGCGTGCGGCTGGCGGGCGTGTCTTGGGGCTTGCCGCCGCGTATGGCGCTGGCCTGCTTGGGCGGGATACCACCGCTTTTGAGGATCTGCACCTCGCGGTCGGTGAGCTCGCGCCACGATCCCTTGGCCACACCCTCGAGCTCCAGGCCGGCAAAGTTGCAGCGATGTAGACGGATTACCGGATGGTGAATCTTGCTCAACATGCGCTTAACTTGATTCTTGCGACCCTCGCGGATGATGACCTCCACGGCGGTGGTGCCGGGCTTGACGCCTTGCGGAGCCACAGCCTCTGCCTCGCGCGCGGTAATGACGCGGCAGATCGCCGGCTGGCATAGGCCGTCGTCGAGCTCTATGCCGCGACGCAGCGGCTCAAGATCGCGGTCGGTTAGCTGCCCGTCCACGAGTGCCTGGTAGGTCTTGTAGACATGCTTGCTGGGGTGCAGCAGATCCTGCGACAGGTCGCCGTCGGTGGTAAAGAGCAAAAGGCCCGTGGTGTCGCGGTCCAGGCGTCCCACCGGGAAGAGCCCCGGAAAGCGGTCGCGGGGGACCAGGTCGGCCACGCAAGGGCGCTCCTGCGGATCGCTCATGGTGGTGAGGTAGCCGGTCGGCTTGTAGAGCATCAAGTACACGGCGCCCTGGTTGAGCTTGACGGGCATGCCGTCGACCTCGATGTGATCGTGGTCGACGTCGACCTTGGTGCCCAGCTCGGTCGCGACCTGGCCGTTGACGGTCACGCGGCCGGCGGTCATCAGGTCCTCCGAGCCGCGGCGGCTCGCCACGCCCGCACGCGCCAAAAAGCGCTGCAGGCGCATGGTGTGCGGATAGACGGGCTGGGCGTCGCCTGCGGGCGTCGTGGCGCCCGTGGCACTTGCGGTGCACGTCTCACCTACTTCGTTAGTCCTCATCATGCGTGTCCTCCGCAGTGTCGTCGGTGGCCAGGAATTCCTCGCCACCGACCGCCTCGACATCATCAATATCGGTATCGAGCAGCTCGCGCTCTTCGTCCAGGTCCTCGGCTTGCTCCTCGAGCGTGGACTGAATACTGCGGCCGCTCAGGCGCTCGCGGATAAACTGGCGCGACTGCTCGTCGGGGGCAAACTGCTCCAGGTCGGGTAGGTCGCGGGTGGAGCGCAGGCCGAACTTTTCCAAGAAGGCGTTGGTCGTGCCGTAAATGATGGCCTGACCGCGCTCGGGGTCACGGCCGAGCTCGCGCACCAGACCCTTGTCCACGAGCGACGCGATGACGCCGTCTGAGTTGACGCCGCGGATGCCCTTGACCACCTCGCGCGTTACGGGCTGGTGGTATGCGATCACGGCCAGGGTTTCGAGCGCCGCCTGCGACAGCTTTTGCGTGTCCCAGCTCAACACATAGGCCTCGACTACGTCGTGGTAGGCAGGATGCGTGAACAGGCGCCAGCCGCCGGCGACCTCGCGTAGCTGAAAGCCGCGGTTGGCCTCCTCGTACTCAACCTTGAGCTCGGCGAGCAGCGACGCGCACTCGCCGGGGGCGATATCCAGTGCGCCGGCCAGCGCGGGCGCACTTACCGGGTCGCTCGACACCAGCAGCAGCGCCTCGAGGGCACCTTTGAGGCTATTTGCCTCCAGCGTGGAAAGGGTTGACATGGTTGCGGCTCCTATTCAGTGAGCTCGGGGCCCTCGCCGGGCACGTATACCTCGGCTCCCTCGACTCGGTTGATGCAGATGGTTCCGAAGATCTCGTCCTGGCTCAGCGTGAGCGAGCCGCGCTTGGCAAGCTCAAGCATGGCCAGGAAGGTGACGACGAGCTGCTCGGTCGTGGCATCGCCGTCCAGTAGCTCGCGGAAGGTGCAGGTTTGGTGTGCCATGGTAAAGCGGTCGACTGAGGCTACGGTCAGGTCGAGCGGCACGCGATGCGGCGCCACGTGCTCGGCCTCCAGCAGGAAGGTCTGTCGCTTGCCGTCCAGGTCGGCGCAGATGACGGCGAGACCGCGCAGGGTGATGCCTGCCAGGTAGTCGGGCATGAGCCCCAGAAACTCCGGGTCGGGACCGGCCACACGCGGGTGCATGCGGCTTTCGGCCTGCATGCGGGCACCGAGGGCCGCAGCCGCGCCCTTAAACTGCTTGTAGGCAATCAGGCGCTGGATCAGGACCTCGCGCAGGGCGTCGCCGTCGAGCGCGCTGAGTTCCTCGAGGCCTTCGTCGAACTCGTCATCGTCGTCATCGACTTTGCGTGGGGCCTCCTGCGGCACCAGAGAGGCGGCCTTGATGTCCAAAAGGGTTGCCGCGACCAGCAAAAAGTCGCTCGCCACGTCCAGGTCCAGTGCCTCGATGCGCTCGGCCTCGGCAAGGTACTGCTCGGCCACCTCACTGATCGAGATGGCGCCGATATCTACTTTTTGGCGGGTTACCAGCTGCAGCAGCAGGTCGAACGGTCCGCTGTAGACCTGCGTCGACACGCGATACGACATCTTCGACCTCCTTTGACGGCGCCTTCGCGGCGCGGTTTGGGTGCATGTTACGACCGTTTTGCACGGTCGACCTGTTAGTTTACCTTAGATGGCGGCGATTGCGAAGTTAAGCAGCTGCTCAGCGAGCGGATACACGGTAACGTCGAAATAGCGACCGATTACGTCGATGCCGGTCCACATGGGCAGCAGGTACAGCACCAGGATGAGGATGGGCATGGCGTATTGCTGCAGGCGGTAGTAGTTGGCGAGCGCCTTGCCCTTGAGGAAGGGCACGATGATCGACGAGCCGTCGAGCGGCGGGATCGGGATGAGGTTGAAGAACGCGAGTGACAGGTTGACTACGATGAACGTGGCGCCGAAGTTCATGATCTGCGATGCCACGGCAAAGGACATGCTGGTGTAGAGGTTGCCATAGGTCAGGCGCATGAGGGCGGCAGCAAGACACGCGAGTGCGATGTTCGATGCGGGGCCGGCTACGCTCACCAGGACCTCGTCGCGCTTGGGGTGCTTGAGGTTGTTGAGGTAGACGGGTACGGGTTTGGCGAAGGCGAACACCGGGCCACCGGCTGCGAGCATGAGCAGCGGCAGGATGATGGTGCCAAACGGGTCGATATGGTTGAGCGGGTTGAGCGAGACGCGGCCGCGCGAGCGAGCCGTTTTGTCGCCGAGCGCCCAGGCTGCGGCGGCGTGCGCGCTCTCGTGGATCACGATGCCAACGATGACGGCAACGGCACTGGCGAGCAGGTTCATGATGTAGCTGCTGGACATAACGCTCCCCTAGCGGACGCGGCGCGAGGCGCGCGTGAGCAGGTAGTCAATTACAAACAGGATCACAGCGACGATAGCATAATCCAGGCGGAACACACCGCCAAAAGGCGACGTGATGACGCCGTAGCCGGCGATGGCGCTCGGCAGTGCACGCGAAAGCTCAACGACAAAGCCAACGATCTGCAGCTTGGCGGTGAGGCCGCTAAAGCACAGCAGCACGGTCATCGCGCTCATAAAAATGCCGCAGATGCGACAGGCGATGGCGATGATGCTCATCGCCACGGCAGCGGCCTTACGAGAGTTCACGCGCGGTCTCCTCTTCGATCTGGGTGGAAAGCTCCAGCCATTCGTCCTCGAGCTTGGGCAGCTCTTGCTTAAGGCCGTTATATTCCCCCAGCGCGGCGTTGAACTTGTCTTGATCGGCATAAAGCTCTTCGCTTGCCATCAATTCCATAAGCTCGTCATAGCGGGCGCGCTTTTTGTCGAGCTCCGTCTCGATCTTCTTGAGCTGGTTACGCACGCCCTTGAGTTTTTTGTTGAGCGCGGCGCGGGCCTGGGCCTCGGCGCGCTTTTGCTCCTTGGTCTTTTTGCCCTCGGCAGGCTTGGGTGCGGCGGGCGCATCGGACTGGGCCGCGGTGACCTTAGCGGACTTGGCCGCGGCCGGTGCGCTCTCCCCTGCCGCCTCGGCGGCGGCGCGGGCTGCGAGGTCCTCGCGCTTGTAGAGGTAGTAGTCGTAGTCGCCGTCGTAGACCGTGACCTTGCCGTCGCGGATGTCAATGATGCGGTTGGCCACAGCGCGTACCAGGTGCTCGTCGTGGCTGATCAGCACGATGGTGCCGGGGAAGTTTTGCAGGGCGTTCTCGAGCATGTCCACCGAGTCGATGTCCAGGTGGTTGGTTGGCTCGTCCAGGCACAGGAGCGCCTCGGGGGCCACGAGCATCTTGGCCAGTGCCAGACGCGCCTTTTCGCCGCCGGAGAGGACGCGGACCTGCTTTTCGATAGAATCGTTGTCGCTAAACAGGAAGGCGCCCAGCAGGCTGCGCTGTTGCGGCACTGTCCACTTGGGCGTGACGGTGTCGATCTCTTGCAGGACGGTATTGGACTCGGTCATGCCCTCGAGTGCGTGCTGGGCGTAGTAGGCCACGCCCACGTTGGTGCCCAGGTCGCGGGTGCCGGTGGTGGGCGGCTCCAGGCCGGCGAGGATCTTCATGAGGGTGGACTTGCCGGCGCCGTTGGGGCCGACGAGCGCCACGTGCTCGCCGCGGTAGAGCTTGAGGTCGATGTCGCTGTAGATGTGCTTGTCGCCGTAGGACTTGGAGACGCCCTCCAGGCCCACGACCATATCGCCGGAGCGAGGCGGATCGGGGAACTTAAAGTCGATGTGCTTGTGGCCCTCGGGCAGGATGACGAGCTCCTTTTTGATCTGCTCGATCTTGCGGATGCGCTCCTGCGCTTGGGCGGCCTTGGTGGGCTTGTAGCGGAACTTGTCGACGAAAACCTGCATGTGGGCGATGTCCCGCTCCTGCGCGGCACGCTTGGCGCGCATCTGCTCCAGGTTGTCTTCGCGCTGCTTAAGGTAGCTGCTGTAGTTGCCGGTGTAGGTGGTCACGCGGCGGTTCTCGAGTGCGGCCACGTGGTCGACGCAGGCGTCCATGAAGGCGCGGTCGTGGCTGACGATGAGGACGGCGCCGTCGTAGTTGGCGATAAAGCCGCGCAGCCACTGGACGCTCTCGAGGTCCAGATGGTTGGTGGGCTCGTCCAGAAGCAGCAGGTCGGGGTGGCGCAGGAAGAGCTTGGCCAGCGCGATGCGCATCTGCCAGCCGCCGGAGAACTCAGAGCACGGGCGCTCAAAGTCGGTGACCTTAAAGCCCAGGCCGGACAGGATCTTGCGCGCGTTGCTTTCGAGCTCGTAGCCGCCCAGATGCTCAAAGCGGTCCTGGACCTGGCCGTACTCGTTGAGGAGGGCGTCGACGTCCTTGCCCTGCTCGGAGAGCTCGGTGATCTGGGCCTGCAGCTCGTTGGCGCGTTCGCCCATGCGGCGGATTTCCTTGGCGGCGGCCATGACCTCGGCAAGGATGGTGGTGTCCTTTTGCTCCAGATTAGTTTCCTGCTCTAGGTAGCCTACCTGGCAGTCCTTTGCGTACTGGACCTGGCCGGCGTCTGGGCTGTCGATGCCCATGATGATCTTGAGCATGGTGGTTTTGCCGGCGCCGTTGGGTCCCACGAGCGCGAAGCGCTCGCCGGGGTTGATCTGGAAGGACGCGCCGCTAAAGAGGACGCGTGCGCCGAAGCTTTTTTCGATCTTGTCGACCAGGAGGATCATGGTGCCGCCTTTGATCTTGTGTGCCTATATGAAAAAAGGCCCCAACTTGCGTTGGAGCCTCATTCAATGCTCGGGTGGAGACGAGGGGGATCGAACCCCTGACCTCTTGACTGCCAGTCAAGCGCTCTCCCAGCTGAGCTACGCCCCCGTGCGAAGAAGTACTATACGGGAACTCCCCCGCCGATGCAAGGACAATTTTGGAAAAACTTTCCGGAGGCGCGGGCGCCGCTGGGACGAGAGCGCGGCGCGGACTCGAGGGCAAGGGACCCGCGATGCCGGATCCGGCCCGCGGGGCGCGCCCCGCGGGCGGCGGCGCTGCCGCCGCCCTCCTCCCCGGCGCCCCCAGGGCATCTCGGGTTCCGCCGCTCGCCGGTTTTCGCTTCCACCCCACGGGCCGCCATCCGCCCAACGACCATCCCGCCGGCGCCGGGCCCATTATCGGGGCCAATCGCGCTCCCGCCGACCCGGCGATTTCAAAACCATGCCGGTTTACGGGGCCAGGCCGGGAACCCCCGAGCATGCCGTAATCGGTAAAATCAAAACCGCAGGTAGACGACTTGCGCATTCAGCGAAATGCAGGGTATGGACGGCCGGTCCGGGTCCAGCCCCGTAATCCGGCATGGTTTTGAAATGGTTCTTGTCAATCAGCATTAACTATTGCGTGGATTTGACCGAAAACGTTTATCAAGACAATTTCGCAGGCATGTGGAGTGGGAACTTTAGCAAAAAGAAGCCGGGCTATTTGCCCGGCTTCTTGATTCTCTGGTGGGCCCTCCGGGATTCGAACCCAGAACCCAGGGATTATGAGTCCCCTGCGCTAACCGTTGCGCCAAGAGCCCTTATAAAGTGGCACTTACAGTTGGGGTGGCAGAACAGCCTCCAACGCATTGAACCACGTCGTGAAATACTACCATGCACGCGACGCCCATTCAACGCACGATCTTGTCGACCAGGAGGATCATGGTGCCGCCTTTGACCTTGTGTGCCTATATGAAAAAAGGCCCCAACTTGCGTTGGAGCCTCATTCAATGCTCGGGTGGAGACGAGGGGGATCGAACCCCTGACCTCTTGACTGCCAGTCAAGCGCTCTCCCAGCTGAGCTACGCCCCCGTGCGAAGAAGTACTATACGGGAACTCCCCCGCCGATGCAAGGACAATTTTGGAAAAACTTTCCTGGGGCGGCATCGCGGGCAGCCGACCGAGGGCGTCCGGAAGTGAGCAGGGCACCCGTCTAACGACCGATTTCCAGCCAGTTACATAGGATGTTGGCTCGTAACTCAATTTCCGTCGTCTTTTGCGCCTTAGTTTTACACCTATAGCGCAATTCCAGGCGCGAGCAAAGACTTCGCACGATTGCATCAAGCTGCTCGGCATCGTTAAGCATGTCTTGCGTAACCAAGAAGACGTCATACCCCATACTTTGCAGCGCCGTCATGCGTTTGGCATCGTGGTCGAGCACGGCGCCTGATCCGTGGATGACCTCTCCCTGAATCTCCACGATGCCCGCCTTCATTATGGTGGGATTCACGATCACGATATCCCCGTAGCAGACTCTTTGCCCCGCAATGCTCTGAGCCGCTGCGGTAAGCGGCGTAAGGTCGTTAATATATATGTTTCGAAAGCCGGCACCGCCGCGAGAGCGAGGAAGCGATAGCAATAAAATTCCTGCAACCTCAAGCGGAGAAGCTGCTATACCTGTCACCAGCTGAGCGGCGTTGTAAAACTTCGTACCCCACTTTCGTCTTTTCATCTTACTGGCGTACTCATGAAGCTCGTGTAATTCGATGAGCGGCTTCCTCATCCAGAGCGAAGTGCCCTTTAGCCTTATGACCTCCTTCATTTTCTTTTGTCCGTTGGACCCCTTCGCATTTGCCTGTTCTTTGACTTTTATGCGCGCATAAACGCGTTTCCATTGTGGTTCGTCTTGGCTTTCATCGAGGTCAAAGAGGGATTCGGTGGTTGCATTCTCGGCAGCGTCATTGGCTTTATCTAGTTCCGCTTCTGCTGCTACGGTGGGCTCAAAGACTGAGAACCATCCGCAAAATTCGTACATGGCAAGGACAAGATCGGTTGGAGACATAAAGCGCGCCATGGTGAATAGCGTCGCAAGTGGATTGGTAACCCTAAAGCTCATCGTGGTTTCCAGCGTGCTATCAACCCCCGAAGTATCATCACAGTGGATTGTTGTCCGTAATCCCGAATGGTAGTTAACGCCACCTGGCACTGTTGCGGTAACAATCGGGGTCTTGAGGACGTCGACTACAAAGGGCGATTGAGATAGGGCTCGCCAGCCGTCTTCAGGGCTTGGCAGTCTTGGGTAGAGGTCACGGACCTGCGGTGGACAGCGCCAGTAGCGGAATGCGGTGTTTGCGCAGACGATCTCGTCCATATGGGCCTCCCCTAGCTTTGGCTGCGTGCCGTTATGTTTGCAGGTAGACCGATTATCAATGGCGGCATCATGCCGGTAAGTACCGGAAGCTGACCAAATGCCGACAAATAGCTTGACGCATTTCGCCTAAAGATCGCCGTGTGGCACAAATCTGCTGGCAGGCGTTCTGGGGCCGTGGTCCCTATCTCCACATTTGTGCGTGAATCCCATGGCAAATTCAATGAAAGATCGCATGAGCTTTATGCAAAACGCGCGATGACGCCAGTTCAGGAGAAATCAGCTAGAACCGCGTTTAAAATTATCGATTCGATTTTGGTGTCAGATTTGGTGTCAAAAAGAAAAAGGTCAGAGGCTTAACACCTCTGACCTATGTTTTAGATGGTGGGCGATACAAGATTCGAACTTGTGACCCCATCCGTGTGAAGGATATGCTCTACCCCTGAGCCAATCGCCCGTCGCCTTTCGGCAAAAGAGATACTATCATAGCCGCGCGTGGTTTACCAAGAACTTTTTGCCCTCGATTGTAAATTCGTGGGCGTCGGCCGCGCCATGGCAAGCGCCCTAACCAGCAAACCAGCAGCTAAACCACCATTTACCGCTTTATCCACGAGGTCTCGGGGCGGCAGATAAGTCGTGCGTTGTTGTAGGCCATGTCGAGCGTGAGACAGGTGCGCGCGGCGTAGAAGCCATCCTCGCGCTGGATGGTCAGCGCCAGCTCGGGCTTGTCGCCGGTCAGGCACAGCGGTAGGAGTAGCTGGATCCGGCCGCCGTAGAACTGCGGCACCGCGAGCGTGTAGTTGGCTGCGGCGCGGCGGGCGGCCTCGACGACGGCGCCCTCAAAGGCACGGCGCAGCAGCAGCGAGTTGCCCTCCCCCATCAGGCTGGCGGGAATACGCGTAAGGTTTTCCTCGTCGCCCAGAATGTGGTCGATGTTGGAGCGGATGGGAAGGCGGTAGTCAAAGACCAGTTCGGAGGGGTCCTCGGCAAAGCGCACGCGGCACGGCAGGTACTCAAACGAGACCAGCATGGGGTCGCTTTCCTTAAAGAAGCCCTTCAAAAACCAGCGCTGGCGCGCATCGGGCTTGGTGTTGGGCTCAAATAGGCCGTAGATAGTCTCGTAACGGCGTGTGTACAGGCCGGTGTTAAACAGGCAGCGGTCGTCGTCAAACACCAGCGGCAGGTTGGACGGTGCGGTCTGGTCCACGTCGCGCTCGGTGAGGAACACCGCGCGGCTAAACGAAAACGACAGGTAGTTTTTGAGGATGCGGTTGCTGGGACCCCAGTCCTCGGGGTCGGCGAGGTCGACCAGACGGTCGTAGCAGGGCTCGGGGCAAAACGCGAAGTCGTACACATTGCTGCAAAGAGTGCTGGGGAGTTCCATGCGGTGTCCAATCCATTCAATTACCAGCGTGCGGATGGTTTGATTCTATACGGGCGAAGCGCAGTCGTGACACACAACGTAATTTCGCCTAAGCTCTTCCGCGAGATCGGCGCGATAGCGGATTCCGGAAACGAGGTCCTGGATCCAGGCGTAGTACTGGTTATCTTTGGGCTCGGAGCTGTCGGACAGTATGACCGGAGTGCCGGCGAACCTTAGGACGGACAATGCAAAGACAAGGCTGGTGCGTTTGTTGCCGTCCTCAAAGATGTGGTCCTTAACCATGTGATCGGCCACGTAGGTAACCTGGTCAAAGATTTCTGCGAAGCGATCGGCCGGCGATTGGCCGAATATCGTACAGAATGCACCCGCAAGCACGGACTCGACGCGTCCAAGCTCAAGTGCGGCACGGTCGCCCGCGGCGTCGGTCGTATAGCAGCGCCCGACGGTCATCAGCGTGCTGTGTAGACGCATCACAGCCGCGGCCATAGCTTCGAGCGAACCGGCATCGTCGAGTACGAGCGGCGCGAACGGATGCGTGCCCCGCTTCGTGTTCGCCATCATGAGTTCTCCAAGAGCCTCAGTGCGTTGGGCATACCCTCAATGGTCAGCCGAATAGCTTCGTCGATCGACGTGACGCCGTCGAGCAAAATCGGTGATGCTGAATTTGCCACGTGCGCAGTTGATTGATCTTCTTGAGCAACGCAATCAGCGCCGTCATCTTGTTGAACATAGCTCCAAGGCATGTCTGACTCCTCTATAGCTTTACAGACGAAATAGTCTGCGAATCGTACTCCAGAGCGATCGGTTGCCAGATGAGGTCTTCGATGGCGCAGTCTAGGGCATTTGCGAGCGCCAATGCCGAGGAGACCGAGGCGCGGCGCAGGTCGAGCTGGTTCTGTTCGTATAGCTGTATAGCGCGGAGTTTAACTCCCGATTGGGTTGCGAGCTGTTTTTGTGTCAGTCCGGTCGCCTTACGCGCTGCCTTGAGACCTTTTCTGTCTGCCTGGACCTTGTTCCATTTATTGATGACAAGCTCAGCGAATTTATCTTCGGGTGCTTCGTGAAGCGGATGGTACGACCCGATAATCCAATCGAGCGGGGCGACTTCGAATAGGTCGCTAAAACCCAAGCAGCTCGTCCATTGCGTATAGGCCAAAACCCAGCCCGCCCAGTATTCCGGGGAACGATCGAAGGGATAAATCGCCCTGCATTCGGCGGGTTTTAGTCCCGCACGGGCGATAATTTCACACGCGAGCTCGTCGCCTGACATGCCGCAGACAACGCGTGGCACACCGCGCTCAAATTGCTTCATCTCAAGAGAGTTCGAAAGGATTGCCGTCAATTCAAGTGGATTCAACCCTTGGTCACAGAGGGCGAAATCGACTGCCTCACCTAGCGTTCTCATGGCGTCCTCGAGATACATTTCACTGTAGGCGCAGGTCATCTCCCATCATCCCCTCTCGAACGATATCGACGATACGAATCCCCTCAAACGGGTTTTCGGCAAGTAACTCCCGATACTGCGCCCTTGCCGCCTCATCTCGCTCCTTGGCCAATGGACCATACAGAGCTTGCGGCGCACGTTCAAATCCAGCAAAACGAATGTTCTTAAACGCGCGCTCGCTTTTGAGCGCGATCTGCTCCCCTAGGTTGCCGAGCTTCATGGCACGACTCAACTGTTCGACAGTGATTGTATTGTTTACAAACGCCCTGGCATAGCTAAAGTACGAATCATCTGCGCGCCATCCTCTAATCACATCGTAAGCTTCGGTACTAGGTAAGTAATGGTCGTGGAGATATTCACATGTTCCTACGGCGATAGCAGTGTCCTTACGAAAGGAACGGTGCTCAACGAGCAACGCTATCCAATGTAGAACTGAATAGTGCGGTGATAAAAGGTCGAGAACGTTGAGGTCCGCCATATCGAGTTCATATCGATTTGCGAAGCCATCGGCGTCTCCCGAACACGCCCATTCCCTTGCAAGATCAAGGCTCTCTGTGCAATAGAATCCCTGTCCATAGTCGTTATGGACTTTCCCCAGGCCAAACTGGGGAACCTCAATAATCTTCTGAGATCCATGCCATAGTACCATGTGAGCCTCCTAATTGGTATCGCTCTAACGATAGCTTAACATACTATCGCTAGAGCGATACTCGTTTACGAAAAACAATCGTCGACTCTATTCCAGGCTCCACTGCAGGCTCGATATCGTATGAAAAAGAGACGCCTCCAACCAGAACGATCGAAAGCGTCTTCTCGGCGAGCATTTTTTTAGATTGCGTTGGTCGTGCTCTGCGACCAAGATCTTCTCGGTAGGCCTTCTTTTGATTTCGTTGGTCGCGCCTTACGGCCAAACTCTAAAACAAGCATATAAATGAAGGAGAAGCGATGCAAGCCGTGCCTAGAAACCTCGCAACCATGCTCGTTAGCTCAAGTTCCGTTGACGTCGCTTCATATAGTCGCACCTCATCCTGCTCGAGGTTTTTGCGGAAGGCTGGGCGCATGAGCTCTGGTGGGTTGGTGATTATGTCAATCTTTCGCCCAAGTTCCATCTCGAGCTCAAGCGAAAGTTCATATAGCGTGCCGAACGTCATCGTGTCGTCGCAGACTAGACGCAAGTCGATATCGCTTTCGGGTGTTTGCTCGCCACGAGCGAAGGATCCAAATAGATATGCCTCATGAACGTCGTAGTGAGGTAACACGCGAGAGCCGACAGCGGATATGTCGACAAGCGTAATTATGGCTCAATTGCGGTTTAGCAATAGAATGTCAGGGAATCATCACCAAAGGTTTCGCGCCACTTGTCACAAATGTATCGATGGTTCATGGTGATTAGTTTTGAAAGATCCCTGAGATCCTTAGCCGGAATCTTGCTCTCGTTGTTCGCAAGTGTGCATCCGCCATTTTTAGTGAGCCAAAACTTAGTCGAGTTAGCAGCCGCCGTCTTTACCCCTACATGGATGTGAACGGGTTCTCCGTTTTCCGCGATCCAAAAGAACAGAACAAACTGTCCAAAAACAAGAATTCGAGGCATTATGCCACCGCCGGTCCAGCTTTTTGCCGTTCTGCAAGCTCGAAGATAAACGGAGCGTTTGATCTAACGAACTCGGTCAAAAAATCCAGTTCGTCAGTAGAAAATCCTTCGACGTTAAACCATTTGACCGCAGGTAGAAAGCATTCTGCATGGTCAAAACCAAAATCAACCGGGCGCTCGACGGCTACGCGAACGGTCCCGTCGTCTCGTGTTTCTGAGTAGGCAAACTGAGTGCCGTCATCTAGCTGAACATAGCTCCAAAGCATTGCTGCCTCCTTAGTGTTTATATCCAAGTATAAACAGCCGCTTAGATGCAACGTGATGCGAATTGAATTATTCCCATAAGACCTGAACTGCTGATTATTTGTATTACTGAGATTTGAACCACCTCACACTTCAGTGTCTTTTTGGCATGGAAAACCGTCATTGTGCGAAAGTCGGACTTTATGTCAAGGATCGTCTTCAGATTCAAGCGCTCGCATGCTTAACTACTTGCAGGCGCTTGAATCCTATAGATTACCCAAATGCTGCTCAACAGCCTCCATGCCAACCTCCGCATATTTTAGGAGGCCTTGTATATCGTTGTAGTTCTTGGGCAATCGATCTTTTTCAATGCCAGTAATTTTTGCAAATAATTCGATTGTCAGATCGAGTGCGAAGTCGATTAGTTTTTGAATTTCGCCGTAAGTTAAAGGAAGTCGCCTAACAAG
The DNA here is from genome assembly GCF_040092345.1 of Collinsella sp. CLA-ER-H7. Lineage (NCBI taxonomy): Bacteria > Bacillati > Actinomycetota > Coriobacteriia > Coriobacteriales > Coriobacteriaceae > Collinsella > Collinsella sp. CLA-ER-H7. Next base: position 6,270 of record NZ_JBBNLT010000005.1, on the reverse strand, counting down.
CTCATCATATTTCAGTGCTTCCATGTCGCTATGGGCGAAAACCTTATTTCGCTGATCGCGAAGCATGTCAGTTAGTTTACGGAGACTGTTGAGTCGTTTTTTCCATAAATTGGAAAGGTCATGAGTGGTTATACACACAGTAACCATTCTGTAATGATTTCCGAACAGCTTTTCATCTGAGCGTTGTGACTCAACTTCTTTGGGGTAGAAACGCTCCTCGTCCTTTGCCAATGGATGAACGATTGGATTAAGCCTGTCAAAGTTTGGTCGATCATTAAATAAGGAGATTGCAAGTGCGTCGATTTCAGCAGAATGAGACTTGACGTCTTCTATCAAGTTCCCAATACTGACGTCGCTTTTGGCATCAAATAACCGTGCGCAATTCATGAAACAGGATTCGGTTAATGCAAGTTGTGTAAAGCTGAAGAAGCAGCCAGCGCAAATTACTTCATTCTCATAGTCGGAAGATGCTTTAGACAGTTCGCGAAGGATTGCTAGTTTCGTGTTGGCATAAAATGCCTCGTTGTATAGATAGCTGCAACGCTCAAGCAGCTCAAGGAGGCCGGCGTTTAATTCTTTCTTGGCAGCGTCAACTGTATGATCCGATTCGTGGTACATGTTAGATAAATCCTGAGCAATTGTTGTAATAAATTAATCTACTAATGCGTCGTTAAGAATATGGCCTTCTACATAGTCTATCGAAATGGGTGCTTCAGCACCGACATGCGGCAGCCATGAGCACTGTCCCAAGCAGCGAAAGCGCCAAAGAAGCGGCTATCCAGTTGTTGTCGCCGGTCTTGGGGAGTGCCACAGTTGTTGCGGTGGCAGGCTTGGGCTTGACCGTCTTGGCGACCGTGGTCTTGGTTGTCGTGGCCGCGGGTTTCAGCGCGGGATTTTCCGTGGACCCCGTGGTGGGCTCTCCGGCAGCGGGGTTAGCATCGATGGGAGACTTATCCACGCTATCGCCAGGCACAACGACCCCATCGGTCTCCTCCGCCGGCGGCGTGGCCACATCGGGCTCAATCACCACGTGCGCTGCCACGACCCCTGCAGCATCCACCACGCCACCAGCACCAAAGACTCCGTCAGCAGGCGTCACAAACCGCGCGGACACAAGCGACCCGCCCGTGCACGCAACACCGCCGTCGGCACCGGTCGCATCGAGCCACGAGGCATCGACGGAAAGCCGACAGCCGGCCGCACCATCGCCAAGGCCCGCATCCTGCAGATACACGCCATAGGCGCGCACGCCCGCTCCGAACCCGGCGCCCGCGGCAACGACGCGCCCGCCGCCGCGCACGGCCATGTCGCCTGCGATCACGCCGGCAACCGCCTCGTCCGTAATATCGGCCCCGTCCGCCCGGGCATCGACGGTGCAACCGTCCACCACGAGCGCCTGCGAGACGTGGATCCCGCACTGCGAGCCCGATGCCGCCAGGGACCCGGTGCCGCGAAGCGTCAGGCTGCCCCACACCTCCATGCCGCACTGCGTGATGTCCGCATCGGGCGCATTCGACTCCGTCACCGAGTTTTGCCCGGCGAGCGTCACGACCAGGTCGCCGTCGGCGGCGGTGGCGTCGCCCGCGTAGCCGTCAAGCTCCAGATGGCCGGCATCGGTCCAGGCCCAGCCGGGGCCCGACACGCCCGGCTCGCAGTACGTCGCGCCCGCGATAAACAGGCTCTCCGCGCCCACGGCACAAGAAGGCCCGCCCAGCAAAACGCATAGGCAGGCCATGGCAGCGATCGCGATGTGATGACGGCCGGTGTGGGACTCGGCGGCAAACATAGCCGCTCCGATCTTCGCAGGAGCCAATAGAATATGCACCCGAAAAATGCCCTGGTAGCAGCACCTATTAGTTTAGCGAGATCGATGCGGGAGCAAAGAGAAATCGCGTGGGCAATGTCCACAATTAGGTGTAAATCGTTTTGCCAGCCGGTGAAAGGGAGAATCAGCTTCCGAATTCGCCCTTCACGTTTCTGATGATGTTGTTTGATAAATGGTTCCGATAGTCCATAAAAGATGGTTCATAATAGATTTAGATGAAAAACCTTCGGATTTGTAAGGCGGGGTCGCTGAGACGGTACCGCCTAGTTTTATCAGCGTGCGCCTAACGATCGAGATCACATTCTCCCTCGCGCGCGAAGAAGTCTTGCCCTGCGAAGACTATGATCGGTTGGACAGGCCCGGCGTATATCGCGTACTTCCGTAGTTTTTCTTCGGAATATCCGTATTAAAAATACGGGCAAATTGACCAATTTGCTAAGCTACTTTATCCTGTGTTTCAAATAGACTCAGAAAGCAGAGGAGCCGTGCCATGCTCAAGAAGTTTTCGGTTTCAAATTTCAAGTGCTTCAATAAGCGAATTACATTTGATCTATCCGATCCCGCCAACTATTCATTCAATCAACAGGTAATTCAGGATGGCATTAAGGCAAAGGGCATCATATATGGTGCGAATGGCAGTGGAAAGTCCAATTTCGCCCTCGCGATATTCGACATTGTTCTGCATCTGACCGACAAGGAAAAGCTGCTCAAAAAATACTCGCCATACCGGTGCCTTAATTCAAAGAGTTCAATTACAGAGTTTCAATACGATTTTGTCTTCGACAATATCGAGGTCGTATACCGCTACGGGAAAACCGACCCACAGACGCTTGTATACGAGAGTCTGTACATTGCTGGCGTGGAGGTCTTGAGCTACAGGTTCGACGCTCAAACGGGCCATGTTGACCTGCCGGGCGCCGAGTCCCTCTCGCTTTCTACCGATCTCCCCACTGAGTCCGACAGGCTGTCGCGTGTCAAATATGTCAAGAGCAATGCAATACTGCGAGATGAGCCGTCTGCCAGGGCGTTTAGAGCCTTCACCTCCTTTGTCGACAACATGCTCATGTTCTACTCGCTCGATGAGCGTGGATATCAGGGGCTTTCGGTTGGCTCGGATATCTTTACCCAGGGCATTATTCGCGAAGGAAAGATGGAGGACTTCCAAGAATTCTTGCGCCAGCAGGGAATCTCCCTGAACCTCGTATCCGTGGACGTGAATGGAGTTCCCGAGCTTTATTGCAGGTTCGAGGGCGGTACCGTTCCGTTTGCGTCGGTCGCCTCGACAGGCACCATGTCACTTGCTCTGTACTACTACTGGTATATCAAGATGAGCAAGGCTTCCTTGGTCTTTATCGATGAATTCGATGCCTTTTATCACTTTGAATTGTCCCGGTCGATCGTGGAGATGCTACGGGACCTTGAGGGTGTCCAGGTTTTCATTACGACGCACAACACGGACCTTTTGACGAACGACCTCATGCGTCCCGATGTCTATTTCATTCTCAAGGAGGGGGAGATTCGCTCGCTGGAAAAGCTAACACCCAAGGAGCTCAGATTGGCGCATAACCTCCAGAAGATGTTTAAGGCCGGTGCTTTCGATGGCTAGCCCGGTCACGCTCTTCATCGTTGAAGGAGAGTCGCGTGACCTGCGCTTTGCGGAGAAGATGAAGGATCTTTTTCTGAAAGGGAGAGATGACCTGAGGGTGATCTGTCTGCCAGCGGCGCAGAACATCTACATGCTTTACGAGCGGCTTGCAGAGGAGGACTTCGATCTGGATGTTGTGGAGGTACTGAGAGAAACGGTGCCTTCTGCTGAAAATGTCTAGAGGGCGTGGAGAGGGATTCTGTTGATGAGGTCTTTCTCTTCTTTGACTACGACTCTCATCAGAACAATGCGCCTGGATGCGAGTCCGATGCCCTTGTGGAGGCGATGCTCCTCGCATTCGATAACGAGCACGAGAGCGGAAAGCTCTATATAAGCTACCCGATGGTCGAGGCACTGTACGATTATCGCGCAGGGCAGTGCCAGGCGCATTCAGGCTGTTTTGTTGACAACTCGGAAATCGCTCAATATAAAAATAAGTCGGGAGAGGGAAACGTTAACGTGGGGAAGCACATGGAGCTTCCCCAATGGAAAGATGCAATCGCTGCCTTCGTATTGAGATGCAAGTGCCTGCTCGGTCTCGATGAGGTTTCATTTGAGACGTATCGAGAGCTGGTTACGGTCGATGCGATCTTCCGCGAGGAGAAAAGGATGCGGATCGAGGACGGTTCGGTGTTTGTGCTATCGGCTTTTCCAGAGTTTCTGCTCGACTATTTCGGTGATAAGTTCTTTAATTCCATGGCTCCGATGCGCCACCTTAAGTTCGATGATTGCCCCCGAGGAAATGGATGAGACGCAATTAATCTCGCGGGTACAGGTTCTCCTGTCTAAATTGTGAACTCGGCATAAGAGACGTTGTTGGCCATGCCCCGGACAGCATCCAGTCGATGATGTTCTCTTGCCTGATGCCGCCGCGACCTCCCACGTCAACGCGGTCGAGCGTGAGCGGGGTCTTCGGATAGTTGTTCCGAATCGCCTGCAGCGGCGCGAGCTCGGGAAAGTACCTCACTATCAGCTTCCCCCACTCCGACTTCGGGTTCACGCAGGTGATGTGGAACCCGTTAAGCCCAGCTTGGACAAGCTGTTAGGAGACTGGCATTTCGCCTGCGTCGATCTCGAGAGGATCGGCGACAAGGTTGCGAACAAGGACTGGAAAGGTCATTATGAGGGGTAAATAAGATGACAGACAACACGTATTCGGGAACTCTAAAATTCAAAGATGTTGATATTGTCTTTGTGTTCGATGGCTCTGAGGTTGTTCTCATCCCGCCCAAAGAACGCAAGAATGACATTATGTGGGGTTGGCTAAAAAAAGAAATTTGCCCCGGTGTGTATACATCCGGCGACCCTTTGACTGTTGATGTGCCTTATCTTGACGGCTTCTGCAACGAGACAAGCAAGCGATTGATCTTTTTGACCAGGGAGGAATCGACTGTCGGAAGTCGAAATTCGACTCTGTATATCAACGTTGCTGGGTATCTGGAATGTAGCCCGAATACCAATGGTTTTTGCAGGATGACTCTATCCGGCAGGGCCTTGAATTACATTCATCCGGTTAATAGGGCATTCTCGCAGGTATTTGATTCTGACGACCTTACAGAAAAGGGAATCATCTCTATCAGGACAAATGGATTCGACAGAACTTCGACCGTGAAGAGAGCATTTCGCTTTGAGGGCAGAGATATCGCGGCGTATTTCTCAGTTGGGTGGACATGCAGTATGAAAATTAGTACTCCACCCATCACCCTTAATTCCAGCATGATTTTCGAGTTTGATGAAACGGACGATTACTGGTTTTTCTATCGCCTGTGGCATGCAGCAGAAGACTTCCTCAAATATCTGACATTCAGCAAAAACACACTAATTGAGGATTGCAGCCTGCAGGCTATGTACGACGACTCGCATTACCCCAGCACAGCTGAATTCAAGCTAGCGAGATCCTCAGAGCCATTTGATACCAAGCCTCTTGAAAAAGGTCGATATATTCAGCTGTCTTTGCTGGACCCGTATGAGATTAAAATGTTTGGAGCGATTGCAGACGGAGAAATCTACCTAAGGCATATTCCTGAAACATACGAAAAGGGACATACGCTCGATGCATCGGACTTCGTGCTGACTTCCGCAGCATTTGAATGGGAATTTGACCAAGCGTATCCAAGCGGAGTTGTCAAATCAGAAGCTCGAGTGGCTGCTGAGCAACGAGCATCAGCTCAGATGGATGAATGCATTAACCAAAGCTCCGGAAAAGCTAAAAAGATATTGAAATATGCAAAGAAGAGCATCGGCTTTAGCAATCTGGAATCGAAGATAGTACAGGCTGGTCGAGATTTTCATGAAATGATTGGGGTATTTGGGGAAGGTCTATACAAAAGGAATGATGAGGAATTTTCCTACGAAGTCATTGGAAGCAGGCTGGCTGAGCAAAGAAATGACTTTGCCCATGGAAACATTGACAAGGATTTCAAAGGTGCTGCCATTCTTGATTTGCTGCTTCTACGCTATCTTGTCTATGCAATGCAGCTGAAGCGCATCGGTGTCTCAGCTGCAAATACTCGCAGAGCGATAAATGAGCTATTTGGCTTAATGTATTACCTCCCTGCAGAAGACGGTGACACAGAGACGGTGGCCAAGAACACTGAGATAAATGAGCCGAACAACGAAACCGAAGGCAATGCAGACGAAATCGTAGAGGCGGAATAGAATGGTTCCCGACTGCTGACGCTCCTATTTGGCAAGGTGTTTTTTAGAATCCATTTTGCGCTCGGCCTCGAAGGCTTGCCTGTCCCAATCGAGCGGAAGTCCGGCCTCGACCCATGCCTCGTAGGCCCTCCTTATGGGCTTG
>NZ_JBBNLT010000004.1:0-158042 GCF_040092345.1 Collinsella sp. CLA-ER-H7 | reverse complement strand
ACGGCGTACATGGTATACCAAGGCACAGGCCGTTGGGACCCGATCGCCACAAAGGTGCCCGCCCCCCCTGTGGTGGCCGAACCCGAAGGGTGGCCTGGCCCGAGACGCAAAGCATCACAACATTCGATGTTTTTCGGCAAAATCGCGATTTTCATCGAATGTTGTGATGGTTTTTACTGCCTTGCGGCACGATCAAAATGTCGGCGTCCAAACAGCAGCAGCGCCGCGGGAACCGCCGTCACGACCATGCCCGCCCCGATGAGCGTCTGCTGTACGCCAAATGTCGCCGCCAGCCACGGGGCAATCGCCAGCGGCGCCACGCCGGCGAACATATTGCCAAAGCCCATGACCGAGTTCACACGGCCGAGTTGCTCGAGCGGCGCCGTCGTTTGAACGATGGTGTTGTGGAGCGGGTTGACGACACCCCAAGCTATGCCCAGGGCGACCTGGCCGACAAGGGCCACACCCACGTACGGCGTCCCCACATAGAGCAGGCTTCCCAGGCCCACGGTCATAAGTGCCACGAGCAGCGTTTTTAGGTTTACCAAGTGCGGCGGCAAGCGGAGCGCGAGCACGGCACCCAGCACCGCGCCCACGCCCGAGGCCGACGAGAGCCAGCCCATCCACTCAACGCCGACGCGTAGGACATCGCGATAGAAAAACGACTCGAGCGGATCGAAGGCCCCGTAGCCAAAGTTCGAAAGAAAAATGATGCAGAAAAGTAGCGCGAGGACGCTGTTGGTGAAGACTGTCTTGATGCTGGCTGCGAAGGTGGCGCGGGTGGATTTACTGAAGTCGGAGCTTTGACTGGCAGTACTTGCCGTTGTGCTGCTATCCGCGGGAGTACTTTCGCGCGTGGCGACGCGACCTGCTTGCGACCTAAAGCCCCAACCGGCGACGAGCGCCAGTACGGCAAAGATCATCATGAGCACGAACACCGCGCGCGACGACGCGGCCGCCGCGACAAAGCCGCCCAGCGTGGGGCCGACGATAATGCTCACGTTGGAGAACATGGTTATGGCGGAGTTGATGTCTTTGAGCTCGCCGGGGTCGTCGGTGAGATACGCCGGATAGGACGTGGCGATGGGCTGGGCGAATCCCATCACAAAGCCCAGGAGTACCGCGCCGGCAAGGACTGTTCCGGTCGCGCTGCCAAAGGCGAGGATTGCCGCGCCGGTTGCCAGCGTGCCCACGATGCTCAGCAAGAAATGCCGGCACGGACCCCAGACGTCGAGCGCCGCGCCACCCGCAAAGGATCCCAAGATCACGAATACGTTCATAAACAGAACGGCCAGCGATGTCGCCACGACCGAGGCATCGTCTGCATAGGTGAGCGTTCCGATGACGCCGATAAAGTAGCTGGTCTGAAAACCGGTGTAGATGAGAAAGCGCATCGCCACCAGGCGTTTAGCCTGCGCGGACAGCGAAGGTTGAGGTTTTGAGAGAAGAGATGCGAGCATGGGAACTCCTTGTTTCATACGAATGCGGACGGCGGGCATTCGCCACCGTCTGTCAAATCAATCTATCCGCATGAAACATTAAGGACGCATCAAGCCCCTTCTCTCCGTTTTTCGCCCGTCATGAACTACTTGGTAGATTGTAAGACATGTCCCACACATCTACTAAAGCAAAAACCACCACAAAGGTGCCTGGCCCCTTTGTGGTGGAAATGACGTTTGCCCAGATAAAACCTGCCAAAATAAACCTGTCCCTTTTTGGCAGGTTTTAGGCCAGATGATCTTGAATCAGGTCGCAGATGGCTCGGGCGTCGTTGATGTTGATGGCTCGGGTCGCAAAACCGGCGTCGAAGGCCTGACGCGCCAGGGCTTCGTTGCAGGCAAGGGCCAGCGTGTGACCGTCAACCAGGTCGAGCGAGCTCTTGCCGCGCAGACGGTCGACACCGGAGCGCGCGACCACGATATTGTCGAAGCCCTCGGTCTTGTAGCCCTCGATGATCACCACGTCGACATCGTTGTAGCGTGACAGCAACTCGCGCGCGGGCATCTCGTCCTCCTCGCGCGTGTCGGCGTACTCCGCCCAGCGCGTGGCGCAGATAAGGCCCACGTGCTTGGATCCAGCCTGGTGATGGCGCCAGGTGTCCTTAGCGGGCACGTCGATATCAAAGCCGTGGTGCCCGTGATGCTTGAGCGAACCCACGCGCAGGCCGCGGCGGGTGAGCTCGGCGATAACCTTCTCGACGAGCGTGGTCTTGCCCGAGTTCTGGTAGCCGATAAACGCGATCGCGGGGACGGCCGGAGTGGGAGCTGCGGGTGCGACGGCGACGGGTGCGCCCGCGGGCGCGGCACCGTCAGCGGCCACGGCCTCAACGGCAGCGGCCTGACGCTCCGCGCGATCCCACACGCCCGAGCGGCCGCCCTCCTTGTGCAGCAGGCGCACGTCGACGATCTCCATGCCGCGATCGACGGCCTTGCACATGTCATAGATCGTTAGGCATGCGGCACTCGCGCCGGTCAGGGCCTCCATCTCGATACCCGTCTTGCCCGTCACGCCGGCCGTAACCAGTACGTGAAAGCCGACCTGCCCGTCCGTGCGCGCCGGCGCCCAGCCCTCGGGCACGTCCTCGGCCGGCGTCCCCGCCGGAGCGATGGGCGCAATATCGCACTTGCTCTTGGTAATGAGCAACGGATGGCACATGGGAATGATGTCGCTCGTGCGCTTGACGGCCATGATGCCCGCCACGCGTGCGCAGGCAAGCACGTCGCCCTTTTTGGCGCGGTCCTGCAGCACCATGGTCTGCGTCTCGGGATGCATGAGGATGGTACCCTCGGCGATGGCAATGCGATGAGTCTCGGCCTTGTCGGACACGTCGACCATGCGCACCTCGCCCTTGGCGTCCACATGCGTCAGCTCGTCGCGACGGGCGTCGCGGGCGGGCTCGGTGGCAGTACTGGCAGACGGCTGCGCGGACGCGTCGGCGTTGCCAGCATTCGCCGCAGCCGTGGCTTTATGGGCAGACATCGCGGCCCTGCGAGCGGCCTTGGTGGCGTCGGCGTACCTGCTCTTGGCCATATGATCATCCTCCGATTTGGGACATAAATCGTTGCGTGCCCTCAATTATCGCGTGTTCCTGCGGTTTGTGGGCCACGGCATCGCGCCAAATCGAAAGTACCTGCATATCATCACCACGGCGCAGCGCCTCACGCACCGAATACTCGGCATCGCTAAACAGGCACGGACGCACGTTGCCATCGGCCGTCAGGCGCAGACGATTGCAATTCGCACAAAAATGGTTGGACATGGCGCTAATAAAGCCGACCGTTCCCGCCGCGCCCGGAAAGTGCCAATAGCGCGCAGGGCCCGCGCCGGCAGGAGCGTCGTTGATGTCGAGCGGCTCGAGCTCGCCCAGTCCCGCCGCGGCGGCCCCGGCATTGATGCGCGCCCGCAGCTCGTCGCTCGGCACGGTATCGCTCGCGTCCCACAGCTCGGGATTGAGCGCGGGCGCATGCGGGTCCACAGTGCAATGCGAGCTCGTGTGTTCGTCGCCGATGGGCATGTATTCGATAAAGCGCAGGTGGATGGGCCGGTCGAGCGTGAGCCGTGCGAGGGCCGCCACATCTTGGTTGAGCCGGCGCACCACAACGCAGTTGACCTTAACGGGCTCAAAGCCCCAAGCCAGCGCCGCGTCGATGCCTGCCATGGTCTGCTCGAGCCGGCCCAGGCGCGTGATCTTTCCAAACAGCTCGGGGTCGAGTGTGTCGAGCGAAATGTTGACGCGGTTAAGCCCGGCATCTTTAAGCTGCGGCGCCAGCTTGGGCAGCAGGGCGCCGTTGGTGGTAAGCGAGATGTCCTCGATCTGCGGAATCGCGCGGATGTCGCGAATGAGCGGGATGATACGGCGGCTGACCAGCGGCTCGCCGCCCGTCAGGCGTACGCGGCGAATGCCCTCCCCCGCCACCAGGCGCACAAAGCGGGCGATTTCCTCGGCACTGAGCAGCTCGTCGTGTGCACGGGGCGCCACGCCATCGGCCGGCATGCAGTAAATGCAGCGGAAATTGCACTTGTCGGTAACGGCAATGCGCAGGTAGTTGATATCGCGGCCAAAGCCGTCATGTTGCACGTGCCCGTCCACGCAGCCCTCCCCTCGCGCGGCGTTTTATTCTTCGGAAAACATAATACCCCACGAGAGAATCATGCCGACACCCGTACGACAGGACGGGTCACTTCGAGCAAAACGGACTTCCAAGCCCATCTTCAGCACAGACCATCACAACATTCGATGCTTTTCCCGTTTTTGGCAAAAAACGTCGAATGTTGTGATGGTTTGCCTGCCCACGGCACCCCGTAGAAGGGCCGGACGCCCCTAAAGACCGCCGTCCCAGTGTCGAATCACGAATTCTCGCAGGTCGTTCTGACGTTTCTGAAACACCTCGCTTCGGTCGCACTTGAGACCCATAGCGAGCGCGATGGCATTCATCGCCCGGTGCAATTGCAGCTGGTGGGCAAATTGAGTCCCGGTGAGGACAATCATCCTAAAGCCCAGCGCGCTCAGCACGGTCATACGCTCCGCATCCGACGCACTGCGCTGTTTATCAAGATGGTCCGAGCCGTTGTATTCAATCCCCGTACCGCTCGCAGGCGCATATACGTCGATCTCGAAATACCCGGCCTTTGCGAGATACTTGAACTCGCTGGGAACATCGACCCGATGGTTGAGCTCGATCTTGGCGTATCCCAGCCCTCCCTGGGAACGTTTTGCTACGACCATGATTGCGGTGGCCGTCTCCATGGGCGACCGCGCGCCATCGTGCATGCGCTTGAGCATGGCGGCCGCGCGTATAGCCCCCTGACGAGATCGGTTCTCATTGCAATAGGCGATCAAGTCGGCAACGGTATACCTCTGCCCCATCTCGATATAATCGCCTGTCGACAGATGATTCAAATGGTATCGGGCGCAGATTTCGTAGCCATATTCCAGCTGCTCGGGCTCGCTCATCCACGAACCCGCCTGGACAAAGCACATGGCCTCATCAACCACCAGAAGGCCCTCCGCCACCTCGATAAGATGGCCTGGAGGTACCGGCGCTCCAAACACGTGGCACCTAAATCCAGCCGGCGTCGAGCGCTCAAAATCAAAGTTGACGAGCGTATCGATATGATCGAGCTCTTCTCGTGGAATACCAAGCGAAACCAGATAGTCGGTAACGATCTCAACTGCCGTTGAAGCCCTCAGTCCCTTGGCATCGAGCCCCAATTTGGGCAGGCTCGCGGTCGGCTCCGCCTCGTTAGCAGGCGAGTCCTCATCGTATAGGCTGCTTGCTCGCGAGAGCGGCTCGGACGGGCGCGCCACGTTGTGGTACAGCCAGGCAGTCTTATGGGACAGGACGATCGGCAGGTCCATGAGCCCTCCAATGGAGTCGGATAACCAACCTTATTCCCCTGCCCACGGGTCCGCACACCTTCGTGCGCAAGAAAGCGATTCCACCCGGTCGAGCGGCAGAAAAACCATCACAACATTCGATGCTTTTCCCGATTTTGGCAAAAAACGTCGAATGTTGTGATGGTTTGAGTCGAGGCGAGGGGCACGGAGGGATCAAGCATCGTGCTCGAACGGGTTAATCCAGCTCTTTTAAGCCATGCGCCAGCTGCCAGTACTCGCCGTGCTGGGCGAGCAGCTCTTCGTGCGTGCCGCGCTCGATGATGCGGCCGTGTTCGAGGACCATGATGGCGTCGGCGTCGCGGACAGTGGACAGGCGATGCGCGATCATAAACGTGGTGCGACCGCGCATGATGCGGTCCATACCGCGCTCGATGAGCTTTTCGGTACGCGTGTCAATGGAGCTCGTGGCCTCGTCCAGGATGAGCACCGGCGGATCGGCGACGGCCACGCGCGCGATGGCGAGCAGCTGACGCTGACCCTGCGACAGGTTGGCGCCGTCGGCCGTGACCGGTGTGTCGTAGCCCCGCGGCAGACGGCGGATAAACGAGTCGGCGCAGGCGGCCTCGGCAGCGGCGCGTACCTCCTCGTCGGTCGCGTCGAGCTTGCCAAAGCGGATGTTCTGCGCAATGGTGCCGCTAAACAGGTGCGTGTCCTGCAGCACAATGCCGAGCGACCCGCGCAGGCTGGCCTTGGCAATGTGCTTGACGTCGATGCCGTCGTACGTGATCTCGCCGTCATCGACCTCGTAGAAGCGGTTGATGAGGTTGGTGATGGTCGTCTTGCCGGCACCCGTGGAGCCCACAAACGCAATCTTTTGCCCCGGCTTGGCAAACAGGTTGAGGTCCGTGAGCACGCGGGTGCCCGGCACGTAGGAAAAATCCACGGCATGGAAGCGCACGTCGCCGGCAAGCGGGACCAAGCCGCACGTGAGCTCGGTACCGTCGGCGGCCACCGCGCGGCCCGACTCATCAACGGCTGCCACGTCATGCAGGTGCCCATACGCGCCCACGCCCTGGCCCTCGGGAATTTTCCACGCCCACGCGGCGTCGCCCGTCTGCACCAGCTCCACGCAGCCCTCGTCCACCTCGGGCTCAAGGTCCATGGCGGCAAACAGGCGCTCGGCACCGGCCAACGCGTTGAGCAAGAAGTTGCCGAGCTGCGTAAACTGGTTGATGGGCATGGCGGCCTGGCGCACAAAGACCAGGTAGCTTGCAAGTGCGCCCACATCGGCGAGCCCCTTGATGCAGAGCATGCCGCCCGCCACGGCGACGATGGCATAGTTGACGTAGCCAATCACGACGGTCATGGGCACCATGGAGTTGGCATAGCTCACGGCGGCGGTGCCGGTGCGGCGAAGCTCGTCGTTGCGGCAGGTGAAGCCGGCAACATTCGCCGCCTCGCGGTTAAAGACCTTGATGACCTTTTGACCCGAGACCATCTCTTCGATATATCCGTCCAGGTCGCCAAGCGATGCCTGCTGGGCGGCAAAGAAACGCTTAGAGCGCGCGCCCGAGTAGCGCGCATACAGCACAATGGCCGCATCGCACACGAGTGTGATAATCGTGAGCTGCCAGTTAAGGATGATGAGCATGGCCGTGGTGCCCACAACCTGAATGGCGGCCTGAATCACGTTGGCAAAGCTGTTGTTAAGCGCCTCGGAGACGGTGTCGACGTCATTGGTGAAAAAGCTCATGATGTCGCCCGAGCGCGTGCTGTCAAAATAACTGAGCGGCAGCGTCTGGATGTGCGCGAACAGGTCGCGGCGAATATCGGACACCACGCGTTGGGCCGCGCGCACCATGATCTGCGAGTAGCCCAGGGCCGAAAGCACGCCCGCGGCGTAGATGATCGCCGTCAGGATGACCTGCTTGGCGAGCAGTTCCTCCCCGCCCGTAGCCAAACCGTTAACGATGGGGCGCACCATGTAGGTGCCGGCGAGGCTCGCGATGGCGGCGACGGAGGCGAGCACGCCCACCGCGAGCAACGAGAACTTGGCATGCCCCATGTAGGAGAGCAGGCGGCGCACAGTGCGTTTGAGGTCGGCCGGGCGTGCTTGGGCTGCGGTCTTAGGCATGGCGCTCACCCCCTTCCAAGGGTGATCCGCATGCGACGGAGGAAAACGGATCATTCGCGCAGCCACCGTCGTTGCCATCGCCGGCGTCCGCGTTCCCCGCAAACTCCATCTGCGAGGCGTAAATCTCCTGGTATATGTTGTCGCCCGCCAGCAGTTCCTCGTGCGTGCCCACGCCGTGGACACGACCGTCGTCCAGCACCACAATGCGATCGGCATCCATGACACTCGCGATGCGCTGGGCGATGATGAGCACGGTCGCATCGGGAATCCGAGCGATGTGCTCGCGAATCTTTGCGTCGGTCGCCATATCGACCGCGCTGGTGGAGTCATCAAAAATGAGCACGCGCGGATGCTTGAGCAGCGTGCGCGCGATGCACAGACGTTGCTTCTGGCCACCCGAGACACCGGCGCCGCCTTGGCCCAACTCGCCGTCCAGCCCGCCGATGCGATCAAGGAACTCGTCCACGCACGCCGCGCGGCAAGCCGCGAGGAGCTCATCGTCCGACGCCTGCGGATTGCCCCACTGCAGGTTCTCGCGCACGGTGCCCGTGAACAGCACATTCTTTTGCAGCACAATGCCCACAGCGTCGCGCAAGGCGGCGAGGTCGTAGTCGCGCACGTCGCGTCCGCCCACAAGCACGGCGCCTTCGGTGGCGTCGTACAGGCGCGCAATCAGCTGCACAAGTGAGCTCTTGCCCGAGCCCGTGCCGCCGAGGATGCCCACCGTCGAGCCGCTCTCGATGCGAAGGTCGATATGCTCGAGCACATCCTCGGCTGCATCCGCGCGGTATTTAAAGGAAACATCGCGAAACTCGATACTGCCGTCCGCTGGCGCCGCAATCGCGAGGTCTCCCGCGGGGTTGGCGATAAAGGGCTCCTCATCGAGCACCTCGGCGATACGGCCCACACTCGTAAGAGCGCGCGTGAGCAGCAAAAACACGTTGGAAATCATCATGAGCGAATTCATGATCAGCAGCACGTAGCTCATAAAGCCCGTGAGCGAGCCCACGCCCAGCTTGCCGGCGAGAATCATGCGGCCGCCAATCCACAGGATAGAGAGCGCAGCCACGTACATCGACAGCTGAAACACCGGCAGGTTGAGCACCGCGCTGCCAAAGGTCTTTGTCGCAGTGCGCGCGAGCTCGGTATTGACGGTGTCGAACTTGGCCTCCTCGTGCTCGGTACGAACGTAGGCCTTGACGGCACGCACGGCGGTGAGGTCTTCCTGTACCACGCCGTTGAGGTGGTCCATCGAGGTCTGGAGTTGGCGGTAGAGCGGGCTCACGCGATAGGTGATGACGCCCAGCACGATTGCCAGCACGGGCAAGATGATCGCAAAGACGGTGGCGAGCGGGCGCGACAGCATCAGCGCGTAGATAAGGCCGACGATAAGCGTCACCGGGCCGCGCACCATAGGGCGAAAGCCGTTGCCCACAGCATTTTGGATAACGGTGATGTCCGTGGTCATGCGGGTGACAAGTGAGCTGGCGTCGTAGTTGTCCAGGTTACCAAAAGCGAGCGTCTGAATCTTTTTGTACTCAGCCTCGCGCAGGTTAGCGCCTAGGCCCGAGGCAACGCGGGCGGACGTGTGTGCATAACCCAAGCCCAGTACCAGCGAAAGCGCAGCGCACACCAACATGTACGACCCCTGCAGCAGCATGTAGTTGATATCACCCGCAGGCACGCCCACATCGATGATGTTGGCCATGATGACCGGGATAAACAGCTCGAGCACCGTCTCGACCGACACAAAGAACACGCCGAGGATGGCATCGCGACGGTATGCCCCTAGATAGGAAAACAGTATTTTGAGATTGCGCACGCAGGTTCAACCCCCATCAAACGTTGTTCGCAAACGCACGTATTATTGCGCGCCGAATAATGGTGTCAAGTATTCCGAAATCGTTTTCTGCAAGGTTAGCGCCGGCGGCGAGTTCTCGTGATGTGTGTCCATATTCACTCGGAATAATGGTGCGCGAGACTTTTTCGCTCCGGCGTCATCACAAACCTTGACTCTACAATCGTTATAGGGTTTTCACTACACTGGTACGTAAAGAAACCCAGCCAGAAAGCCCCGCCCATGGAACACGACCTCACACGCGGCAATGTCCTTAAGACCAGCGCGGTCTTTGCCCTGCCCTATATGCTCTCGTACTTTTTGCAGATGCTCTACGGCATGGCCGACCTGTACATGATGGGGCAGTTCAGCGGTGCCGCCGGCATCACCGCCGTGGGCAATGGCGCGCAGACGCTCTATATCATCACTGTGACGCTCGTGGGCCTGGCCATGGGAACGACGGTTATCGTCGGCCACGCTGTGGGCTCGCGTCGGTTTGACCGCGCCGAGGCAGCCATCGGCAACACCATCACGCTGTTTATGGGCGTCTCGGTGGTACTGGCCGCCGTCCTGCTTGCGCTGTGCCCGCAGATCGTGGCGCTCATTGGCACGCCGGCCGAGGCAGTCGAAGGCACTGCCGCCTACCTGCGCATTTGCTTTATCGGCATTCCGTTTATCGCCGCGTACAATATTCTTTCGGCCATCTTTCGCGGGCTGGGCGATTCGCGCTCGCCTATGTACGTGATTGGCGTGGCATGCATCATCAACATCGCGCTCGATTTTTAGTTTATCGGCCATATGGGGCTCGGCCCCGTGGGCGCGGCGCTCGGCACGGTGACCGCCCAGACGGCCAGCGTTGCCCTCGCGCTTGTGTGGCTCAAGAGCCGCCGCACGAACATCCACGTTAAGCGTAGCGACCTGCGCCCCCAGCCCGAGGTGCTCGGCAGCATTCTTAAGATCGGCGTGCCCGTGGCCGTGCAGGACGGCTGCATCCAGGTGGCGTTTATGTTCATCACCGTCATTGCCAACCACCGAGGGCTCGTCGACGCTGCCGCCGTGGGCCTGGTCGAAAAGATGATCAGCTTTTTGTTCATTGTGCCGAGTTCCATGGGCGCCACCGTCAGCGCACTCACGGCGCAAAATGCCGGCGCGGGCAAGGGCGACCGCGCGCGTCAGGTGCTCAAGGACGCCATGACCATCTCGGTGGTGTACGGCTGCCTGATCACGGTGCTGATGTGGCTGGTGGCGCCGGCGTTTATTGGCTTTTTTGCCAAGGACGCTGCAGTAGTCGCGGCCGGTACCGGCTATATGCACAGTTATATTTTCGATGCAATCTTTGCCGGCATCCACATTTGCTTTAGCGGCTTTTTCGCTGCATACGGCAAGAGCTACATCGGCTTTGCGCACAACGTGCTGGCCGTGGCGCTCATTCGCGTGCCGGGCGCGTGGCTGCTGTCGAACGCCTATTCCGACACGCTGTTTCCCATGGGTATCGCTTCGCCGTGCGGATCGATTTTGTCGGCCGTCATCTGTGTTGTCGCGTTTACCGTGCTCAACCGGCGCGGAGCTTTTGACAAGTTGGCAGCGTAGCGGGGCGACGCGAAATCGCCCTCATCGACGATATCATCAGCGACGACCCCACAACCTACGTGACGCAGATCACGGTGCCGGTCTCTCTAGGCTAGACCGAGCCTCGCCTCTAGCTCGGCCAACGCCTCAAAGGCATCGCGAGATGCACCCGCCGCGCGCTCACGCTCGGCAATGCAAATTCGCATCATTAAGCGCTCTTTTGCCTGCCCTTGGGCGTGCCTCGTGCGCCCTTCCGCCTGCGAGCAATTGCGATTCTCTATATCCATTACGCCACCGGCACCTCGCCGGTAGCCAGAATCTGCTCGAGTGCATCCTCGTCCAGCACGGGTACGCCCAGCTGTTCGGCCTTGGTGAGTTTGGAGCCCGCCTTGGGGCCGGCGACCAGATAGCTCGTCTTCTTCGACACGCTGCCCGAAACCTTGGCGCCGAGCACCTTGAGCGCCGCGCCTGCCTCGTCGCGCGTGCGGTTGACGAGCGTGCCGGTGAGCACGAAGGTCAGACCCGCGAGCGGCTGTGCGTCGGCGAGCTCGCCTGCCACGCCAGCGTCGGCTGCGGCTTGCGCATGAGCGGCGCCCAAGTCGACCTCGAGAGACAGGCCCGCTTGGCGCAGACGCTCCAGCACGGCAAGATTTTCGGGCACGGCCAGGAACTGCTTGACGCTCGCCGCAATCTTGGGACCGATGCCCTCGCACTCGGCGATGTCCTCTTCGCTCGCCAAGATGAGCTTGTCAATCGACAGGAATCGCTCGGCGATGACCTCGCCCACGCTCTTGCCCACGTGGCGGATGCCCAGGGCAAACAGCACGCGACCGAGCGGCTGGCTCTTGGACTTGTTGAGCTCGGCGATGATTTTCTCGGCCGTCTTGAGGCCTACCGGAATGGGGTCGCCCTTCTTGACGCCCTTTTTGCTGTTGGAGCTGGCATAGGTGCGCCCCGTGTCCAGGCCGGCGATATCGTCGACCGTGAGCTGGTAGAAGTCCGCGACGTCGTGGATCAGCCCGGCGGCGATCATCTTATCGACGATCTCGTCTCCCAGGCCGTCGACGTCCATGCAGCCGCGGCTCACCCAGTGGAGCAGGCGCTCCTTGAGCTGCGCGGGGCAGTCGATGGAGACGCAGCGGTAGGCAACCTCGCCGTCCTCGTGGACCACGGGGCTGCCGCACACGGGGCAGAACTCGGGCATGTGCCAGTCGACCGAATCGGCCGGGCGCTTGTCGAGCACCGGGCCCACGACCTCGGGGATTACGTCGCCCGCCTTGTGCACGATGATGGTGTCGCCCTCGCGCACGTTTTTGCGGCGGATCTCGTCGATGTTGTGCAGCGTGGCGCGCGCGATGGTGGAGCCGGCAACCGTCACCGGATCGAACTCGGCGACCGGCGTGAGCACACCGGTGCGGCCCACCTGGATGCGAATTTCGCGTAAGACGGTCTGCTTTTCCTCGGGCGGGAACTTAAAGGCAATGGCCCAGCGCGGCGCGCGGGCGGTAAAGCCCAGGTCAAGCTGCTGCTGGAAGCTGTCGACCTTTACAACCACGCCGTCGATGTCGTAATCCAGGTCGCCGCGATGCTCGAGGGCCTGGGCGCAGAACTCGTGGACCTCGGCCGGCGTGGCGCAGCGTGCCACGTTGGGGTTGACGCTAAAGCCAGCGCTGCGCAGCCAGTCCAGAAACTCGCGCTGGCTGTGGACGTGCAGCGGGTCGGTATCGGCGATGGCATAGATAAAGGTGGCCAGGTCGCGGCGTGCCGTGATCTTGGGGTCCTTTTGGCGCAGGCTGCCGGCGGCGGCGTTGCGCGGGTTGGCAAAGGGGTCGCGCCCCTCGGCATCGGCCTCGTCGTTCAGGCGCACAAAGCTGCCCTTAGGCATGTAGACCTCGCCGCGCACCTCGATGGTACGCTCGCGGTCGGCGCCCATGTGGGCGAGCGCCGGCTCGGACAGGTGCATGGGCACATCCTTGATGGTGCGCACGTTGAGCGACACGTCCTCGCCTGTGGTGCCATCGCCACGTGTGGCGGCGCGCACAAAGGTGCCGTTTTGATAGGTAAGCGCCACGCCCAGACCGTCGATCTTAAGCTCGCAGGTATAGGTGACGCTGCCGGCACCGAGCGCATCCTCGGTGCGTTGGAGCCACGCGTCGAGCTCGTCCAGGTCCATGGCATCGTCCATGGAATACATGCGTGCCATATGCGTGACCGGCGTAAACTGCTCGCTCACGTAGCCGCCCACGCGCTGAGTATAGCTGTCAGGCGTCACCAGGTCGGGGTAGGTCGCCTCGATTTCCTGCAGCTCAACGAGCATTTTGTCAAAGGCAGCGTCCGTGATCTCGGGCGCATCGAGCATGTAGTAGCGATAGGCGTGGTAATCGAGCTCGTGGCGCAGCTCGGCCGCACGTGCTGCCGCCTGGGCACGGGCATCGGTCGGTGCGGTGGCTTCCGCGGTCGTGGACGTTTCGGTATCGATGTCCACGCCGTCACCAAACAGGCTCGATTGCTCCATAGCGGCACTCCTTCGCTCGATTTCAAACGGATACTAGAGTACCACCGGTCGCAATGAGGCCGAATAGCGGTCTCAAACCGCACCGAATCGGCAGCCGCCAGACTGGGGTGGACAGTTAGTTCAGATACGTATAAATCCTAGAGCTAAATCAGGCACGAACACCCCTGTTTCGACGAATTCGGGCTCCTCGAGACCATGTAAACGTCCCACTCTCCCTTCCAAACACCCATTCGAGCCCCATCCCAATCAAAAATTGCTCAAAACGCATTCCAAGCTGTCCCAGATTTATACGTATCTGAACTAACTGTCCAGACCATTACGAACCAGGCCTCTTGTCAGCCCCAAGTGATCCGTTTTCCTCCGTCCCCAACGGATCAATAAGAAAAGAGGGGCTGTCCCGCGTTGATGGGACAGCCCCTCTGGCATCGGTATGTGCGATACAGCTCGTTAGAAACCCTGGCCGTAGCCCTGGCCCTGGCCCTGCTGGCCTAGCAGCTCCTCCAGGTACTGGCGCAGCTGCTCGTCGGTAATACCGCCGTTGCCGGTGTCGGTCGAACTGTCGTCCTGCTGCTGGTTCTGCAGCTCCTCATCGGAGCCCAGCTCAACCGTGACCTTCTTCTCTTCCTTGCCGCGCATAAGCGTGATCTCGACTTTCTCGCCCACCTCGTGGCTGCGCAGCGCAATGATCAGGCCATCGGCGCTCGTAATCTCATCGTCGCCCAGCTTGGTAATGACATCGCCCTCTTGGATGCCAGCCTTGGCGGCAGGACCATCCTCAACGACGCTCGCCACATACGCGCCGCTATCGGTGCTCAGCTTGTTGGTGCGGGCGTTGAGCGCGTTGACGCTCGAAAGCGTGGCGCCCATGTACGGATGCACCGGCGTCTTGCCGTCGATAATCTGGTCGGCAATGTTCTTGGCGTAGTTAACGGGAATAGCGAAGCCCACGCCCGAGCTGGAGCCCGAGTAGCTCTCGATAAGCGAGTTGATGCCCACGAGCTCGCCGTTGTCATTGACGAGCGCGCCACCGGAGTTGCCCGGGTTGATGGCGGCATCGGTCTGAATCATGTTGGCATAGATGGTGTTACCGCTGGTAGAGCTCATAGCCGTGGAGCGGTAGAGCGCCGAGACGATACCGGTGGAGACAGACTGCTCGTTGCCGAACGGCGAGCCGATCGCCATGACCCACTCGCCCACGTTGAGCTTGGAGGAATCACCAATCTCGATCGGCGTGAGCTTGGAGGCGTCGGCGTCCTTGAGCTTGATGACGGCCAGGTCGCTCGAAGCATCGTTGCCCACGAACTCGGCCTCATAGGTGGTGCCGTCGTCCATGGTCACCACGTACTGGTCATAGCCATCGACCACGTGGTTGTTGGTGAGGATGTGGCCCTCGGTATCGAGTACTACGCCCGAGCCGACGCTGCCCGAACTATCCGACTCGTCGGCAGACTGCGAAAGCGAGCCATTCTGGCCGCCGCTCGAAGTGGCGGTGATGGAAACCACGGAGGGCAATGCCTTGGCAGAAACGGCCTCGGCCAGCGTGGTGTCCTCGGAATCAATCGTAATCTTTTGCGTCGACGAACCCGAAGCACCCGCCGTCACGGCGTTCCTGCCGCCGCCGATATCGAGCGTGCCGCTCATAATGAGCGCAATGACCAGCAGGGCTCCGCAGGCACAGCCGGCGAGTGCCGTAATAAAGATCGGCAGTTTTTTGGTCTTAGTCTTGACCACCGTGTGCTTGTTCACGACCTGTTGGCCGCCCAGCGGCTTGCCGGTCTGCGTGTCGTAAGCCTGCACGTAGGGAATGTTGCTACCGGCAGGCGTCGACTCCACCTGCACACGCGGCTGCTGCTGGGTCTCGCCGGCGTTGCCCGCATCCTGGGGACGCTGGGAATCGTTCTCGCTCATGGCTGCGATCCTTTCGTCTAATAACCAAAGGCCCGCCAAACATGTGGCGGGCCATCATTGTTCACGTTGAGTTGTACCCCAATATGCGGGCGAACGTGTATGAGAACGCAATCTTTTAGGAAGGCTTAAGTTCTGCTGCAAACTCGAAAGGGATCCACGCATGCGTCAAAACCACCACGAAGGTGCCTGTCCCCTTTGTGGTGAAAAGCTAGTCCTTAAACAGATAGCCCACGCCGCGGACGGTGGTGATGTGTGCCGCAATCTGCGGGCCCACCTTGGAACGGATGCGTCGAATGTGCACGTCCACGGTGCGCGTGCCGCCGCAGTACTCAAAGCCCCACACGCGGTGCAGCAGCACCTCGCGGCTGTAGGCGCGGTTGGGGTGCGTCGCCAAAAAGCTCAGCAGCGAGTACTCCATCAGCGTCAGGTCGATGGGCTCGCCATCGAGCGTCACCTGGTAGGTGGCCAGGTTAATCGCGAGGTTATCGATGTTGAGTACATCGTCGGCGGTGACGGTCTCCTCCTCGCCCATCAGGCGCTGCGCACGAGCCTTGAGCTCGTTGGGCGTCGCCGTGGGGCACACAAAGTCGGCATGCGCGTGATTCGGCAGGCGCAGGGTGCCAAGGGCCTCATCGTCGACGATCACCAGCATGGGGACGCCGCCACGATCGTCAAGCCACTTGGCAATCTGATCGATGCGGTCGCTGCGAATGCCGTCGGAATCGAGGATCAGCAGGTCAAAGTCGTGCGCCGCAGTCGGCGAATCGGGGGTTGCCAGGCTCACCTCGACACCCAGGGTGGTCGTCAAGCTGCGGGCAAACTCGTGGAAGCGCGTCGTGCGCGCCATGAACAGGGCACTCTTTTCGGACATATCGGCCTCCAAAGAAATGAGCTCAATCGTACTGGAACAAGCCAGCGCGATTAGGAGTTCGCCAGGTAGTGCTTGATCTCCCACTCGGTGATCGTAGACTCAAACTTATGCCACTCGTCGCGCTTCTTTTTGAGGAAGAAGCTGTGGATATGCTCGCCGAGGGCATCCTTCATAAACTGCGAGTCCTCAAACACGTCGAGCGCCTCTTTGAGCGAACGCGGCAGCGGCGTGTAGCCGGCCTCGACCATCTGGCGGTCGGTGAGCTTGAGCGTCTCGGCCGTTGCCTCGGGCGGGAGCTCCAGCTTGCGCTCGATGCCGTCCAGACCAGCCGCCAGCGTGACGGCGTTGACCAGGTACGGGTTGGCCATGGGGTCGGGGCTACGAAGCTCGATGCGCGTGGACAGCTGCTTGCCGGGCTTGTAGACCGGAATACGGACCATGCTCGCGCGGTTGCGCAGACCCCACGTGGCGTACTGCGGCACGGAGTCGCCGCCCGTGGTGATGCGCTTGTACGAGTTGACCGTGGGGTTGGTGATGGCGCTGATCTCGCGGGCATGCGCCAAAATGCCGGCCATATAGTGCTTGGCGACGTCGGAGAGGTGGTACTTCTCGTCGTCCTCGCCCCAAAAGACGTTGTTGCCGTCGTGGTCGAATAGCGACTGGCACAGGAACATAGCACTGCCGTCCTCGCCTGCCAACGGCTTGGGCATAAAGGATGCGTGGCAGCCGCTCTCGTAAGCCTGCTGCTTAATGATGAGTTTGGCCGTGGTGATGGCGTCGGACATGCTCAGGGCCTCGGCGTGGCGCAGGCTCATGCCGTGCTGCGAGCGGCCGGCGGCGTGGAAGGTGTACTCCACGGGCACGGACATCTTCTCGAGCGTGAGGACCGTGTTGCGACGCAGGTCGCGAGCGGCATCGCTCACCGAAAGATCGAAGTAGCCCACGTTGTCGAGCGGCTCGGGGGTGTGCTCGTCGGGGAAGTAGTAATACTCCAGCTCGGCGCCCACGTTGAGCAGGTAGCCAGCCTTCTCGGCCTTATAGAACATGCGGCGCAACGCATCGCGCGGATCGCCGGCGAAGGGCTTGCGGTCGGGGGTGCACACATCGCAGAACACGCGGGCGACGCCGTTGTGGCTCGGGCGCCACGGCAAAATCTGGAAGGTCGAAGCATCGGGAAACGCCAGCATGTCGGCTTCCTCGGGCGTGGCAAAGCCCTCGATGGCGGAGCCGTCAAAGCCAATACCCTCCTCAAAAGCGACCTCGAGGTCCTCGGGGCTAATGGCAAAGTTCTTGAGGCGGCCGAGAATGTCGACAAACCACAGACGCACAAAGCGGATGTCACGCTGCTCTACGGAGCGGAGTACGTAATCGATGTTCTGCTGGTTCATGTCGCTCCCCTTTCTTTCGGGCGGGTTTCGACTGGTCTATATCGCAGATACTATCGCAGAAAAATGTTTCCGCAGGGTTAAAGCGTATCAAGCGCTCAAAAAACGTGTGCGAACAGGCAGTTGCGAACGAGCGGCTAGCGAGAGGTCGATGCGCGGTGTTCGATGTGACCGGGGATCTCGATGCGTTTAGGCGCCAGCTTCGCGGCCTCGCCCACGGTGGTGGTAACAACGTCGATACGCTCGGAGAGACGCTCGACCACGCGCTCGGCAATGGCGAGGGTGTCTTGCGCGGCCGTGGTGACGCCGCCAAAGAGCACGTGGTTCCAGGGGTAGTCGTCAAACGTCGCGATCTTGAGGCCAGCCGGCAATGAGGGTCCCAGCTGTGCTAGCGCCTCGGTCAGACGCAGGAAGACCAAGCCGTTGACAGCAATGAGGCCGAGCTTTTTGCCTGCATAGCCGCGGATGGTCTCGTCCAAGCGACCGACACCCGTGGCGCCACCGTCGGCCAAGGTGACGACCTCGCCCGCAAGGCCGCGTCGCGAAAGCTCGTCGGCAAAGGCCTCGGCGCGCTCGCGACGGACGGGGCTGTCGTCGCTTGCCTCGGTGAGCAGGCACAGACGCTCGCTGCCCGCAGCGGCGAGCTCGTCTACCAAGCCGGCGACCAGCTCACGGTTGTTAGATGTCACCAGATCGACACCGCCGTCGGCAACGTCACGGTCGAGCAGCACAACGGGCAGGCGTCCCGCGGCCGCGGCGATCGCCTTGTCGTTGCCTCCGCAGGTGTTGACGACCAGGCCGTCCACGCCGGCATCGATAAGTCTGGTGAGCGACTCGGCCTCCTTGGCGGGATCGTTGCCGCTAATGGCCGTCATGAGCGAGCAGCCGCGCGCGGCGGCACTGGCGGAAAGGCCCTCGAGCATAGCGCTGGAGAACGGGTTGGCGATGTCGGCCAGGATCACGCCGATGAGGTTGGTGCGCGAGCTGCGCAGATTGCGCGCGGCAGCACGTGGGCGATAGCCGGTGCGCTCGATAACCGCCGCGATGCGAGCGCGGGTTTCCTCGGTCATCTGCCCGGGGCGGTTGTTGAGATAGCGCGAGACCGTGGCCGGGCTCACGCCCGCCTCGGCGGCAATGTCCTTGATTCTCATCTGCGCCATGGCGCACCCCGTTTCCCAATTGTCAGCAGTCTGAGCCATTTTAGGCATTTTTTTAAAAATCTCGCTTGCAAAACGCTGTAGGTGAGTATACTACAACTCGAAACGAAACCGATTTCGTAAACCGATTTCGGCAAGCGTTGGCACGGAGGTGCAAAGATGTACCCTACCGTCTTGGCACCTCCGCGCCAACGCCATATCAAAGGTGTACGCACGAGCAAGAAGGAGCTGCGCGACCATGGGTAAAACGGTTCTTACCTTCGGCGAGATCATGATGAGGCTCTCGCCCAAAGACCATCTGCGCATTGAGCAGGCGACCGAGTTTGATGTCCGCTACGGCGGCGCCGAGGCAAACACCGCGCTTTCCCTGGCCTACCAGGGCGACAAGGCCGCTTACGTCTCCGTTGTCCCGGCCAACCGTCTGGGCGAGTGCGCTCTGCGTTCGTTGAAGGTCTACGACGTCGACACCACGCGCGTCGTGCGTCAGGGCGATCGTCTGGGCTCCTATGTCTTTGAGGTCGGTGCCTCGCAGCGCGGCAACGGCTGCGTCTACGACCGCAAGTACTCCGCTATCAACATGGCCAAGCGCGACGTCTTTGACTGGAACGAGATCCTCAAGGGCATCGATGTCTTCTATTTCTCCGGCGTGACGCCCGCTGTCTCCGACGAGATGGCCGCTGCATGCAAGGACGCCCTCACCGCTTGCCGCGCCAAGGGCATCACCACCGTGTGCGACGTCAACTATCGCGGCAAGATGTGGTCGCCCGAAAAGTCGCAGGCCACCATGAAGGAGCTCCTGCCGCTCGTCGACATCTGCATCGCCAACGACGAGGACGCACCCGCCGGCCTCGGCATGACCTGCGTCTCCGGCTCCCTTGCCCACGGCATCGAGGAGCGCGACACCTACGTCGAGATGGCCCGTCAGATTTGCGCCGAGTACGGCTGCAAAAAGGTCGCTTCGGTCGTCCGCAACATCTCCTGCGTCGAGCGCTCCATCTGGATGGGCATGCTCTATGACGCCGAGAGCGGCGAGCACTGGTTCTCCCCTGCTCATGACGTTCACGTGCTCGAGGGCGTTGCCGCCGGCGACGCTTTCAACGCCGGTTTGGTCCATGCCCTCATCAACGACTTTGACCCGCAGGACGCCGTCAACTACGCGATTGCGGCCTCGATCCTCAAACTCACCATCAAGGGCGATTCCAACTTGGTGACCGCCGACGAGATCGCCGCTGTGGCATCAGCCGCCGACGGTGGCACCCGAGTCGCGCGCTAAGCCGTCCCCATTCCGCGGGCTGCAGTTTCCCATACCCATACCCATACCCCTGCGGCCCGCTCCCCGATTCCTCCGGCCGGGCAAAACCACCAGTCCCATTCCGGTTTTGCCTGGCATTCCCTACATGACTGGTCGAGCAGCCGGTTTTGGAATTGCTTGTGACCCCAAGCAGTGCCTCCGATAACCAATCCAAAATCGGCTCCTGACCAGCACATTTGGCAATCACGCGCCCATGCGCGCCATACATCGAAAGGAACATTATGTTCGATCAGTTCTACACCACGCTTGAGTCCCTGGGTATCGTGCCGGTCGTCGTGCTCGACAAGGTCGAGGACGCTGCTCCGCTCGCCCACGCCCTTATGGCAGCTGGCATGAAGTCCGCCGAGGTCACCTTCCGCACCGCCTGCGCCGCCGAGTGCATCGCCGCTATGGCCGAGGCCGAGCCCGAGATGTGCGTTGGCGCCGGCACTGTCCTGACCGTCGAGCAGGTTGAGCAGGCCCGCGCAGCCGGTGCCAAGTTCATCGTCTCCCCGGGTTACAACGAGGACGTCGTGAAGCACTGCATCGACATCGACCTGCCCGTCCTTCCCGGCACCGTGACCCCCTCCGAGGTCACCGCAGCCGAGAACCTGGGCCTCAAGGTCACCAAGTTCTTCCCCGCGTCCCAGTATGGCGGCCTGAACACCATCAAGGCCCTCGCCGCTCCGTTTGTCGGTCACCGCTTTATGCCTACCGGCGGCGTGAGCACCGCCAACGTCGAGGAGTACCTGAGCTCCTCCGCCATCATCGCCTGCGGTGGCACCTGGATGGTCAAGCCGGCCCTGTTTGCCGACGGCGACTTCTCCAAGGTCGAGCAGATCGCCCACGAGGCCATGGACGTCGTCAAGAAGGTCCGCGGCTAGGTTTAGCTCTCTATCGTGAAAGGGGGCGTGCCCTAAACCTCGCCCCCTTTCTTTTAAAGCGGCTCGGAAGCGCGCCGTTTCCGTCACGAACAAGAACCAAAACTGTCTTGTATGCTGATAGAACGTGACGGAAGCGACACGCCCCCGAGCCGCTTTGCCTACTCGGCTGGCAGTCGCGCTCAACTAAGACACTTCGACAAAAGCCGAACCATCAAAACAGCTGCGGCGCCGTCTGGAGGAATGGACCCTTGCTTCCGGTCTTTTCCTCCAAGCGGCGCCGCAGCGTTTTCGTGCCCCGATGTGCCCCGGCACTTGCGGTGGAATACGGACTGCCTACACCATCAGAGCCGCAAAACAATTCCTATTTCACTGCAACTAATGAGGGGGGGCGAGTTAGATGGCCGTATCTTTGGACAGCTCAAAGTAGTCGGGATGCAAGGCGATAACCGGACCCTGCTCCTCGGGCATCAGATGCAAGTGCGTCTCTGCCAGATAGCTCGCCGTATCGGTGTCGCCTTCCTTAATGGCCTCCAAAATCCGACGGTGCTGACGACGAATCGGCTCCCAATCAAGGTCCTGAGATACCGCGCGCAGCCAGTTATACCGCTCAAAATGCGTATTGACGCTCTTCATCCAATCCCACAACATATGACGGCCGGCAATCTCAAAACACGTCTCATGGAACAGGTTATCCAGATCAAAGAAACGACGCGTCTCGCTATGGTCGAGCGACTCGGACTCGGTAAGAATCTGCTCGAGCCGATGCTTTTGCTCGGGCGTGGCGGCCGAACAGCATTTAATAAGCACGCTTCTCTCGAGTTTCTCGCGCAAGAAACAGGCGTTCTCGGCACGCTCCATGCTGATTTTTGAGACATAGGTGCCGCTTTTGGGACGCGTTTCCACCAGCTCCTGCTCACGCAGGCGCACAAAGGATTCGCGAATGGGCGTGCGCCCGATTCCCGTCTCCTTTTCCAGACCAATCGCCGAAAGGCGCGTGCCGGGCTTGAACTCGGCATAGATGATCTTAGAGCGCAATGCGTTGTATGCCTGGTCTTGCAGGCTCTGATAATGCTGGTGTTGTTCCATAAAGCCCTCGGATGAAGCCTCGGTTAATCGAATACCACCATGCAATACTATCGTATCCCCCGCCCCCTCATAAGTTGCGGTGGAATAGTTCCTGCTCAAAGCCTTCAGCAGCAAAAACAGGAACTATTCCACCGCAACTTATGAGGGGGACGGGTACGACATGCCGTTGGTATAAAAAGCAAAGGCCCGCGGACAGTTTGATAGGCAACTGTCCGCGGGCTTGCGGTGAGACACGCTTGTCTTATGCGTTTCTCGCCTAGATAAACAGGCTCAGGATCAGAACCATGATGAGGCCGACAACGGAGTTGACGAGCTCCAACAGGCCCCATGTCTTATAGGTATCCTTCATCGACAGGCCAAACGACTGCTGGAACAGCAGGTAGCCGCCGTCATACATAGGCGTGATGGTATTGGATGCGCAGGCGCAGACCAGTACTGCAAGCACCGGGTTGATGCCAAACTGCGTAACCATAGGTGCCACGACGCCGGCAGCGGTGATGGCCGAGACGGTACCCTGGCCGGTGAGCAGGCGCAGGACCACCGTGATCACCCAAGCCAAAATCAGCGGCGACACCGGCATGAGGCTCACCATGTCGGCAAGCGTCGCGCCAACGCCAGAAGTAATGATGACCTGCTTCATGATGCCGCCGGCACCGATAACGAGCAGCACGTTCGCGACGCCCTTGATAGCATCGGACATAGAGCTAGAAATCTCTCCGCCATCCATGCCGCGCGTATAACCATACGCAACCATGGCAAGAATCATCGTGATGAGCATAGTGATATCTGCGCTACCGATGCAGCTGGCAAGATCGTATGCAAAGCAACCCTCGCCCACCGTGTTCTTGATAATCGAAGCCCCAATCATGATGATTGCCGGGAACAGCGGCACCAGAATGGAAAGCCAGAACGGCGGAAGCTCGTCCGCGGGCCTGCGCTCCGCCGGCTTCATAACATTGCCAAGCGGCATGTCATCGAGACCGGGGATGAAATGGCACAGCAAAAGACTAGAGCAGATAAGTGTCGGAATCGTGACGATCAGACCAAAGATGTAGACCGGCGGAACCTCGGCACCAAAGGCACTCACCAGCGCCATAGGACCAGGCTGCGGCGGAAAAAGAGAATGGCCCATCGTGGTACCAGAAACAGCCGGGATAATCAGGCGCATATAGGGGATGTCGGCCTCTTTGGCGATGCTGATAACGAGCGGCGTAACGATAAGGAACGCCACCTCGTAGAACATGCTCATACCAAAGATAACGCCGATGATCAGAAGCGCAACAGGCAGCAGCTTAATACCGAGCTTGTCAACGATAGTGTCGGCAATCTGCTGCGAGGCACCCGAATCGGTCATCAGTTTTCCGATGGCTGCGCCAAAGATAATGATCAGCGCAAGCGACTTAAGCGTTCCGCCCAGTCCATCTTCCATGGTGGTGACAAGGTCGCCCACAGAGATGCCGTCGGCAAGGGCGATAAAAATGGCGGAAAGAATAAGCGCAATGATGCTGTTGATTTTAAACTTAACGATCATGGCGACCAGCAGGACTACGCCCACCAGCACCCAAAGGAGTGAAACAACTCCCGCATTCATAGATAAGCTCCTTTTTAACTGGCAATGAAGCCAAGTGCTTCTATTCGAAATAGCCGCTTTTACTCGCTTACAGGTTGGCGACAATTGCCTGGGCGATCTCGTCGTACTGAGCCGACTCGAGCGTGACGCGACCGGGGTTCATGGCAAACACGTCGCCAAACTCAAACGGGTCGTCCTTGTACTTGGGGACGATATGCACGTGCAGGTGATGCATGGTGTCGCCGTAGGCACCAAAGTTAATCTTGTCGGGATTGAACGCCTTGTGCAGCGCTGCCGCGACGTGGCGGACATCGGCCATAAAGGCGGCGGCGTCTTCCTCGGACATGCAGGAGATGTCATCGACGTGCTGCTTGGAGGCCACGATTACGCGGCCCTTATGACTCTGCTCCTTAAACAAGATGAGCTTGCTGGCAGGCAGGTCAAGCATGGGGATGCCAAAGGCATCGACGAGCGTGTTGTCGGTCCCGCACATGCAGTACGAGCAATCGGTATGCTGTTCCATGGTGATCCTTTCAATCTGGACAATGATGAATGCCGCTTTTGCGGCAGGTGTAACCCCTCGTTTACACCACCAGATAATGGACAGATACAACGCATGCGTAGTCGATACGAAATCGGTTTCGTATCGACTACCGCCATGATACAGCCAACGAGTTGTTACGATTAGGTGAACGTTCACTTTTTATTGTTTTTCTCTTTGCAAATAGAATCCCGTGCGTATACTAAGGCTCAAACGAAACCGATTTCGTCAAGCGTGAGCAATAGGATGCTAAGACGCACCCTACCATCTTGGCATCCTATTGCCCACGCAATGTCATTTGCTTTCCTCCCGTCTCGCTGGCCCTTCAGTCCCATTCCGGCACAGCGAGACACTTCCTAGACAACTGACCGTGGGGCCGGCTTTTCTGCTTTAACAGCAGTGCCTCCGATAACCCTCTTTTGCCGGTCCGGGTCAGTTTTTTCACACAACCGAAAGGACGGGTAGCAACATGCGACCGCTCATCATCATGAATGGCGAGAAGATCGATTGGTTCCATATCGTCATCGGGATGCTGATGTATCTGGTGGGCGTTGCAGTACTGGCACTCGGTATGAGTCTCCAGACGGCATCCGGCCTGGGCGTCGTCGCGCTCACGTGCTTTGCCACAACCCTATCCATGCTCAAGGGCAAGACGCTCGGCTTTTGGATCACCGCGGCCTACGTCGCCTACATCGTGGCGCAATTAGCCATCTTGCGAAGCGAGTTCCAGCCGCGCATCCTGCTCGAGCTGTGCTTCTCAACGCTCATCGGCGGCTTCACCGACTTCTTCACGGCGGTCAACCCGCTGCATCCCGCAGTACTCCCCATACAGGTTGAGACCATGCTGCTCTCCCTCGCTGTCACTGCATTTGGCGTAAGTCTCGTCGTCAACATGGGCGTTGTCCCCAACGCGCCCGACGGCCTGGTGCAGGTCATTGCCGAAAAGATTAAACGCCGCTTTGGCGACGTAAAAGTCGTGTTCGACTGCTCGCATGTCGCCGTGTCTCTCGTTCTGTCGCTCGCGCTCATGCACAACCTGGGCGGCTTTGGCGTGACCACCGCCATCTCGGCGCTGTTCTTGGGCCATGTCATCAACATCGCTAATAAGCTGTTCGCTCAGCGCTTTGTGCGCGCGGCATTCAGGAAATAGCACCACCGTAAGAACCCGCAAACAGCGCTATACGTTGCTATATCTCACTATACTTTGCTATATCTTGCTATACTTTGCTATATCTTGCTATACTTTGCTATATCTTGCTATATCTTGAGCAAAGGTGGCTCACATGCAAACAAACCCTTTTAAGCCCACAGCAGGTAAAACACCTCCCACGATTATCGGCCGCGAAGATGTACTTGAAGAATTCAGTGAAGGCCTCACCAACGGGCCTGGTGCCCCTGGGCGCCTAATGCGCATAGCCGGCGTCCGTGGAACGGGCAAGACGGTCCTCCTTGACGAGTGCTCACGTTTGGCGCAAAGCCGTGGCTGGACGGTCATAAAAGAGGTCGCAACCGAGGGACTTTGCCAGCGCATTCTCGAACAGCTGCAGCCCAAATTCCAGGCCAAACACGCCAGATTTGAGCCCACCGTAGCTGGCATATCCATCGGCAGCATAGATATTGAGCGAATCGGCCCATCGCTACGCGACGCCATGAGACAGACAATATCCAAGAATGAAAATGGCCTGCTCATCACTCTCGACGAGGTTCAAGACGCAGAGCTCGATGAGGTCCGAACGCTCTCCATTGCGATTCAGCAGGTTATCGGCGAAGACCTTGATATAGCCTTTGTTTTTGCGGGGCTGCCTTCGATGATTGAAAGCATCATCAACGGAAAGACACTTACGTTTTTGCGCCGTGCCCTCCCCTTTGACCTGAAGGCTGTGGCAGTAACCGAAGTGTCGTACTCCCTCGAGGAAACCATTGAAGCGTCTGGCATGGAGTTGCAGCCAGGTATTGCCGGCCAACTTGCCGAGGCAACGCAAGGTTATCCTTTCATGATCCAACTCGTTGGATACTACGCATGGCAGTTGGCAAGACGCGCACATACACCGATTATTGGAGAAGAAGAAGCCGAGCGCGGCATTGCAACGGCACGCGAACGCTTCTGTGCCATGGTGATTGAGCCCGCGCTACAGCGCATTCCGCCCACGTGCATCGCTTATCTGCTGAGCATGGCATCTTTGGGGCAGACGAGCTCGACCAGCATGGTTGCCGATGCCCTAAACAAAACGCCTCAACAGGTGAGTTCCGTCCGCAGCCGCCTGTTAAGAGAATCGATTATCGAGGCTCCCTCGTACGGCAAGGTCTCATTTGCCATCCCCTACATGCGCGACTACCTCTACGAGCACAAAGCCGAACTGGAAGTTGAACTGTAGAAACGGCAACTGCCCTGCAAGACGAAAACCGTTTTCGTACGGATTAAAGCAGACGTAAACGATTTTCGTCTTGATTTGCGTACGGAATTAAGACGTAAATTGCGCTTTCGTACGCTTATTACCAGACGCAAATTGTTTTCGTCCGGCCATGCGTCCCCAATCTAGACGAAAAGAGCCCCGAGCTCGTATTGAACTGCATCCCAATTCTTGGACGGGCGCCGATGCCCTGATCTCTGCCATGTCGAGGTGCGAGATCAAATCCTTGGCGCGCTCGCCGGAGTGGTATGCCTTGTTCGGCGCCACCTTCCTGTAGAGCTTCTTGAGCTTCGTCTTCCCCTTGTTGCCCGGCGGCATCTCCGTCTCAGGTGGCAGCCCTAGGAAGGACAGGACGCCGGGCAGGTCGCACAGCATCACGTCCTCGATGTCGGCCTTGGCCGCCAGGTCGACGACTCTCTGCGCTGTCGGCGAGATGTTCGGGGTGCTGCTACCGCCCGCTGGTTCGGAAGCTGGCGGGCAGTAGCGGGCAGTAGCGGCAGTAGCGGTGTGGCTCGATAGGCCCGAATATCCGTAAGGAAGGTGCTCGCTCTCATATGTGCTGATATGCCTCGCCTCTCGAACCTTGGGATGCTTCCTGAGGTAATCCCTCAATTCGAGCCACTCTTTATGCTCATAACGCTTCGAAATCGTTTCCCCGTCGACAGTTTCCTTCACATAATGGTATGTTCGAACGCCTTCGAACTTGCCGAACCCGTTCTCGACGCTGAAGTTTCTGAACCAGCGCGAAAACCCATTCAGGTCCATGAAGTTGACTTGGGGATGCCTGTCTTTCGTTCGTTCGAATGAGTGGACGAGCGGAGTGCCTTTGACTTGTTCCAGGCCGAAGGCTTCCATTTCGCGGGCCTGCTCCTTTTTCCAGAATTCGAGATACGACGTCAGCGTCTCGCTTATCGAGATCCTCCGCACGCTTTTCTTGCTTTTGGGCGAGCGAACGCTTCGATCGGCCGCGAACTGCTGCTCAATGAGGATGCTTCTGTTCTCGACGGAGACATCGGACCACGTCATCCCGAGGGCTTCTGCCCTTCTCATGTCGGTGTCGAGCATGAGCATCACGCATGTGATGTGCGCGTCCGGTTCTCGATTGAGTAGGATGTCGAGTAGGCGAGCGGCGTGATGGTTCCTTCGCGGTTGTCGTGGAACTTTTTTGCGTACGAGCCGACGGTGTCCCTCGATTTTTGGACGTAGGTGCCGCTGTTGAGTTCTGCCTTGTAGGCTTCGAGTGCGGCGTCGACCTCTCGGCTTTTGGTGGTATGTATGGTCTGCCACGGCGAATAGCGGTATTTGCCCGTGACCGGATCCTTGCCGAGGCTGTGACGGTAGCGCCACGTGTATTTGTCGCGGCGTTGCTTCGTTCCTTTGCCTATGACGAGAGGTCGGTCGTTCATCGTGTTCCTTGCCTGAAGTGCCTGAGAATCGCGCTCGGTTGCGCGGAATGGCGCAAAGGGCTGGGGCGGGTGGGCATTACCCTTGGTGGTGGGCCCTGCGTGGGGTCACACCCCAAGGGTAATGCTCCGCCTGACCGCTTTCAAGCTCGTTGTGGGTCGAATTTGGGTCGAATTATTCCGCGTACTTTTCTTTCGTAAATCTATGAAAACATCAAATGACCTGGAGTTATATTGACTTCAATTTGGGTCGAAATGTCTGAATGAAACAACGTCGTAGCGACCTCATAACCCGAAGGTCGGTGGTTCAAATCCGCCCCCCGCGACCATGAAACTTCAGGTCGGAAGCATAAAAGCTCCCGACCTTTTTCTTTGTCTAGGGGTTTCGGCATCTCTCGTTCTTTGGGTACCTCGAGGCGGGCAATCAGATAGATGCTTACGAGTATCATAGGGTCTTTTTACGTCGCGGTCGTGTCTCGTACTGGTGCGCCGCTCTTTGTGGGACGTGTCACTTTGCCATAGGTTGTCCGGCGGCGGGGCGCAGGTCGTTCCCCGTGGCGTCGCTCCTTTCGACGCTACGCTGCCTGGCTACTCGTTCCACTGGTGCTTTTTCATGTCGACGCAGCCGTTGTCTCGGAAGGCGACTCCTTCCTCCGTCAGTAGTGCTCGCTGGTCGGGGAAGTTTGGCGCGAGGCGTCCCGCGTGGTTGACGACGCGGTGGCAGGGATAATCGCCGTAGCGATCCGCCTCGCTCAGCACCGCTCCGACCAGGCGAGAGTTTTTCTCCCTGCCGATGAGGCGCGCTATCTGACCGTACGAGGCGACGCATCCCGCCGGAATCTCTGCCACGACGGAGAGAATCTCATAAACCAAATCTTCGTCCAGGACTTTTTCCATCATATCGCTCCCGTGTTCGCTTTTGCCTTCGGGGGCGCGGCGCCGATCACCCGTGCTGCGATTTTCGCAGCTCCCCTTACCGAAGCATCGAGGGAAAGCGCGTGCGTGTCAAGGTTGTCTGGTCCAGTTGCTGGCTCGATGCCTCGAGATGTTCGCCTCAAGTGCGACCTGCCCCTATTGGAAAAGGATGCCGAAGATGTATTTGGTGATGGCGGAGCGGCGGATGACCCCCACGAGTTTGCCCTCGTCATCAACCACAGGAAGCTTCTTGAACTTCTTCTTCGCCAGCAGCGCGGCGACGCGGGCGATGCTCTGCTCGGGACGGGCACACACTACCTGGCGCGTCGCGAAATCCATGACGCAGCGATCCTTCAGGTCTTCGATGCGCTGCTCAAGGCTCTGATCGTCGAAGTACAGCATGGACGCGTCGCCGCCCGTGAAGATGGTGTGAGCGCGATGCTGCGCGATGGCTCCCATGACATCGCCGTCGGAGATGAACCCGACCACCTGGTTGCGCTCATCGATTACGGGCATGCTGCTCACCTCGTTTTCGGCGAGCATGCGCACCACGTCGGAAATCGTGCAATCCTGCGTGCAGGTGAACGGCTCTTCAATCATGATGCTCGAAACGGGCGTCCCCTCGAGCTCGAGCGGGATGCGCTCGGACAGAATCTCGGACATCGCTTATGCCTCCTTCGTTTTCGGTGCGGTTTTCTTGGTGCGCACGCTGAATATGGCGCAGATAAGGGAAACGAGGCCGATTGCCGCGCACACCTTGTAAGCGACGCCCGCGCCCACGGCGGTGGCTACTTGGATGCCCGCATCGACGCCGGTCGACGCGGTGACGCTTGTCATGACCGTGACGATGAGCGCCGTGCACAAACCGCCGGCGACCTGGCGGCCGGTGTTCGCGATGGCGTTGCCGTGGGCGATCATGTCATTTTTCAAGGCATTGACACCCCATGTGTTCACCGGCATGTTCGCGAGCGACTGGCCGGCGGACTGCAGCATGCAGAACAGCGCAACCACCAAGATGGGCGTGTTTACCGTCGAAAGCGAGAGCAGGAACAGGGCGCCGGTCATGAGGGCCAGGCCGACGATCGAGATGGCACGCGGACCGAACTTGTCGAACACCACGCCGGAGATAGGGCTGATGATGATGCCCACCGCCGCGGCGGGAAGCATGGCCATGCCGGTTTCGAAGGCCGAAGCGCCAAGCGAGGTTTGCAGCAGCAACGGCAACAGCGTGTTGGTGACCAGGCAAGCGGCGTTGATGAGCGTGACGATGATGGCGGCCACGCGGAACTCGCGCGTCTTGAGCGTGCCCAGTTGAAGCAGCGGGTCCTCGATTTTGCCCTGGCGTACGACGAACAGCACCAAGCACACGACACCCGCGACGATCGAGCCGAGCACCACGGGGTTGCCCCAACCCATCGACGAGGCGCTCGAGAACCCGTAGAGAAGTCCGCCGAAGGCGATGGTGGAGAGGACGACCGAGGGCAGGTCGAGCTTGGGGTTCTTCAGCTCGCCCACGTTTTTCAGCATGAACACGCCCAGCACCAGCACGAGAATTGCGAGGGGGACGATGGCGCCGATCATGGTGCGCCAGCCGTACGTGTCGATCACCGCGCCGCCTACGACGGGGCCGACCGCGGGACCCGCCGACATGACGATGCCCGCCATGCCCATAGCCGTTCCTCGTTTCTCGACGGGGAACACCAGCATGGGAACCACCGAGACAAGCGGCATGAGCACGCCTGAGCCCGCCGCTTGCAACACGCGACCGATGATGAGGAACAGGAAATCAGGGGCTGCGGCGCACAGCAGCGTGCCCAGCGCGAACACCAGCGTCGCCCCGAAGAATAGCGCGCGGGTGCTGAACTTGTCGATAAGGAACGCCGAAACGGGGACCATGATGCCGCTCACCAGCGGGTATATGGACATGATCCACTGGGCAGTCGAGGCATCGATGGCGAAATCGGACATGATGACCGGCAGCGCAGGCGACATCACCGTTTGGTTCAGTAGCGCCAAGAAGGCACCCAGGACGACGACCGCGACGATGCGGATCTGGGTACCGGTAATGCGCCCATTGGCGGGCGCGACCGTACAATTATCAGACATAAGCTTCCTTCGTATCTATTCGATTCTTCGCCGAAGGCGCGCCGGCCCACGGGCGAAATAACATGCACGTGCTATGCGTGCATCAGATACGACAGGAAGAAAGCGGCTGCTCAGAGCGCACTTGGGGAACAACAGGAGAGGCCCCGTATACCAGGGGCCGCCGAATTGCGATGTATGCTTTGGTCAAATCCTTCATAGCGGGGAGGTATTCTAGCAGCCGTCTTCGCCCCTTTCAAGGGATGTAACCCAGACGTTGATTTTCTTCACCGAGGCGCCATCGTTGACGGGTGGCGTGCTTCTCTATCGCCACACCGCGGGGCGAGGGAACGCCGCGGCGAGCTTGTACATCGGCTATGTGTGCAGCTGCGAGCGTGTCGCCGGCGCGCGCTGGGCGCCAGTCCGATCCGGCCGACTCTTGCCGACGGTCGGTCGCCGTCCTCCTCCATCTCCGCCTGCTCTGTTTTTGCTCGGCTCCCTTGTCGTATCATGGACGGACGAGAATTGAGCGAAGGCGGTACGTATGAACATCCAGATATTCGGCACGAAGAAAAGCTTCGATACTAAGAAGGCGCAGCGCTATTTCAAGGAACGTCGTGTGAAGTTCCAGTTCATCGACTTGAAGGAAAAGGGGATGAGCAAAGGCGAGCTCGAAAGCGTGGCGCGCGCCGTCGGCGGGATCGACGCTGTGATCGATCCAAAGGCGAAAGATGCCGACACGGTTGCGCTCGTACAGTATCTTGCTGCCGACCAGAAGTTCGAAAAGGTGCTCGATAACCAGCAGATTCTTCGTGAGCCCATCGTTCGCAACGGCCGCCAGGCAACCGTTGGCTACGAGCCTGACGTGTGGAAGGGCTGGGAATAAAGCGGCTGGGAATAAAGTGAAGCGCCCACGCCCGTGGTTTTATCCACGGACGCGGGCGCTTGCGTAAGACGTCTCTTGTCGTTTGAGTGGAGCGCCCCGGCGGCGCTGAACAACGCGCCCCGGTGACGTGGCTCGGGGCTCTTTGTGCCGCACATCTATGAGAGGAGATATTTGATGCGCATGGGCGCTACTCCATGTAGCCACCCTGAATGGCGGAAACTGCATGCTCGGTAAAGAACTTGAGCGTGCCGGAGGTATAGCGATTAGCCTTGGGCTTCCAAGCGGCTCGGCGCTCGGCCAGGACGGCATCGATCTCGGCCGGCTCCATCTCCTTGCCGGCGATGCCCACGATGGACAGCGAGCGCTCGGGGATGTTGATCTGGATAAGGTCGCCCTCCTCGATCAGGGCAATCGGGCCGCCCACGGCAGCCTCGGGCGAAACGTGACCGATAGCCGGGCCCTTGGAGGCGCCGGAGAAGCGGCCATCGGTGATAAGGGCAATGCTCGCACCCAGCTCGGGATCGCTGGCGATAGCCTCGGTGGTGTAGAACATCTCGGGCATGCCGGAGCCCTTGGGACCCTCGTAGCGAATGATAACGGCGTCACCGGGCTTGACCTCGTGCGTCAGGACGGCGTGAATGGCATCCTCCTCGCAGTCGAACGGACGCGCCTTAAGCGTGGCCTGGAACATCTCGCGCGGAACAACCGTGTGCTTGACGACGGCGCCCTCGGGGGCAAGGTTGCCGTGGAGGATGGCGATGGAGCCGTCGGTACCAAAGGCCTGGTCAAACGGGCGAATGATGTCCTCGCGCTTGAGATTCCACTTCTCAAGGTAACGACCGCACTTCTCGTAGTAACCGTTGTTCTTGAGGTCCTCGAGGTTCTCGCCGAGAGTCTTGCCGGTGGCGGTCATAACGTCGAGGTGGAGCATCGACTTGATCTCCTCCATGATGCGCGGCACGCCGCCCGCATAGTAGAAGAACTGCGCCGGCCACTCGCCTGCGGGGCGAACGTTGAGCAGGTAGTGGGCGCCACGGTGCAGGCGATCGAAATCGTCGGCGGACATCTCGATGCCAAACTCGCGGGCGATCGCGGGAATGTGCAGCAGCGAGTTGGTGGAACCGGAGATGGCGCCGTGGACCATGATGAGATTCTCGAAGGACTCCTTGGTCACGATGTCGCGGGGGCACAGGTTGTGCTCGGAGAGCCACACGGACTGACGGCCAGCCTCGCGCGCAAACTCACGCAGATCGGAGCTGGTTGCGGGCAGCAGAGCCGTGCCGGGGAGCATAAGGCCCAGGGCCTCGGCGGTAACCTGCATGGTCGAGGCGGTACCCATAAAGGAGCAGGCGCCGCAGCTGGGGCATGCGTTGTGCTTGGCAAACTCGAGCTCCTCGCGGGAAATCTCGCCGCGCTCGTAGCGGGCAGAAATCGCACCGAGCTGCTCCAGGGTCAACAGGTCGGGGCCTGCATCCATGACACCGCCGGTAACGACGATGGAGGGGATGTTGATGCGGCCCATGGCCATAAGGTTCGCAGGCAGGCCCTTATCGCAGCTGGCGACAAAGACGCCGGCGTCGAACGGGGTGGCCTTGGCATGGATCTCGATCATGTTGGCGATCATGTCGCGGCTGGGCAGCGAGTAGTTAATGCCGTCGTGGCCCTGGGCCTCGCCGTCGCAGATATCGGTGCAGAAGTAACGGGCACCGTGACCGCCAGCCTCGGCAACGCCAGCACGGACCTCCTCGACCAACTCAAACAGACCGGCAGAACCCGGGTGCGAGTCGCCGAACGTCGACTCGATAATGACCTGCGGCTTGTCCAGATCCTCGATGGACCAGCCAGAGCCCAGACGCAGCGGGTCCATCTCGGGGCTGATGGTGCGAAACTTGCCGGAACGCGGCTGCAGCTTGGCAACCAGGTCGGCTGCCTCCTGCTGAATCTGTGCCTTGGTCTTCTCGTCCATGATGCTCTCCTCTTTTGATTTGAACGGTTGTACCAATCGTTGGTTAATGAATCAGGTGTTAATGGGTACCGAGCGATGCACTCGGCAAAAGATGCTTAGCTACGCGAACTAGGCGAAGAACGAAATCACCAGGGCGCAGGCAAGACCCGAAAGGCCGATGAGCGTCTCCATAATGGTCCAGGACTTGAGGGTGGTTTTCTCGTCAATCTCCAGGAACGAGGAGCACATCCAAAAACCGGCATCGTTGACGTGCGAGAGGGCCGTGGCACCGCCGCAGATAGCAAGACAGATAGCGGCACGCATGAGCACTGAGGCTCCGGCAACCGCAGGCATGGCGGCCATAATGCCCGATGCCATGGTCATAGCGACGATGGAGCTGCCGACAGAGGCACGCACCATGACGGCAATCAAAAAGGCAACGACCACCAAAGGCAGCGGTGAGGCCTCGAGCATAGGGCCGATAACCTGGCCCAGGCCGCAGTCCTGCAGCATCCAGCGGATCACACCGCCGCAGGCAATGACCAGCAAGATCATGCCGACGGGCTTAAGCGAACGGTCGAGCAGGGCCTTGAGCTCGGCGCCGGAGTAGCCGCGCCGCGCGCCCAGCAGATACATCGCGACGAGCGTGGCGAGCGTCAAAGCGACAAACGGCTTGCCCAGGAAGGCGAGAATCGAGGCGAGCTCGGCGGGCATGGGGATATAAGAGGACAACGTGCCCAGCAAAATCAGACAAAGCGGCGTGAGCACGATGGCGAGCACCATGCCAAAGGAAGGAAGCTCCTTTTCGTCGCTCGCACCCTCGGCAGAGGTAAAGTGCTCCGGAACATCGGTTAAAATGCGACCGCCCACGTTGCGGCCCCAGATGACGCCGGCAATTGCCATGGCGATGAAGGCGGTGGGGATACCGACGAGGATCATGGTGCCCAGGTCGACACCGAGCGTGCCGGCGACCAGAACCGACCCGGCCGATGGCGGCACAAACGCATAGCCAGCGGCAAGTCCCGCGAGCAGCGCGATGCCATAGTAGAGCGTCGACTTTTTGGTCTGCGATGCCACGCTAAATGCAAGCGGAATCAAAACGACCACGCCGGCCTCAAAGAACACCGTAGTGCCGATGACCAAACCGGTGATGCCCAGCGCCCAGCTGGAGTGGCCCTGGCCAAAGGTATCAATGAAGGTCTGGGCGATCTTCTTGGCGCCGCCGCTCTCCTCCAAAATCTGGCCAAACATCGATCCCAGGCCAATGAGCAGGGCGATGTTTTGCAGCGTGGTGCCCACGCCCTTGGTGACGGTGTCTGCCACCATGTCGAGCGGCATGCCGGCACCGATACCGATCACGAGCGCCGAGACCATCATCGACAGCACGGGGTGCAGCTTGAACTTGATGATGAGCGCAAGCAGCAGCGCGATGCCCACGATGGCGGCGATGACCAGCCTGGTGGGATCAGCCATAAACGTTGGGTCTGACATCTTTCCTCCAATTCATCAGACCTTTTGAATTCGGCTTAGACTATAGCGTGTTTTCAATAGGTCTGATGTTTCAAATTGAAATTTGTTCAAAATACATCTGATGTATTTCATGAACGGTCTGTTTTGACGGTAAACGGCTACTTACAGCTCCCCACTGTCTAGGCGAACCGCCGCGGCTTCTGTTGAATGAGTTAGAATAGCTCTGATGAATTCTTTTGATATGAGGTGAAGCGTGGCACGAGCCGATTCGGGACTCCCCGAGCAGATTTCCGAGAAAATCATTCAATTGATCTTGGATGAGCATCTTGAGCAAGGCGATCGCCTGCCCAAGGAGGCCGTGCTCGTCGAGCGCCTGGGCGCCGGCAGGAGCACGGTGCGCGAGGCCATGAAGCTGCTGCAGTCGCGCAACATCGTGCGCATTAAGCAGGGCTCGGGCACCTATGTGGCCTCGAACCCCGGCGTTGCCGACGACCCGCTGGGCTTTACCTTTATCGATGACAAGCAGCGTCTGGCGCGCGACCTACTCGAGGTGCGCTTTATGATCGAGCCGCAGATTGCACGCATGGCAGCCGAGCACGCAACCAACGACCAGGTCGTCTGTATCAAAGAGCTCTGCGACGAATCCGAGCGCCTGGCCGAGGCCGGTGAGGATTACTCCGCCGCCGACACCGCGTTCCACAATGCCATTGCCGAGAGCTCCGGAAACCTCGTCGTTCCCCGCCTAATGGGCGTGCTCAAGGCGTCTGTCCCCCTGTTTATTGACGTGACCGGCAAAAAGCTGGTTGAGGAGACCATCCGCACCCACCGTGGCGTGGCCGACGCCATCGCCGCGCGCAATCCCACCGCCGCGCACGACGCGATGTATCTGCACCTGGTGTATAACCGCAACATGATTGCAGAGGGCGCGCAGGCAAAAAGCGAGTAGAGGTCCGCACGGCAGGGGCTTTTCTGCCGTTCACCTTTTAAAAGTGAACGTTCACCTGATTTTAGGAAATAAGGGGTGCCTGTTGCGCCGCCTCTCCTATACTGAGCTTGTACTAAAAGTAAGATAAATATAGATGAACGTTTCTTTTGAAAGGATCGCTATGTCTGATCTTATGGACAGCTTCCGCCTGGATGGCAAGGTCGCGCTCGTGACCGGCGCCACCTACGGCATTGGCATGGCCATCGCCGAGGCGCTCGGAGAGGCCGGCGCCAAAATCGCCTTTAACGCCCGTCACGCCGACAAAGTCGCCGAGGCCGAGAAGCACTACCGTGAGCTGGGCTTTGACGCTCACGGCTATGTTGCCGACGTCACCGACGAGGCCGTCGTTGCCGAGCTCATCGCCAAGATCGAGGCCGACTTTGGCACCACACCCGATATCTTGGTCAACAACGCCGGCGTCATCCAGCGTACCCCGATGCTCAACATGAGCGCCGAGGACTTCCGCCGTGTCGTCGATATCGACCTCAACGCACCGTTTATCGTGT
Source organism: Collinsella sp. CLA-ER-H7 (assembly GCF_040092345.1). Lineage (NCBI taxonomy): Bacteria > Bacillati > Actinomycetota > Coriobacteriia > Coriobacteriales > Coriobacteriaceae > Collinsella > Collinsella sp. CLA-ER-H7. Next base: position 121,353 of record NZ_JBBNLT010000004.1, on the reverse strand, counting down.
CAAAGGCCTGCCTGCCTGGCATGATCGCCAAGGGCCACGGCAAGATCATCAACATCTGCTCGATGATGAGCGAGCTGGGTCGCGAGACCATCGCCGGCTATGCCGCCGCTAAGGGCGGACTCAAGATGCTCACCAAGAACATCTGCTCGGAATTTGGCGAGGCCAATATCCAGTGCAACGGCATTGGGCCCGGCTACATCGCCACGCCGCAGACCGCACCGCTGCGCGAGAAGCAGCCCGATGGCAGCCGTCACCCGTTTGACCAGTTCATCATTGCCAAGACGCCAGCAGCCCGTTGGGGCACGCCCGAGGACCTGAAGGGCCCCGCCGTGTTCTTGGCTTCCGACGCGTCGAACTTCGTCAACGGCCACATCCTCTACGTCGACGGCGGAATCCTCGCATACATTGGAAAGCAGCCTCAATAAGCGTCGCCGCAACTGCCCATATCAGGTTTCATCCACTCGTTTTTCATTTGAGTTGCGGTGAGATAAGGATTGGTTTTGGCTTCTATCAGGCAAAACAGTCCGTATTTCACCGCAAGTTAGAAATAGAAAGGTAATTCGCAATGAAGATCGCTCTGATCAATGAGAACTCTCAGAACTCCAAGAACCCTATGATCGAGGCTGCCCTTAAGAAGGTTGTCGAGCCCATGGGGCACACCGTCTTTAACTATGGCATGTATGCCGACGCCGATTCCAAGCCCCTCACCTACGTGCAGAACGGCATCCTTGCCGCCGTGCTGCTGAACTCCGGCGCTGCCGACTACGTCGTGACCGGCTGCGGCACCGGCGAGGGCGCCATGCTCGCCTGTAACTCCTTCCCCGGCGTGCTGTGCGGCCACGTTGCCGACCCGCTCGACGCCTACACCTTTGCCCAGGTCAACGATGGCAACGCCGTTGCCATGCCCTTCGCCCTCAAGAACGGCTGGGGCCAGGAGCTCAACCTCGAGTACACCTTCGAGAAGCTCTTTGGCTTTGGTTCGGGCAACGGCTATCCTGCCGAGCGCGTTGAGCCCGAGCAGCGCAACAAGAAGATCCTCGACGGTGTGCGCGCTGTGACCATGCGTCCGCTCGTCGACGTCCTGGGCGAGATCGATCAGGACCTGGTGAAGGGCGCACTTGCCGGCGAGCACTTCCAGGAGTACTTCTTTGCCAACGCCACCGACGAGGCCATCATCGCCAAGGTCAAGGAGCTCCTGGGGCTCTAATCGCACGACCTATTGCAACTAACGCAAGCGACGGCCGTCCCACGTACGGGACGGCCGTCGCTTTTTGCTATTTACCGACTGACGCCGCGGAGACAGGTCCCCCATGCATCAAGGAGTTGACTAGAGCTCGCAGGCAACCTTGTAGCCATCGCCGATAGCGTCGCGGATGTTGCCGCACTTGTTGGCATCGCCCAGCACGTGGGTGGCAACGCCGGCAGCGGCAAGGTCGTCGGCCAGCTTGGTATTGGGACGATAGCCCATGGCAAGCACCAGCGTATCGGCATCGGCGATGGTGTGGACCTCGCCGTCCTTCTCGTAGCTAATGGCATCCTCGGTAATCTCGGTCACCTTGGCCTCGGTCAGCACGTGAACGCCCTTGGAGAGCATGCGCGTGATGAGCACCGCGCGACCGGCACCGCCCTCGTTGGCGGCGAGCGTCTTGGTCATCTCGATGACGGTGACATCGCGGTTGGCCGGCGACAGGTCGTTGACCAGCGGGGCCAGGTAGTCGGCCGTCTCGCAACCGACGGTGCCGCCGCCGACGATGACAATCTTCTTGCCCGGGAAAGCCTTGCCACCCAGCAGGTCGTCAGCTGTCATAACCTGCTTAAAGCCCTGCATAAAGGCCGGAGCGATGGGCTCGGCGCCATAAGCCAGGACAACTTCGTAACCCGCGTAGTCACGCTGAATGTCCTCGGCAGTAAGCTCGGTGCCAAATACGCACTTCACGCCGGCCTCGGCCAGGCGACGGTACTGATACTTGATCACGCGGGTGAGCTCCTGCTTTGCCGGCGGAACGGCCGCGATGCGCATCTCGCCGCCCGGTTCGTCCTGCTTGTCCACGAGCACCACGTTGTGGCCGCGCTTGGCGGCAATGTAGGCCGCCTCCATACCCGCAGGACCGGCACCCACAACCAGCACGTTCTTGACCTCGGCGGCAGGCTCGTAGCCAGCCTCGTCGCGCTCCACGTCCGGGTTGACAGTGCAGGAGATGCGCTTGCCAAACATAATGCCGTTCAGGCAGCGCAGGCAGCCGATGCAGGGGCGGATGTCGTCGGCGTTGCCGGCAGCGGCCTTATTGCAGAACTCGGCATCGCACAGATTGGCGCGGCCCATCATGCAGATGTCGGCAGCGCCGTCCTCGATCAGCTCCTCGGCGATCCAGGCCTCGTTGATACGTCCGACGGTGGCGACGGGAATGTTGACGTGCTTCTTGATCTCGCGCGAGCAGGCGGCATGCGAGGCTTGCTGCGTACCGGCGGCGGGAATCGCGGAGCCGCGCTTGATGGTGGTGCCGCCCGACACATGAATCATGTCGACGCCGGCCTTCTCCAGGCGACGCGAGACGTAGATCATGTCGTTGAGGGTCAGGCCGCCATCGGTGTACTCGTCGCCCGAGATACGGACGTCGATGATAAAGTCCTTGCCGCAGCGCTCGCGAATCTCAGCGATGACCTCGAGTAAGAAGCGCATGCGGGCGTCGAGCGAGCCGCCGTACTCATCGGTACGCTTGTTATAGAGCGGGGTCAAGAAACCGCCGAGCATGCCGTGGGCGTGCGCCGCATGGACCTCGACGCCATCGACACCGGCCTTCTGCATACGCACGGCAGCGTCGCCAAACTGATGCGTGAGCTCGTGAATCTCGTCGACCGTGATGGGGCGCGGTGCCTCGCGGGCGTAAGACGGGCCCACAAAGGACGGAGCGATCAGGCGAGGCGTGCCCGGAATGTTAAAGGCCATGTAGGCGGGGTGGAAGAGCTGCGGCATAATCTTGCAGCCGTACTCGTGGACGGCCGCGGCGAGCTTTTCCCAGCCGGGGATAAACGTGTCGTCGTAGCAGCACATGTCACCCGGCAGATAGGTATAGGTGGGCTCGACCGTCACGACCTCGGTGATGATCAGGCCCACGCCGCCCTTGGCGCGGGCACGGTAATGATCGACCAAATCGTCGGTCACATAGCCATGATCGGCCAGGTTGGTAGACACCGGCGGCATAAAGACGCGGTTCTTGACCTCGGTCGTACCGACCTTGATCGGGCTAAAGAGCATTGGATAGGCAGAGGACTCCATACAGGGTTCCTTTCATTTGAGCCGCTCGGCGGCAGTTGCTGACGTACCTATCGTACCAGCAACCGTGCAGCACCCGACCGCACGCGCTCCCCCAGTCTCTGCTCAACCCCCAAAAAGTTGCGGTGAAATACGGGGCAGCCGAGGCTTTTCACAGCCAAAACAGTCCGTATTTCACCGCAACTGATGGGTGGGATGGAGTTAGAGGCCCAGATAGGCAGTCATGCCTTCGACGGCGAGTTTGGCGCCGGCTACGGCGTGAACAACCGTCAGAGGGCCGTTGACCACGTCGCCGGCGGCAAAGACGCCAGGCACAGTGGTCATACCGTGCTCGTCGACCGAAAGCAGGCCACGATGGTCGGTCTCCAGGCCGCCCGTCGTAAGCACAAGCTTGTCTTTGGGCACCTGCGAAGCCGCAATCACAACCGTATCGGCAGACACATGGTCGAGCTCCTCCTCGTAGCCCACCACATTGTTGTCCTCGTCAAAGATAGCCGTCTCGAACACCGGACCGTTATCGTCGATGGCGCAGATCGCCTTGCCGCACACAATCTCGGCACCGTCAAGCTCGGTCAGCTCGACCTCGTCGTCGATGGCCGAGATATGGCGCGAGCGTGCATACACAGTGACCTTGCGAGCACCCGAACGCAGCGCCGTGCGGGCAACATCCATGGCCACATTGCCGGCACCGATGACCGCCACGTTCTGCCCGATCGCCACGCTCGAGGGATCGACCAGGTAATCGATGCCAAACAGCACGTTGCCGCGCGACTCGCCGGGAATGCCCAGTTTGCGAGCTCGCCAGGTACCGGTGCCAACAAAGACCGCATCGTAGCCGTCGCGCAGCAGGTCGTCGATATGCAGCGCGCCACCGATGGTGGTCGAGGGGCGCACGCGCACGCCAAGCGAGCACATCACATGACGGTACTTTTGCACGAGCGCACGGGGCAGGCGGAACTCGGGGATACCGTATTCCAGCACACCGCCGATCTCGGGGCGCTGTTCAAATACCGTGACGGCACAGCCCAGCTGGGCCATCTTAATGGCCACGGTAATACCGGCGGGACCGGAACCGACCACAGCAACCTGTTTGCCGCACGACGGCGCGGGCGTCCACTCCTTACGATCCAAATACGCTGTCGAGATATAGTTCTCGATGCTCGAGAAATGCACGGGTGTGCCCTTGCGGCCCTGGATGCAAGCACCCTCGCACTGGCCCGAATGGTTGCACACCACGGAGCAGACCGCGCTCATGGGATTGTTCTGGAACAGCAGCTCGCCCGCTTCTTCTAGACGACGCTGTTTGAACAGGTCGATGACCTGCGGAATAGGCGTCTGAACCGGGCAGCCCTTAATCTGACAGAACGCCCTTTTACAACCTAGGCAACGATTCGCCTCTTCGACAATGTGGATAGCCACGCAACTCCCCTTTTTAATGCAATCCAATGGGGGCGACGATAAAGACCCTTCACCGCCGCCCCCATACAGGTAATCTCAATCTGCCGACACGGCAAAAGCCAATGCTATAACTCGCGATGAGAAGCCCCGCAGCGAGCAGACATGTGCTCGAGTGTCGCCAGGCAGTCAGCCGCCGTCGCCGGTACGCTGTTCTCGACCACGCAGGGAATCCCAGGGCAGGCGGCAGCCGCCCAGGCCACTACGGGCTCAAAGTCATATCGTCCCGTCTCGCCCACGCCATGACACACCAGGCGCGAACCCGTACCGTCGCACCATCCGGCTCCGTCCTCGTTATCAACGATCTCAAAATCCTTGGCGTGCAGCACGCGGATCTTACTGCCGCATAAGTAGAGCATGCGCGCGGTGATTTCCTGCGCTTCGTCAACGACACTGGGGTGCAGCAGCGATACCGGGTCGTAGATCACGCCGAGCGACGGGCTCGAGACGCGCTCCAGCACCTCACGGCAGCGATCCGGAGTATTAACCGTCTCGTTCCAACCGGGCTCGATCAAAATTTGCCCGCCCACGGCCTCGGCCCGATCGCAGACGCGTGCAAGCCCGTCTGTAAACGCTTCGAGTGCCCCATCGGTCATGCGGTCGTCAGCAACGCGGTTCTGCGCATTGGGGCGACCGGTCTCGGTGCCAACCGGGCATCCGCCGAGCATCTGGGCAAAGTTCAGGCATGCCTCGTACTCGGCAATGTTATCCATGAGCTGTTGGCGATCGGGCGTCGCCAAATTCTTATAGCAGCCGAGCACGGCGACCGAAACGCCCGCCTCGTCGAGCACCGCACGCAAATGGTCGGCAAGCTCGCGGGTCAGGCCGCCTCGATCGATCCCCATCGATGCGTAGAGCACCTTGCTCGGCAGCTGAATGCACGAAAAGCCCAGCTCTCCCGCCATGCGGATGCGTTCCTCGACGGTCCCCTGCGGAAGGTCGTGCAAACGCACACCCGGAGTAATAGCCCCCACGTTATTCACATCCCTTATGAGCGTTGATGCCCGGGGTGTATCCGCCAAACGGGTCCTCGATAGAGCACACGCCCGAGGGAGCAAGCGGGTCATGCCTGCCGGCCAGTTTGTCGTGATGCATGGTCTCGATATAGGCAAGCACCAGCGGCGCCACGCCCTTCGCATCGTTTTTGACGATAGGCTCGCTCATGTAGTAACCAAACGTGCCCTCGCGGTGCGCGGTGTTTCCCAAGCCCGCGACCAGGCAGATGTTGTCGAGCGCCAGCTGCCCATCATGCTCGGACAGGCAGGTCTCGCAGATGCCGTCGAAGGCGCGACGGCCGTACTGGTAGTAACGCTCGCCCAGCACGCCCAGACGCACGCCCTTCATGATGGCATTGGCAAAGATGGCGCTGCCCGACTCCTCCAGGTAGTTGGGGGCGATATTGGGCAGGTTGATGACCTGGTGCCACATCCCGGTCTTCTCGTCCTGATACGGCAGCATGGCGTCGATCAGATCGTGGAACATCTTGCGAATCTCGTCCTTCTCGGCTGACATCGAAGGCGGCATAAGCTCCCAGGTGTCGATGAGCGCCATGGCAAACCAGCCCTCGGCGCGCAGCCAGAAGTTAGCCGAAAGACCGGTGACCGGGTCGCACCAGAACTGTTTGCGGCTCGCGTCGTAAGCGTGATAGTACAGACCGTTGAGGGGGTTGCGCATCAGGTCATGCACGACCTGGAACATATGGAAGCTGTCCGAGCAGGCACGACGGTTGTGGAAGCTCAGCTCGTACTGCATGTAGAACGGCTGGGCCATATACATGCCATCGAGCCAGATCTGGTTGGGATAGACGGCCTTGTGCCAAAACACGCCTTCTTGGGTGCGCGGCTGGGTCTCGAGCTGGCGGTAGATGGTGTCCATGGCGGCACGGTACTTGGGCTTGCCCACCAGGTCATACAGCTTGTAGAGGGTCTTGCCCGCATTGACGTTATCGAGGTTGTAATCCTGCGGGTTGTAATGCTTGATGGTACCGTCATCCTGGACAAAGAAATCGATGTAGTCATCGGCAAAGGTCAGGTAGCGCTGCTCACCCGTGATCTCGTACAGCTCGATGAGCGCCTTGATCATGCAGCCGTCGATATAGTTCCAGGTGTTCTCCTTGCCGGCGCGAATCTTTTCGATATTCCAAGCCGGCGCCTGCGGCGTAGAGGTTTCGATCAACTGCTCGATATAACGGTCCAGGATTTGATTGCAACCCATTGCTGTCCCCTCTGACATAAACGATAGGTGAACGTTACCCCTAGTGTAACGCGAACGGGGAATATAGGGTGAACGTTAACCCTATATTCCCCGCAAACGGCAGACTTTTAGCGGCAAACGGCGGTGAGACCCGCGGCGATGCGATGCGCCAGGCGCTCATAGCCGGCAGGACTGTAATGCAGACCGTCCGGCATATAGAGCTCGCGGTGCTCTGGCAAAAACGGGCTGATGCCACTTTGCGCATACAGGTCAATCACCGGAACGGAGTAGCGGTCACAGACCTCGAGCATCGCCTTTACGTAGGCGACCTGCGTCAACCCCAGGTGATTGAGCTCATCGCTTGCCGGGATATCCTTCTCGTGCTTACCGCTCGTCTTGCACGGCGTCATAAACACAAGCTTTGCCTGGGGCGAGCGTGCCGTGATGGTGCGGATCAGGTAATCGAGTGCACCATAGAACTCGTGCACATCGGTACTGCCCAACTCGCCAAGCGGCACGTTGCGGCTAAAGTCGTTGACGCCGCCAAAGACGATGTAGATATCGGCCGCATCGTCGATACCGTCCAGGCGCTCGACAAACGAATCGGTACGGTCGGCCTTGATGGCGATACGCGAACCCTTGATGCCAAAGTTCTCGATGGTTGCGCCGCCCAGTAGCGCGCCCAAGTGCGAGGTCCACGAAATGTCGTTGCCTCCCCCACTGCAGCCGTTATCGCCCCAGGTGGTCGAATCGCCAAAGCAGCAAATGGTCGATTCACTCAAACTCTTCGTTTCCATAATCTTCTCCTCATCCGCCCATCGACGGTCATACAGGAACGTACCGTTTATTCGCAGCATGCCGAGGGGCTATGCACGGGCGCATTCCGCAACGTGCGAATCGAGCCATTCGATATCCTCGGCAAGATGTGCCACGCCCAGATGGTGTTCACCCGGACACACCTCGTGCCGCAGGCCATCTCTGCGACCCAGCAACTTGTAGGCATCGCGCACGATCTCGAGCTGCTCGCCAACATTTTTCAGCCCGCGCGAACCGTTCAGATGATCCTCTTCGCAGCTCTGCACTAACAACGGGCGCGGTGCAATAAGCGAGGCAATATCGCCCATGTCGAGTAAGCGCCAAAGTCCGGGTGTGTAGTTGCAGCTGCAATTGCCATTGAGATGCAGCAGCGAATCGTCGACACCGTACAGATAGCCCGAGACAAACGCCTTGCGCACACGCGGGTCGAGTGCGGCCAGGTACAACGTCATGTAGCCGCCACCCGAAAAACCAAAGCAACCCAGGTCATCCATGGCAATGTCGCCGCGCGCCTCTAGGTAATCGATCAGACGCATGTTATCCCAGGCGTTGAGGCCCGCAACCGTAAGACCCAGCGGCTCGGCCATACGTGCTTGATTCAGACACGTACCGCGCAGGTAGCTGTTCTCGTCATCGCCCTGACCCTTCCAGTCACGACGGTATCCCCAACCGCGCGCATCAGGGCAGACGGTCACGTAACCCATGCGTGCCAAACGCAGACCGTAGTCGTAATTGAACTTACGCACGGCATCATCGACAGCCGGCACGCCCGCAACACCGGCTACGCTTGCAGCACCCGCTCCCTGATGACCATGCGGGCAGATATAACAGCGTTTGAGTCCCCGCTCATCAAGCTTAGGATGAGACGGCTCCAACAGGTAGAACGGCATCCAAACATCACGCTCGACCTGCAACATCGCATGGGTGCGCACGATGCCGCCGGCAACCCGCACGCGGCTGAGCTCACGAATCTCAATCGGGACGCGGTCCATAAGCGAAAGGCCCAAAACATCGTACAGACGAGTCCTGGTCGCAATCTTCCATGCCTCAAAATCTGCAGGAGTCTTGCCCGCAAATGCGGCGGAGCGCCCCTCGCGCTTCAGCCGGGCACGCAGCGCAGGCTCGTCTTCGCAGTACGTCTCGATGTGCACGGTGCGACCATTGGCAGATAGCCCAGCCGTCTCAACCGCATCACCGTCGCCGCCCTCGGGATCCCAGCCGTCCGCACCGGCAAGCACCTGTTCGCGGGCGTACCCGGCAGCAGCCATCACATCGAGTTCATTCGCCCACGGCACCCAGCCGGTAGCATCACCCGCCGGCCCATGCAGGATCGTGCCAGCATACTGCACGCAGTTGTGCGCCGCCGGCTTATTCCAATCCCACCAGCCTTCGCGCTTGATATGTCGCCCCAGCCAGCAATCGATCAGCACAGTTTGCGCCCATTCGCGCCAAGGGCGACCCAGGTAGACCGAATCCGGCGCCACGTCATCCGGAGCTGTAAACGAACAACCATGAAACACAAATCCGTACGGCTCGCCTTTAGGCGTGGAGGCTGCCGTTACATACCCGTTGACATCCATATCGCGGTTGAGCGAGCGAATCTCGCATCCCTCAAAGTAGGCACGCGCGCCGCCAAAGATAAAGTCGACATCGCCCTCGATCCGGCAACGTCGGAAATACTGGCGCCCCACCCGGCGCGGCGCATACTGTTTGGGTCCTATGAACCCACCAGGTTTGGCCTCATGCGGCGGCAGCGGACCCAAAAACAGCGTGTCTTGGTGTCCCTTAATGCAGCAGGCATCGACAACCAGACGGTCGCCATCAGCATACAGGGCAATCGCCTGACCGACCTCGCGCCCATCGCCCGCATCGTTTTCGATCGTGAGGTTTGCAAGCGTCACGTCATCGGCATCGACCAGCACCGTATACGTGCGGAAGGTGCCGAGCTTTCCGTCCTGGCCGCTGCCGTCCCCCGAGGGCATCTGCGCCGCAAGGCCGCCAACGATACGCACGCTGTCGGCCGTCTCTCCCTCAATCGTCACATGCGGGCGATGAATCTCGACCCGTTCGCGGTACTCACCCGGCTCGATATGGATTGTCACCGGCCGTCCGTCATTCGGACAGGATTCGTCAATTGCCTCCAAGGCCTTAGAGATACTGTGATATGCCCCCGCACGCTCGGGCGAAACCTCAAAAAATCGTCTCTCACTCATCATCAGTCACCGCGTCCTTTCGTCGTAGACCGTCTACGTTGCAGTTTCGGCATATAAAAAGTTCGCGCAATGGGTCGGGAAGGCCCTGCCCATCGCGCGCCGCGACATACCGAATTTAATTGTTTAGGAGCAAACGCCTACGCACGGATAACCTTGTCGACGTTCTGGAGCTGCAGTTCCTCGCCGTCCTGGCCCTCGATCACCACATTTTGCAGGTCGAGTACCTTGACGTTTTGCGCGATGATGCCCTGGCGCACCATGGGCTCAACGCCACAGGCCATGGCCGGAACAAAGGGCTCGGCATCCTCGGCAAAGGTCACGTGGACATCCTGGAACGTCAGGCGCGTTACTTTGCTCTCGGGCAGGCCCGTGATGTAGGCAGCGGCCGCGTGGCAGTTGGTGGCCTCGATATCGCAAAACGTCGTGGCACCAAAGCCGGGCGTGCGGTCGTCGACAGGCAGCGCCTCGCGAGACTGCACGTAATCGGTCTTGCCGTCCTTGTCACAGAAGTAGAAGGAGTTGACCACAAAGGGCGTGAGCACCTCGTCCATGCGAATGTGCTCAAAGGTAATGCCCTCGTTAACGGCGTCCTTGCCGCGACCGCGGCGGGTCTTGACGCGCAGGCCGCGGTCGGTGCGCTCAAAGAGGCACTTGCTCACGGTGAGGTCCTTGATGCCGCCGGCGGCCTCGGACCCCAAGACCACGGCGCCGTGGCCATCGTGCATGTAGCAGTGCGAGATCAACACGTCGTGCGTAGCGGGGCGAAGCTCGGGCTCAATGCCCAGCTTGCCGCTCTTGACGGCGATGCAGTCGTCACCCACTGAGAACTGACAACCAAGGATGCGGACAAAACCGCAGCTGTCGGGATCGAAGCCGTCGGTGTTGTGGGAGTTCTTGGGACCCTCGATGGACAGGCAGAGCGCATCGACGTGCTCGCACAGGATGGGGTGGATGTTCCACGCCGGGCTGTTGCGGACGGTGAAGCCGGCCAAGCTCACGTTCTCACACTCGGATAGGAAGATCATGCGCGGGCGGGCGACCTCGCGGCCCTCCTCCGGGCGAAAGATGTTCTTAAAGTCCTTGTTCCACCAGTTGTCCTCGGCAAAATCGGTCTGACCGTCGATCGCGCCGCGACCATAGATGCACACGTCGTGCACGCCCAGGCCCGTAAAGGTAGAGCAGTAGGTCGAGAAGCTCTCGCCCTCCCAGCGGCCCAGGGGCAGCATATCGGTGCCGGCATACCCGGCACCCTCGTTGCCCGTGACCGTACCGGGAATGTAGGCAAGCGCCGCACGATCGTGGCGGGCCAGCAGCACCGCTCCCTCGGCGAGCTCGATGTTGATATTGCTCTTAAGGAAGAGAGACTTGATGCGATAACTACCAGCGGGGATCAGCACGCGGCCACCCTTGGGGCAGGCCATGATGGCAGCCTGGATGTTGGTGGTGTCATCATGCTCGGCATCGCCCTTGGCGCCACAGTCGCGAACGTTGATGGTAAAAGGCTCAGCCGGCGTGGTGACACCTACGCTCAGCTCACGCTCGCCACAAACAAAACGAACCAGGTTGCGCTTGCCGGGGGTCAGGCCGTCGACATAGGTCTCGACCGTATTCGTGGTACCGGCGGGCTCGTCGTTGACAAAGATCTCCCACGTATCGGCACAGGTAAAGTAGCCGCCGTCGTCAAGCTCGATCACGGCCGCGCGGGCGTTGCGCCAGATAACGTTCGTCTCCATGGATTTCTCCCTCAAAAAGATGCTCTAAAGGCAAATTGTACGCTGTTGAAAAAGGGCCGTGCCTGCCGGCGGAATTCCGGTGGCACGGCCCTGTGATTTGGACGATATGTCGGCCTTACTCGGCGGGGGTTACGCTACCGTCCTGGAAGCCAACGTTGTTGTGGGCAAAGCAGTCCTCGTACTTAAAGCCGGAGAGCTCCTCGCAAAGCGCCTTGACCTCGGGCTTGACGTCGGCCATCTTGCCGCCCTCCTTGACGCGGCGGATCTCGTCGCAAAGGACGTCGCACTGCTCCTTGTCAATCTTGATGCCGCGGGCAAGGACAGCCGCGAGCAGGAAGAAGCCGGCGCAGCCGATGAGCATGTAGCCGCAGATGTACAGAGGCACGGTGGCGGGCTGGGTCACGGCGTCGCTGTTGCCGGCGGTCTGAATGAAGCCGGAGGCAGCAAGGACGATGGCCCATGCGTTAACGGCGATAGCCTGGGCGATCTGCTGGCAGAGCTGCTGAGCGGAGCTGTAGATGCCCTCGCGACGACGCAGGGTGATGAGCTCATCGACATCGGGGATGTAGTTGAGCAGAACATCGGGCAGGTACTGGAAGCCGACGTAGAAGAACTTCCAGATGGCGAAGATGATGGGGTAGGCGATCATGGCGATGGCGACCGTGGAGGTGCCATTGATCTGACCAAAGGCGAAGTAGTTGTAGGCGATGATGCACGCAGCGCAACCGACGTTGGCCAGGTACCAAGACTTGTGGAAGCCCTTCTTGGCCATGAGAGCGACCCAGATGGCGGTGCAGACGATAGCGACGACCTTGCCAGGCATCTCCATCACGGACTCGTAGGACTTAGGAATCTGCAGGCAGTAGACGATGAAGAAGGACAGGCAGGCAGACCAGCAGGCAGCAGCGAGCTTCGTGGAGACCTGTGCGTACAGGACCTTGCGGAAGGACTTGTTGCGGAAGGTGGAGATAACGTCGATGAAGAACTTCTTGATACCCTCGCCGACGCTCTCGATCTTCTCCTGAGCGACCTCCTCGGGGGTGTGCTCCCACGTGGACAGGTACACACAAAGCAGCGAGATTGCCATGACCGAAGCGTTGATCGTAGCGATGATGAAGTAGCTGAACGGGTTGGTCTCGCCGAAGGTGCCAAAGCCGAAGCCCACAAGTGCAGCCATCAGGAAGCCGGCGGCGTTACCAAAGAGATGCTTGTAGCCGGTGAGGTACGTACGCTCCTTAAAGTCGTCGGTCATCTCGATGGTAAGCGGCGACAGGTTGGCGGTGCAGAACGTGTACGCGACGTTGTAGATCAAGTACAGCACAAAGTAGTACGGGAAGCCAAACGGCGTAGCCACGAAGATGAGCGGCTCGGCGATCATCATCGGGATGGCCAGCAAAATCCAGAAACGGCGACGACCAAAGATGCGGCCAATCTTGGTGGCATAGAAGTTATCGGCCACAAAGCCCATCAGCGGGCAAAGAATGGCGTTGACATAGATGGCAAACGAGCTGATCAGTGCAGCCTCGCCTGCGGACAGGCCACACTCCGTGGACAGGAACAGCACCATGTAGCTGTGCGTAAAGGTCAGGGCACCGGAATTGAGCATACCGCCCATACCAAAGCCCAAGCGCGTCCAGAATGTGATCTTACGCTTTTTTCCGATCTTATTAGTCATCGAGCTCCCTCTCTTTTCTCGATTGTCTTGTAACAAGACATTTGAGTCCACACTGACATCTGTCTGCCCAGCATTTAGGGTGAACGTTTAGTTAGATTATGCACGATTGCTTATGATAGGTGAACGTTCACTTGAATAATATCCTTGAACGGTCGATTTTTACCGCCGAACGGACACAATTGAGGCTCTAAGACCTATTGTCTGCTGGTAAAGGTGTCATGCTGGACACCCATGAGATAGGTGAACGTTTATCGTATTTTCCAATTTTTTCACTTAACCACAAAACGAAAACCCCGCCGGGAATACTCCCGACGGGGCCGACGACATAGCGCTACGCTTGGGTGCATTTGCCACTACAGGCAGACGCCGTCCTTCCAGATGCTGATCTCGTGACAGCCACGGCGCTCGGCACTCGTGAGCTTACCGCTCGCCGTCTCCAGCACCAGCTGGTACAGATCGTGGGCAGCCTCGTCGAGCGTGCGCTCACCCGTGGCAATCACGCCAGCGTTAAAGTCCATCCAGTTGGCCTTGTGGTCGCACAAACGCTGATTGGTGAACACCTTGAGGGTAGGCGCCGGCGCGCCAAACGGTGTGCCGCGGCCGGTCGAGAACAGAATCACGTGGCAGCCGGCAGCCGTCAACGCCGTGGTGGATACCATGTCGTTGCCCGGACCGCACAGCATGTTCAGGCCGTGTTTATTTGCCTGGCCGGCATACGGCAGCACGTCGACGATGGGGGCAGATCCGCCCTTTTGCACGCAGCCGCAGCTCTTGTCCTCGAGCGTGGTAATACCGCCGTCCTTGTTGCCGGGACTCGGGTTCTCATAAACGACCTCGCCGTGGCTAATAAAGTAGTCCTTAAATCCATTGAGCATGTCGGAGGCAGCGTTAAAGACCTGCTCGTTCTCGCAACGGTCGAGCAGGATGCTCTCCGCGCCAAACATCTCGGGCACCTCGGTAAGCACCGACGTGCCGCCACGGGCGACGACCATATCGCTCACGCGACCGATCGTGGGGTTGGCGGTAATGCCCGAAAGACCGTCGGAGCCGCCACACTTAAGACCAATGACCAGCTCGGAGGCCGGAATGGGCTCGCGCTTGGACTGCTTTGCCAGGTCTGCCAGCTCGGCCAGAATCTTGTGGCCCTCGATTTGCTCGTCGGCTACATCCTGGCAGGTGAGAAAGCGAACGCGCTCGTGATCGAAGTCACCGAGCTCGTCGAGCACCTGCTGGTGTGTGCAGTTCTCGCAACCGAGCGACAGGAACAGCACGCCGGCCGCATTAGGGTGACGCGAGAGCGCCACCAGCAGACGACGCGTCTGGACATGGTCGGCGCCGGTCTGCGAGCAACCGAACGGATGCGGGAAGTAGTAGACGCCCTCCAGCGAGCCATCGACCAGATCCTGGGCCTGCTCGCACATGGCACGGGCGACTTCGTTGACACAGCCGACCGTGGGGATGATCCACAGCTCGTTGCGCGTCGCGGCACGACCGTCGGCGCGGCGGAACCCCATAAAGGTCTCGGGCTCAACCGACTCAACGACCGGATGCGTGGGGTTGTAGGTGTACTCGACCTCGCCCGAAAGGTTGGTCTTCACATTGTGCGTGTGGAGCCACTGACCGGGCTGGACATCGCCCGTCACATGGCCGATAGGAAGGCCGTACTTGATGACGTCCTCCCCCGCGGCAATCGAGCGCACGGCCATCTTATGACCCTGCGGAATATCCTCCGCGGCCACGACCTCGCCCACCCCGGGAACCGCGACGGCGGTGCCCTTGGCAAGCGGCGACAGCGCGACGATCACGTTGTCGGCCGGATTGATCTGGATAGTGTTCATTGCAAATGGTCCTAACCCTACAGGTTGAGCAGAAGTCGAGACGCGGGCACGCCGTCCCGCGCCCGCACCGGGAATTTACGCCTGAGCGTTGGCGAAGGCCTGCTTGGTGCCCTCGACGCGCACGACGGTGAGCGCGTTGACGACAAACTCCTCGAGACCGGCGATCTGCGTAAGGTCCTCGCCCCACATTTGCTCATTGGTGAGCACGTCGTGCACCAGCTCGGCATCATCTGCACCGGCGTGGGCGGCGTAGAAATCGAGCACGAAGGCATCGTCCTGAGCGGTGTACTCGGTGCCGTCGGCGCGGCGCAGGTGCAGGCCATCGCCCTCGCGAGCAACGAGCTCCTGAGTATAGAAGGCAATGAGCGTAGCGAGGCTCGTCGCCAGGCACTTGGGCAGGTTGCCGGTCTCGGCAACGTAGTCCTTGAGCGTGGGCAGGTCGCGAGCGCGCCACTTAGCCGTGGAGTTGAGGCAGATGGAGAGCAGCGCATGATCAATAAACGGGTTGTCGAAGCGGTTTTCGACGGCGGCGGCAAAGGCCTTGCAGTCCTCGACATCCAAGTCGGCGGCAAGCGTCGGAATGACCTCGTCGTAGAGCATGGTGTTCATGAAGCCGCGAATGGTCTCATCATGCATGCAGTCGCGCACGATATCAAAGCCGGCAACCCAGGAACCCGGGACAAAGGCGGTATGGGCACCGTTGAGGATGCGGACCTTGCGCTTTTTGTACGGGGTGACGTCGGGAGTCACAAAGACACCCGGAAGACCAGCCTTCACAAAGGGAAGCTTCTCGGCAAGCGACTCGTCGCCCTGGATGCCCCACATCTGGAAGGGCTCGCGCACGGCCAGGAAGGGATCCTCGTAGCCCAGACGCTCGGCAACCGCCGCGGCCTCCTTAGGATCGCGGATGCGACCCGGAACGATGGTGTCGACAAGCGTGGTGCAGACGGTGCAGTCGTTAGCCATCCACTGCGCAAACTCGTCCTCCCAGCCCCAGTCGCTCACATACTGGTTCATGATGCGCAGCAACTCCTCGCCGTTGTGATCGATGAGCTCGCAGGCGAGGACGATGACGCCCGGCTTACCGGCAGCCCAGCGGGTGTGGAGCACCTGGGCAAGCTTGGCGGGGAAGCTCGCAGGTGGCATGTCGTCGGCCTTGCAGGACGGATCATAGGCGATACCGGCCTCGGTGGTGTTGGAGACGATGATCTCTAGGTCGTCGGAGACGGCGACCTCCATCATGGCGCGATAGTCGTCCTCACGATACGGGTTAAGGCAGCGGCTGCAGGCGCTGATCACGCGGGACTCGTCAACCGTGTTGCCGTTCTCCTTGCCGCGCACCAGCACGGTGTACAGGTCGTCCTGGGCATTGATACCGTCGGCAAAGCCAAAGGCACCGCTGATGGGCTGCACCATGACGACCTTGCCGTTCCAGCCGGTGGCCTCGTTGCCCATGTCAAAGAAGCGGTCGACGAAGGCGCGCAGGAAATTGCCCTCGCCAAACTGCAGAACCTTCTCGGGAGCATCCTTGGGCAGCAGATAGCCCTTGTAGCCGATCTTCTCGAGCGCATCGTAGCTGATGTTCTCCATCTATGTGTCTCCTTAGATGTCTGTTAGCGTGCAAGCAAAACGGGGCGCCGCGTGTGGCAACGGCGCCCAGGGTTCAATGTGATTCGATGCGGGCTTAGGCCTCGACGGTGTCCAGGTCAAAGCCAAAGTAGCGGACCGCATTGTTGTAGCTGATGTCGCGCACGATACTGCCCAGCAGCTCCATGTCGGCCGGATACTTGCCCTGCTCGACCCACTCGCCGATCACGCTGCACAGCACGCGACGGAAGTACTCGTGGCGCGGATAGGACAGGAAGGAGCGGGAATCGGTAAGCATGCCCACAAAGTTGCCCAACACGCCCTCGTTAGCCAGAGCCGTAAGCTGCTCGCGCATGCCGACCTCGTTGTCGTTGAACCACCAGGCGGAGCCGTTCTGGATCTTACCGGCAGTCGGAGCCTCCTGGAAGCAACCCATGACGGTATCGATCATGGTGTTATCGATGGGGTTCAGGCTGTACAGGATGGTCTTGGGCAGGCCGCAGGTCTCCTGGATGGAGTTGAGGAAATCGGCGAGCTGGTCGGACGGCGTGTAGTTGGAGATGCAGTCGTAGCCGGTGTCGGGACCGAGTTTGGCGAACATGGCGCGGTTGTTGTCGCGCTTGCAGCCAAAGTGCAGCTGCATGGCCCAGCCCAGACGGACATACTCGCCGGCAACGAACTGCATAAAGGCAGTCTTGTACTTGAGGACCTCTTCCTCGGTAAGCGGCTCGGCAGCCAGACCCTTGGCAAAGATAGCCTCGATCTCGTCGGCGGTAGCCGGGACGTACATAACGTAGTCGAGTGCGTGGTCGGAGGCGCGGCAGCCCAGCTCGTGAGCAACGTCGTAGCGCTTGGAAATGGCAGCCTTCATGCCCTCAAAGTCGCTGACCTCAACGCCGGCAACCTCGGAAAGGTGCTTGCAGTAGTCGGCAAACTCCTGGCCGCGCTCGATGCGCAGAGCGGCATCGGGGCGCATGGCGGGAACGACCTGAACGTCAAAGCTGTCGTCGGCGGCAATCTTCTTGTGCCACTCAAAGCTGTCGGCGGGGTCGTCGGTAGTGCAGATCATGCGGACGTTGGACTGCTTGATCAGGTTGCGGCAGGTAAAGCTAGCCTCAGCGAGCTTGGCGTTGGCAAGGTCCCAGACCTCCTGGGCAGTCTTGCCGTTGAGGACGCCCTCGTAGCCAAAGTAGCGCTTAAGCTCCAGGTGGCTCCACTCAAAGACGGGGTTGCCAACGCAGCGACCCAGGGTCTCGGCCCACTTTTGGAACTTCTCGCGAGCAGGGGCGTCGCCAGTGATAAAACGCTCGTCGACGCCGTTGGCACGCATCAGGCGCCACTTGTAGTGGTCGCCGCCCAGCCAAACCTCGGTGATGTTCTCGAAACGCTTGTCCTCCCAAATCTCCTTAGGAGAAATGTGGCAGTGATAGTCGACGATGGGCATGCCCTCGGCAAAGTTGTGGAACAGCTCCTCGCCGGTCTTAGTGCTCAGCAGGAAATCCTGATCGTCCATAAAGTTTTTCATCAAACAGCCCCTTTGCTGGCAACGCGGGCGCACGGCGCGCTCGTTATCCTTTAGGTGAACGTTCACTATACTAATCCATTGCACCTCAAAAGGTGAACGTTCACCTAACCACCACGGGGTGAACGGTAGATTTTGCCCGTTCAACGGTTGCTGGGGATGTGACTTGCATGTATTGCGGACTGGTTGGCGTCCCCGAGCACCGAACTTGAGCGCTTTTGCTCAGGTGGGTCATGTCCCGACGTACATTTTTGGGAGTATTCAGCATTGGAGCGCGCCGTGCGCCATCCTCAGCGTCCTATTTGGAACGCAGATAGCGCCCGATCGGCATAAAAAGTGCCCCCGATGGCAAATTACGCCATCGGGGGCACTTAAAACAGTCGTTCTGCACCTCATTCAGGGCATGCCAATGCTGAATACTCCCAAAAATGCACGTCGCAAGAGGGGGTACCTGCTCAATCGGCTAAATACCCGCAAGTTCGCAGTAGCGGTCGACATTGCTGGCAAATACCATCTCGACGGCACCCTTCTGGACGGGCACCGTCGGGGTCCTTCCCCACAGCAGATAATCGCCCAGCGTCTTAGCGCCGCGATACGCCAGGCTCGTCGGGTCCTTATAGACAATATTGGTAAAGATACCGCGGCGCAAGGCCAGAGCACTTTCGGGAAACAGGTCGTTGCCGATCACCATGACCTGACCGGCCTTGCCGGTCGAGACGAGCGCGTCGGCAACCACTTCGGAACCAACGGCAAAAACGCTACAGATAAGTTCAGGGGCGTCCGGCGCACTCAAGCGCTTTTCGAGCTCATGCTCGAGTTGTTTGACTTGCGCATGGGCACCTGCAAGATCCTCAACCTGCCACGGAATATCACGTTCGCGCAGGTAATTGTGGAAGGCGCGGGCGGTTAGATAGTGCGAATCGGTATATGGGTCGCCTGTCAAAAGGAGCACGCGGGCGTCGGCCCCAGAAGCATGGACCAGGTTTGCCGCCTGCTCGGCCATAAGGCTGCCTGCCGTCGAATAATCGGCCAAGCTCGCACCCAAACGATTCAAATGCGGACGGTCGCCGTCGACAAGCTCAATCGTCACGCCCGCCTCGGCGATCTGCCCCAAAAGCTCAGTCGCACGATCGTCGCCCGGCGCATAGGCGAGCAAGCCATCAATCTTCTCGCCCACCTGCAGACGCTCGTCGATTTGCTCGAGTGCATCAGCGTAGCCGCCCACGCCAAATTCAACGCGCTCAACCGTAATGCCCCGGTCGATGACCTCCTGTTCAAAGCGATTGCAGCCTTCCCACAGGTAACGGAAAAAGTACGCTCCCTCGCGCGATGCGCGGGGCAGGCAAAACACCAGATTGATATCCTTGCGGCGCAGGCTTGAGGCACTTGTGTTGCGGTGATAGCCCATGGCCTCGGCCTTAGCGTTCACCTTGGCGCGCACGGATTCGCTCACGCCGGCCTTTCCCGTCAGGGCCTTGTGCACGGTATTGATGGAAACGCCAAGCTCGGCGGCTATGTCCTTCATGGTTACGCGAGCGCTCATGCGGTTACTCCGTTATAGATAAGTTGCCAATTAATAGTCCAGTTAACGATACCCCAAAAATACTCTTCGACTCGCCGTGCTCTCCCTCAAATGCACAAAGCGCCCCGCGAACGGATGCCCGCGGAGCGCTTGGATGTCCGGACCTTATTTGATACCGCGACCCAAGTCTTCGGCGATTTTGTCTACGCCCTTAAGTGCAGCGCACGTCTTTTTGTTGGAACAATGCCCCGTGCAAACGCCACCCTGAGCGCAGTCGGCGCAGGTGCCCTTGCGGTAGATGCGCACGCATACCGCGACAAACGCAATACCGATAACAGCCAGTACAACAATATCGATAGGTGCCATAGCAAGCCTCCTCTAGTTAACCACCACTTACTTTACCCCATTCTCCACCTACCAAAAAGGGACAGGTTTATTTTGGTCGGTTTTATCTGCGGAAACGCCACATCTTAACTTCTGGGGCAAAGTAATCTGTCTCCCATGCACAAAAAGCCCGAGTGTCGCTGGGACACCCGGGCTTTCGGAAAGGGGTTAATCCTTATTCGGACTTAAGCGGAAACTGCGGCGGAAGCAGTGTTGGTCTCGTCCTCGTCGGTCCAAGCGTGCTTGGGCATAGGACGGAAAATCTGGAAGAGCATCGCGACCAGCAGCACGATAGCCACAACCGTCCATAAGCCAAACTGCCCAAGGACAAGCAGGTTGTAGAACTGGTTGATGAACAGGCCGATCACCCAAGCAAAGGCGCACTCGTAACCGATGGCAATCGCGAACCACTTGCCGGAATCCATCTGGTTGCGGATGGCACCCATGGCAGCAAAGCACGGAGCGCACAGCAGGTTGAACGCGCCAAAGGCGACGCAAGCGCCCATGGTGGGGAACATGCCGGCAAACGCGGTCCACAGGCTCGGGTCGGTCTCGCCCGCGTCGGCAACGGACAGCAGCGAGCCGGCGGTGGCGACGACGTTCTCCTTGGCGACAAGGCCCGAGACGGACAGCGCTGTTGCCTGCCAGGTGCTAAAGCCAAGCGGGGCGAAGATCCAGGAGACCAGGTTGCCGAGCATGGCAAGCACGGAGTAGTCCATGAACTCCTCGGAGATGCCGTCCATCGCGGGCAGGTAGCCAAAGGAACCATTGTAGCTACCAAAGTTGGACAGGAACCAAACCACGACAGTGGACGCGAAGATGACCGTGCCGGCCTTCTTGATAAAGGCCCAGCAGCGCTCCCACACGTGCAGCGCCCAAGAGCGGATCGCCGGGAAGTGGTAGGCAGGAAGCTCCATAACGAACGGCGTCGGGCGACCGGCGAAGAGCTTGGTCTTTTTGAGCATGAGGCCCGAGGCGACGACGGCAAAGACGCCCAAGAAGTAGAAGAGCGGGCTGATCCACGCGGCGGTGGTGGAAGAATCGCCGATGATGGAGCCCATGAGCAGGGCGATGATCGGCAGCTTAGCGCCACAGGGAATGAACGTGGTGGTCATGACCGTCATGCGGCGGTCCTTCTCGTTCTCGATGGTCTTGGTGGCCATGACGCCGGGGACGCCGCAGCCCGAGGACACGAGCATGGGGATAAAGGACTTACCGGACAGGCCAAAGCGGCGGAACACGCGGTCCATGATGAAGGCGACGCGGGCCATATAGCCGCAGTCCTCCAGGAAGGACAGCATGACGAACAGCAGGAACATCTGCGGGACGAAGCCGAAGATGGCGCCCAGGCCGCCGACGATACCGTCACAGACGAGCGAATCGACCAGGCCGCCGTCCTCGGTGCCACCCGCCACAAGGGCGTCGTGCACCACGGTGGTAATACCCGGAACATAGGGGCCGTACTGCGCCGGGTCGACCGAGTCGGCATTGTCGCCCGCAGCCTCGACGGCCGCGTCGTAGGCGTCGCGGCCCTGACCGAGCACGTACCAACCGTCGGTACCGAAGAGCTGGTCGTTGGTGAAGTCGGTCACCGTGCCGCCCAAGGTAGAAACGGCGATGTAGTACACGCAGAACATGATGACCACAAAGATCGGCAGGCCCAGGATACGGTTGGTAACCACGCGGTCGATCTTCTCGGAGGTGCTCATCTTTGCCGGAGCCTTGGTCATGCACTCGTCGATGATGTGCGCGATGACGCCATAGCGCTCACCGGTGATGATGGACTCGGCATCGTCGTCGCAGTCCTGCTCGCACTGGGCGACCAGCTCCTCCACGCGAGCGGCCTTCTCCTTGGTGAGGTTGATGAGCTTGCAGGCGTCTGCATCACGCTCGAACAGCTTAACGGCGTAGTAGCGACGCTTGTTAGCAGGAACGCTCGCCGGCAGGTTGTTCTCGATGTGCGTCAGGACGTCCTCGATGGAGGAGTCGAACTTGTGCTCCGGCACCTGGCCCTTGGAAGCAGCGGACTTCTTGACCTGCTCGAAGAGCTCCTTGATGCCCTTGTTCTTAAGAGCCGAGATCATCATGACCGGGCAGCCGAGCTTCTTGGAGAGCTTGTCCGTGTCGATCTTATCGCCGTTCTTCTCGACCAGGTCGGCCATGTTGAGGGCAACGACCACGGGCAGGCCGGTCTCGATGACCTGAAGCGCCAGGTACAGGTTGCGCTCGAGGTTGGTGGCGTCGACAACCTGGACGACCACATCGGGCTCGCCGCTCATGAGGTAATCGCGTGAGCATTGCTCCTCGGGGCTGTAGGGGGAAAGCGAGTAGATGCCAGGGAGGTCCGTGATGGTAACGTTCTTGTCGCTTAGGAGCTTGGCTTCCTTTTTCTCAACCGTGACGCCGGGCCAGTTGCCAACGTAGCCGTTGGCGCCGGTGATCAGGTTGAAAAGCGTGGTCTTGCCGCAGTTGGGGTTACCCGCCAGCGCGACATGGATCTGAGAATCCGCCATTCAATCCTTCTTCCTTGTGTGCCTGCGCTGCTTTCTCCGCGCAGGCTGGATAATGTGCTTCAAATTGCAGCATTAAGTTAGAAATACCTAACTTTATCTGCAGAAAGATGCGCCACGAGTCCTTACTGAACCTCGACGACGGCGGCCTCCTCCTTGCGGATGGAAAGCTCGTAGCCGCGCACGTTGATCTCGACCGGATCACCGAGCGGCGCGACCTTCACGACCTTGAACGAAGTGCCCTTGATGAGCCCCAGGTCCATAAGGTGGCGGCGAAGCGCACCCTCACCGTGAAGCTTGACGATGGTAGAGCTCTCGCCCACCTTAACGTCACCCAACGTCTTCATCCTCTTGTCCCCCTTTCGGTTTTTATGAAATGCTGCAGACTAGCCGACGGTCATGATGTGCATGGCAACCTTGGAATCGATACCAAAGCGTGCGCCCAGCACAGTGACGATGATATTGGCGCCACTCGAGCTCACCACGTGGATTTCGCTGCCCTCGACAAAGCCGAGGTCCTTGAGGTGGTGTTTCATGTCCTCATTGCCCTTTACACGGGACACGCGCACGGTTTCGCCCGCTTTTACCATCGAAAGCGGCATGGCCGGCATCTGCGGTCCGCAAGACATGAGTGGCTCCTAACGTCAGTTCGTCCTTAACATCGACACGGTAAAAGTTAACCACGCCTATGTTCACTATAGTAAACTAACACGTGGTTAACTTTTTGGAAAGGGTCCGCATTCAGATTTCGAAAAAGTTTCCTATACGAAACAAAGGCGCCGCAAAGACTGTCTCTTTGCGGCGCCTTGCCATACCAATTGATGCAACAGAGGGGACTGCCCCTTTGTCACATTGTTGAGGTTAGAGCGAGAGGTTTCTGATCGACGTAACGCAGGAGGCCTCATCTACGCCCGAAACGCGAAAGATGATGTCCTCGCCGCACTCGCCGTAGAGAGCCATGAGTCCCATGACATCGCGGCCATCCGTGTGACGATCGCCGATGCTGACTGACACGTCGCTACGATGCTTGGCAATGATGTCATAGAGCAGCGCAACCGGGCGGGCATGTAGTCCCAACGGATCTTTAATCGTCTTCGTAAACTCGACCATGTCCCCTCCCGCGACATCGCACATCGGCCGGCAAAACCCAGCCACGTGGTAGTTATTGTAGCGTTAGATGCTTGTTGAGGGCGGGATGGAAATCGCATCCCATTTCGAGCGTCAATGATGGGACACAGTTTCCGCCAGAAAGCTCAACCGGAAAGCGCGTCCCGTTATTTGGCTGGATTCTGGGTCGCAGTTTCCAAAAGGACCCTGTTTGGGAAACTGCGACCCGTTTTGGACGCAAATTCCGGGTCGCAGTTTCCGCGACGCCCAGTCAACCTATGCCCTCGCAACGCCCGCGCATAAAAAACGAGGGAAGGCGCGCGTCCTTCCCTCGTTACGGGCAATATGTAGCCGCTTGCCTACATCAGGCGCAGGCTGACGTCCTTGAGCTGGGCGCCGGAAACGGCACTCGGGGCGCCCGACATGAGGTCGGAGCCGCTGGCCGTCTTGGGGAACGCCATGACGTCGCGGATGGAGTCGGAGCCGGTGAGCAGCATGCACACGCGGTCCAGGCCCAGAGCGAAACCGCCCATCGGGGGTGCACCAAACTTGAGCGCCTCCATGAGGAAGCCGAACTGAGACTCGGCACGCTCCTCGGTAAAGCCCAGGAGCTTGAGCATGGACATCTGCATCTCGGCGTTGTGGATACGCATACCGCCGCCGCCGGCCTCAAAGCCGTCCATGACAAAGTCGTAGGTGCACGAACCGGCTGCCAGCGGATCGGCCTCGATCTTGGCGATGTCGGTCTCGGTCGGCAGGGTAAAGGGCTGGTGCTCGGCAGCATAGGCCTTGCGGTCCTCATCCCAGTGGAACAGCGGGAAGTTGACGACCCACAGGAAGTCGTGGCCCTCGCGCTTGATCTCGAGCGCGTTGGCCATGTGGGAACGCATGCCGCCCAGGATCTCGTCAGAGAGCAGGCGCGGGCCGGCGGCGAACATCACAAGGTCGCCGGGCTCGACGTCCATGCGCTCGCGCAGAGCCGCCATCTCCTCGTCCGAGAAGAACTTGACGATGGGGCTGTTGATGGAGCCGTCCTCGCGGAAGGCGATCCATGCCAGGCCCTTGGCGCCAAACGTGGAGGCCACGCCGGCAAGCTTATCGATCTTGGCACGTGCCCAGGCACCGGCGCCCTTGGCGTTAATGGCCTTGACGGCAGAGCCCTCCTCGTTTGCGGCAGTCGCAAAGACCTTGAACTTGGAGTTGGCAAAGATGTCGGTCAGGTCGACCAGGTGCATGCCATAGCGGGTATCGGGCTTGTCGGAGCCATAGGTGTCCATGGCATCCCAGTAGTTCATGCGACGCAGCGGTGTGGGCATCTCGACACCCATGCGGCCGAAGGCATCGGACAGGACCTCTTCGAGTGCGCTCATGACATCGTTCTGGTCCACGAAGGACATCTCGATATCGACCTGGGTGAACTCGGGCTGACGGTCGGCACGCAGGTCCTCGTCGCGGAAGCACTTGGCAACCTGGTAGTAGCGCTCGACGCCACCGACCATGAGCAGCTGCTTCAGGAGCTGCGGGGACTGCGGCAGGGCGTAGAAGTTGCCCGGCTGAATACGGCTGGGAACGATGAAGTCGCGGGCGCCCTCGGGCGTGGACTTAAACAGGGAGGGCGTCTCAACCTCCATGAACTCACGGTTGTGCAGCGCCTCGCGAATGGCAAAGGTAAAGTCGGAGCGCAGCTTGAGGTTGGCCATCATCTCGGGACGACGGAGGTCCAGATAGCGATAGCGCAGACGGGTGTCCTCGCTGGTCTCGATGCCGTCCTCGATCTGGAACGGCGGGGTGACGGACGTGTTGAGCACCTCGGCGTGGTCGGTCAGGACCTCGA
Source organism: Collinsella sp. CLA-ER-H7 (assembly GCF_040092345.1). Lineage (NCBI taxonomy): Bacteria > Bacillati > Actinomycetota > Coriobacteriia > Coriobacteriales > Coriobacteriaceae > Collinsella > Collinsella sp. CLA-ER-H7. Next base: position 95,690 of record NZ_JBBNLT010000004.1, on the reverse strand, counting down.
TCTCGCCGGTCGCGAGCTTGGTGTTGGTGGTCTCCTCGCCACGGGAGCGCACGACGCCGTGGATCTTGATGGGCCACTCGGGACGCATGGTCTCGGCGATCTTAAAGGCGTCGCCGTCGGAGTGCTCGGGGTCGAAGGTGAGCTGCGTGATGCCCTCGCGGTCGCGAAGGTCGCAGAAAATAAGGCCGCCGTGGTCACGGCGACGGCTCACCCAACCGGTGAGGGTGACCTCTTCGCCCACGTTCTCGCGGCGAAGCTCGCCGCAGGTACGGGTGTGCATGGAATGCTCGTCGATGGGACGGGTCTGGCTCATACCAGTGATCCTCCTTTATGGATCTGTGCCGCCCCGTGTCGTTCCGGGCGGCGTCGTACAGATTTGCCCAGCCTGCGTAAACCGCGCAGCCAGACATGGCGTTCTATCTTATCGCACCTGCGTCGATGTGCCGCGGAAAAGTAGCTCCTGCCCAAAGACTTGACGGAGACGAAACAATTGACGCACCGTGACCGTCGCCGACGCGCGCCACGTGCGACAATGTGCCCCAATACAACTGCACTCGGAAAGGCCCGCCATGACTGCACGCCTCATCGTTATGGATATCGACTCCACGCTCATCAACCAGGAAGTCATCGACCTGTTGGGCGAGGAGGCCGGCGTAGGCGAGCAAGTGGCGCAGATCACTGAGCGCGCCATGCGCGGCGAGCTCGACTTTAAGCAGGCGCTCGAGGAGCGCGTGAAGCTGCTTGCCGGCTTGGACAAGAGCGTGTTCGAGCGCACCTTTGAGCGCGTGACGTTTACCCCCGGCGCGCTGGAGCTTGTGCGCTCGGCACACAGCAAGGGCTGGAAGGTTGGCGTCGTGAGTGGCGGCTTCCACGAGGTCGCCGACAAGATCGTGGCCGCCGCGGGCATCGACTTTTGCCTGGCTAACCGCCTGGAGGTCGTGGACGGCAAGCTCACCGGTAAGTTGGCAGCAGACATTGTGACCAAGGAGTCCAAGCTCATCCAGCTGCTGGACTGGGCAGTTGAGTGCGGCGTCGACATGGCCCACACGGTCGCTATTGGCGACGGCGCCAACGATATCCCCATGATTCAGGCCGCGGGCACTGGCATCGCGTTTTGCGCCAAGCCCAAAACGCGCGAAGCCGCCCCGTTTGCCATCGACGAGCGCAACCTGATGCTCGCCATGGACATCATCCTGCGCGACTAGCCGATCCGTCTAACAATTGAATTAGTCTGTCCTATAGTTTCCGAACAATTTTGTCTTAGTGTTCGGAAACATACCCTTTGAGTGCTAGACTTTGCGCCGTCGAAGGGAACATATATGGATAAGCGAGACCTAGAGCAGCTGCTGAGCGATGTTGCCGGCGGAGCAGTCACTCCGGCAGTCGCCCTCACGCGCATCCAGACGGCGCCGACCGCCGATCTGGGTTTTGCGCAGCTCGATCTTTCGCGCGGAGTGCGCCAGGGAGCCGGCGAGGTTGTCTACGGTGCCGGTAAAACCGCCGAGCAGATTGCCGCCATTATCGAAGCGCTGCGCGATGCCGGCCAGGAACGTATCCTGGTCACGCGCCTGGATGCCGAAAAAGCCGCGCGCACCGCTGAGCTTCTCGGCAACGGCATTGACCTGGGATATGTCCCGGACGCGCAGCTCGCCCTCGTGGGCGGCAAGCCCTCCCCTACCGGCAACGGACGCATCGTCGTCGCCTGCGCCGGCACGAGCGACTTACCCGTCGCCGAAGAAGCCGCGTTGACGGCCGAGTTCTATGGCAACGAGGTCGACCGCCTCTACGACGTAGGTGTCGCCGGCCTGCACCGCCTGCTCGCGCATGCCGAGGAACTTGCCCAGGCGCAGGTGGTCATCGCCATCGCCGGCATGGAGGGCGCGCTGGCGAGCGTTATCGGCGGTCTGGTGAGCTGTCCGGTCATCGCCGTTCCCACCAGCGTTGGCTACGGCGCAAGTTTTGGTGGCGTAGCCGCGCTGCTCGCCATGCTCAGCTCCTGTGCCAGCGGCGTTTCGGTCGTCAATATCGACAACGGCTTTGGCGCCGCCTACCAGGCAAGTCTTATCAATCATCTGAGCGCCGGCACACCCCGCGCCCGCTAAGGAGCATTCCATGTCCAATCATCAGCACACGCTTATCATCGACGGCACCTCGGGCATCAGCGGCGACATGACCGTCGCGGCCCTGCTCGATCTGGGCGCCAGCGAGGAGCACCTGCGCGAACAGCTCGCCACACTGCCGGTTGACGGGTTTGAGGTTGCCGTTACACACGTAAACAAGCATGGCATCGACGCCTGCGACTTTGACGTTCAGCTGGCAGAGGAGCTCGAGAACCACGATCACGATATGGCCTGGCTCTACGGCAACGAAGCAGCTGCCGAGCACGAGCACCACCATCATGACCATGGTGAGCACGAACACTGCCATGAGCATGATCATGAGGCCCACGGCCATGGCCACGAGGGGCATCATCACGCCCACCACCATCACCATCGTTCTTTGGCGGACGTCACCGCCATCATCGACGGCTCGCAGCTAAGCGATGGCGCTAAGCGTCGTGCGCTCGCCATCTTTACCGCGCTCGCCGCCGCCGAGGCCAAGGCCCACGGCAAAACGCCCGAGACCGTCATGTTCCACGAGGTAGGCGCCGTCGATTCCATCGTCGACGTCTGCTCTGTCGCCATCTGCCTCGATGACCTGGGTATTGAGGACATCGTGGTCGAGTCGCTCTCCGAGGGCCACGGAACCATCCACTGTGCCCACGGCCTTATGCCCATTCCCGTCCCCGCTGTCGTCAACCTGTGCCAGGCGGGCAATATCGCCCTCATGCCTGCACCAGTCGCTGGCGAGCTCGTGACGCCCACGGGCGCCGCCATCGTCACCGCGCTGCGCACGTCCGACCAACTGCCCTCACGCTACCACATCGAAGCCGTCGGCTACGGCGCCGGCAAGCGCCCCTACGAGGGTTGCTCCGGCACGCTCCGCTGTCTGCTCGTTCACGTGGATGCATAGCCATGGATGCCCGCAAAGAAAAAAGCCGCGCCGCCATCGTTGCGGCGTTCTCCGAGCTGCTACGCGAAGAGAACTACGGCAAGATTACCGTCGGCGACATCATCGCGCGCGCTCACGTAGGCCGTGCGACATTCTACGGTCTCTTTAAGAGCAAGGACGACCTACTGTCCGAGCTCGTGAGCGACATCTGCACCCACGCCCTCGACGACGATGGCACACCGCTCGACGACCCACTCGTGCAGGTCGAGCATATCCTCAACAACCTCTGGGAGCGCCGCCAGGGCGTTCGAGCCCTCGTAGCCGGCGCCGGCTCACGCGTCTTCGCCGACTGTCTCCGCAAGACCATCATGTCGCGCGCAGCCGAAACCGTCTCCGCCGACCCCACAGGCCCCGCCAGCACCATGGACCGCAGCTTCCTACTACACCACATAGCCTCAAGCTTCGTAGCCACCGTCCAATGGTGGGCCTGGCACAACTTTCAAGCAGATAAGGCCGACGTAGCCAAAGACTATCTCTCGGCCATAAAGCCCCTCTTCAGATAGACGCCCCCTCCCAAGGCGTCGTCGCTTCCCAAAGTGTCGCCCTCATCTCAACGCCCCAACAGCAAAGCGCCCCTCACACCCAATTTCAGATATATGTTGGGTTGCCTGTTCCGACGCGACTAAGATCCCGCAGCTGGCCGCATGGGGTAACTTCCCAGCGCATTCCGCAGGACGAAAGAACCCCCGCCGCACGAAGCGCGCAGCGGGGGTTCTTTCATGTCCGAGGACGCGCTGGGAAGTTACCCCATGCGGCCAGCGGACAACTATGTAGCCTTGAACTAGAACATGCCCAAGAAACCGTGCACAAACAGCGCGGCCAGAGCGGCACCGACAAACGGTGCGATGCCAGGAACGAGCAGGCCGTACTTCCAGTTGTTGTCGGCCTTGTTCTTAATCGGCAGCACCTGATAGGCCATGCGAGGACCAAGGTCACGAGCCTGGTTCATGGCGAAGCCGGTGATGCCGCCCATGCCCATACCAACGGCCCAAACGATCAGACCGACGCAGATAGCGAGCATCAAAACGTTCTCGCCAGCGCGGCTAGCGGCAGCAAGGATGGCGCTGATGAACACGAAGGTGCAGATAGCCTCGCAGAAGAAGTTACGGGCATAGTTGGTGCCCTCGGTGGTGGGGTTGGTCGAGAAGATGTTGCGCTGAGCAATGGGATCGATGACACCATCGGAAGCCTTGAACTCATCGGCATACATCAACCACGCGATCACGGCACCCGCAAAGCCGCCGAGCATATCGGCAACCATGAAGGGGATGCAGCTGCTCCACGGCACCAGGCCGACGATGCACTGGGCAAGCACCATGGCGGGGTTCATGCACACGGCGCCGCCAAAGACAAACAGGCAAACCGAGATGCCAAAAGACCAAGTGGTGATGGCAAACATATGACCAGAGCCCTGATACTTGGTGCCCTTGAGCACGGTATCGCAGTGTACGCCCACGCCAAAGATGATCATGAGGGCCGTTGCGCCGAATTCGCAGAGGAGTTTGGTAAGCATAAAACCTTATCTTTCTTGTCGGTTATAAACGATTCGTTTGGGCCACGCACTAGTGCTGCGCGACGACAACGCCCAGGCCATCGGGAATGACGGCAACCTTGGCATCGGCACCCTTCATCTCAAAGGCGAGCTTGAGCGCCTCATCGAGGGTGTTAACCGGCGTCATGTGCATATCCTTGATCATCTGGTGATCGCACAGGTCGGTAACCATGATCACAGGGTGATGCGCCAGGATGCGGGCAAAGATCTGGCTCGTCCACTGGTCGGGCAGGGTCTCGTCCTTAGGACGGTCGATGCAGGCGCGCTCAAACTCTGCCGGATCATTGTCGGCGATGTTGTGATAGAAGCCCTCGCCACCGTGACCGTCGGCACAACCGGCGACATCGATGATCACGCCGCCCTCGGGAAGCGTAGCCTCGGCAGAGCACATGCCCTTCACGGCCTGATAGATGTTCTGGTCGAGCGGGTAGCCGCCGTTGGTGGTAATGGCAATCTCGCACTCGACGGGCTCAACGCCGGCAAGGCTCTTCACGAACTCGCAGCCAGCCTCGTGCGCCTTGTGGATGTCGCCGGCAAAGGAGCCGATGACCTCGTGCTTGCCGTTGAGCACCACGTTGAGCACAAAGGCAAGGTGAGCCATCTCGGCAGCGGCAAACATGTCCTCGCTCACGTGGTTGTGGCACAGGTTGCCGGCACGCGAATGGGAATCGTTCACAAACTGACCGTTGTGGTTGTACATGATGGTCTTGTAGCTGGCGATACCAGGCAGGACGGACTTGCGGCTACCAGAGAAACCGGCAAAGAAGTGCGGCTCAATAAAGCCCTCGGCAAGCAGCAGATCGCAATCGGCAGCAATCTTGTTGATGATGCACTCGCCGCCAGAAGGCAGGGTGCCGATCTTTTTCATCATGCTGTCATCGGTCGCGACGTGCATAACGATTTCCTCGTTGGCAACGATCTCCTCGCCGTACTTGTTGACGAGCTCCTCGTGCGTCGACGGACGATGCATACCCGTAGCAACCAGAATACGCACGCGAGCCTCGGGCGCAGCAGAATGGATGTGATGCAGCAGAATAGGCATCGTCACACGCGAGGGAACGGGACGCGTATGATCGGAGCTAATGATGACGATATCCTTCTTGCCAGCACAAAGCTCCTCGAGCGAAGGCGAGCCATAAGGATTGGCAAGCGACTCCTCTACCAGCTCTTCCTGCGATTTCGTGGTCTTAAACTCGTTTTGATGACCTTCCATCACACCCGCGAAGTTCTTATCCTCGAGCTCCAGATGCAACGTCTTGTGGTCAAACGGCGGTTCACATTCAAACAATGACGAGCGCCCTCTTCCTTTTCAACTGACACACTAGATAAACCGTTGGAAGGATACGCCGCTCACCGAAAAACACCACCGTCCACCGACTCATTAACACAACGTTCATATTTGACCCACAACAAAACGGCCGCGATCCCGCTTGGGACCGCGGCCGCTACAGTCGTAAGGCGAGAAGCGCCAAATGCGCCACCGGGATAGACCCCATCCAAAACGCGCGAAGCGCACCAATATTCCCCCAGCCAGTAATCCGCCGAAGACCGGACATCGCAGGGCCCGCCATCAGTTTTCTTTTAGGCACACTCCGCAGGACGCAAGAAGCCCTCGCCGCACGAAGTGCGCAGCGAGGACTTCTTGCATGTCCGAGGACGTGCCTAAAAGAAAACTGATGGCGGGCCCGGACGACTACAGGGCTATCGATTACCCCGTGTTCTGCAATCCTGCCGAGACGCCGGTCACAGTCGAAAGAATCAGGCTCATGTATTCGGCCTTCTTCTCCTCGGCCATCTCATCCTGGTTCATACGCACCTCGCGAAGGGCGCGGACCTGGGCGATGGACAGGGCGTCGACGTAGGGGTTACGCACGCGAACGGCGCAGCCGAGCACGCGACGACGCTGCAGCGGCCACTCATCACCGACGATGGCAAGGACCCACTTACGCGTGAGCTGCATCTCGGTGAAGACCTTCTCGGACAAATCATCGCGGTCGCCCAGGTGCAGATACATCTTGGCGATACGCTGATCGGTCTTAGCGATCGACATCTCGATGTTGTCGATAAAGGTGCGGAAGAACGGCCACTCCTGGTAGGCAGCCTTGAGCTGGTCAAGATCGCCAAGCTGCTCGCAGGCGGTGCCCAGGCCGTACCAAGCGGCCAGGTTAATGCGCGCCTGGCTCCAGCTGAAGATCCACGGAATGGTACGCAGGTCGTCGAGCGACTTGGCGCCCAGGCCGCGCTTAGCGGGACGCGAGCCGATCGGCAGCAGACCGACCTCGGTCAGCGGCGTCACGGTCGAGAACCACGGTGTAAAGTCCTCGGTGTTCAGCAGGTCCAGATAGCGCTCGTGGCTTGCGGTGTTGAGCTTCTCGGCCATATCCCAGAACTTCTGCGTGGTCTCGGTGTTGGTCTTCTCGACACTCGGAGCCGACTGCAAAAGCGTTGCGGCGGCAACGGACTCAACATGGCGCTGAGCCAGCGTGCGGTTGCCGTAACGGGCAAAGATGACCTCGCCCTGCTCGGTGAGTTTAAAGAAGCAGTTAACCGAACCCTTGGGCTGCGCCAGCACGGCCTTGTTGGCCGGACCGCCGCCACGGCCCACGGCACCGCCGCGACCGTGCATGAGCACCAGGTCGATATCGTTCTTCTCTGCCCACTTGGCAATGCGCTCCTGCGCGGAGTGCAGCGCGAGCATAGCCGTGGTAGGACCGGCATCCTTGGAGGAGTCGGAATAGCCCAGCATGACCTCCATGCGGCGGTTGGTCTGGGCAAGGCGCTTCTGCACCACGGGCAGCGTAAGCATCTGGTCGAGCACGTCGACACAGCCCTCGAGGTCCTCGAGCTGCTCGAACAGCGGGATCACGTCGAGCTCGGGAACGTCCTCCTCGTGTGCAAAGGACAGGTGGGCAAGCTCAAAGACGTCGGCCACATGCTGGGCGCTCTTGGTGAACGAGATGATGTAGCGGTGCGCCATCTTCTTGCCGTAGCGCTTTTGGATGGAGCCGATAGCGCGGAAGGTATCGATGACCTCGCGCGTCATGGGCTGCAGGTCGCCATGGATACCGTTCTCGTGGATATCCTTGAGGGCGCGGGCGTGCACCACGGAATGCTGACGGAACTCCATCTCGACCATATGGAAGCCGAAGGACTCGACCTGCCAGATGATGGTTTGGACCGGACCGTAGGCGGCACGGACGGCTCCGCAGGCAGCAAGCGAACGCTGGACGACGCGCAGGTCATCCAGGAACTCGTCGGCGCTGTGGTACATGGTGTCGGTGATGCGGCGCACGGTGGCGTTCAGGCGGTCGGCCATGACGAGCATGACGGCGCGATGCGGCTCGTGCTCGGAGATCAGCTCGGCGCGGGCCGTGTAACGAGGGCTCATCTCGACCTGATGGTTCCACAGGTTAATGAGCTCGGCCGACGGCTTGCTGTAGGTAGCCTCGAGCGTGAGGTTGCGGCCGATGTGGCGGCACTTGTCCTCGAGCTTGAGCACCATGTGCGTAAAGTACTTGGCGGCGACCTCACGGCTCACCTTGGCGGTGACGTTGGGGTTACCGTCGCGGTCGGAACCGATCCAGCTGCCGGGATGGAAGAACGCCGGGCACAGCGGCGGCACAGTACCGGCCTTGTCGCCCAGCACCCAATCGTCAAAACGACGATAGATAACGGGGATAACGTCGAACAGCGTGTTATCGAAGATGTCGATGATGGTATCGGCTTCCTCGACCGGCGTGGGCTTCTTGAGCGCGATGGGACTCGTACGCACCAGGGCGTCGATCTCCTGCAGCATATGGCGCTCGTTCTCCACCAGGTCGGAGCCGCCCAGACGCGGACGCTCCTCCAGCAGGTTGGAGATACGGCGGATCTTGCCCTCGACGGCCTTACGACGGGCCTCGGTGGGATGTGCGGTAAAGACAGGGTGGAACTCGAGCTTGTCGAGCAGCTCGTTGGCACCCTCGACACCCAGCTCATTCACCAGCTGGTGATAGGCAACGGTAAGCTCGTTGGCAGGATCGACCTCGGTATCGGTCGACGCACCGGCCTCGCGCTCGCGCAGCTGCGCCACACGGTAGTTCTCCTCCGACAGGTTTGCCAGATGGAAAAAGCTCGTAAAGGCGCGAACGATGACCTGCTGCTTATCGAGCGGCAGGCTGTCGATCAAATCGACGACCTCACGAAATGCCACGGCAGTGGGCTCGTCGGCGGTGGGCACGCCCTGCTCGTCGACGGCTTCGTCGGCAGCGCAGGTACCGGGGTTGCCGGCATTGACCACAATCTCGGCTGTCAAAATCTTGTCGAACAGGTCCGCGATCTCGGGATCATACTCGCTAAGCACACGGCGCTCCAGGCGCAAGAACAGCGCCAGATTGTCGCGCAGCTCCTCGGGGATCTCGATCTCGGCGAGACGCTCCCTGGACTCGGCATTCGAGCCGATTCGGTTAACGAGGCGGTTGACCACGGCAGCGACGCGCGCCGCGGCTTCGGGTACAGACTGGTTGCTTAGGTTCTCAGCCACGTTTCCTCCCATTCCTCCTTCTATGCACGTAACATGCGGTATTCATTATAGGCGCTTGAGAAATACTTTCGACACTGATTGCGCTTTACCACACAAAAGTATTTTCTGCATTGCAAAGGTTTTTGCCCTAAATGGTCGTATTTCTCGGTGGGCGGCATACGTAAACGGGGGCATTCCGCATAAAAGCGAAACACCCCCGTAACAATCGCTCTCCATGAGCAGGGCACGTTAGCAGGCCCGAAGCTCAAAAAGATGCGCTACAGGCGCTCGCGAACCGCCTCGACGACGTTGTCCAGATCGGCGAGCACCTCGTCATGGCTCTGCATGTCGCGCACTTTGACCTTGCCGGCGGCAAGCTCGTCGCCACCCAGGACCAAGATGAGCTTGGCGCCTACCTTATCGGCTTGCTTAAACTGGGCCTTGAGCGAACGACCCTGATAGTCGGCCTCGGTCACGATACCTGCGGCGCGAAGCTCCTGCGTAATGGCAAAGACGTTCTGACGCAGCTCCTTGCCGGCGTTGGCGACATAGACGCACGGGGCCTCATCGGCACCCAAATCGCTGCCAAAGGCCTGCAGGGCCAGCAGGGCGCGCTCAAAACCGACAGCAAAGCCGACGCCCGCCGTGGGCTTGCCACCCTCGAGCTCGACCAGGCCATCGTAGCGGCCGCCGCCGCCGATGGAGCCGACGCCGGCGCCAGGGGCCTCGACCTCAAAGACAGTACGGGTGTAGTAGTCCAGGCCGCGCACCAAGGTGGGATCCTCGACATACTCGATACCGGCGGCATCCAGATAGCGCTTGACCTGCTCGTAGTGCTCGCGGCACTCATCGCACAGGTTGTCACCCATCAGCGGAGCCTCGGCCATGATCTCGCGGCAGTGGTCGTTCTTGCAGTCGAAGGCACGCAGCGGGTTGAGCTCGGCGCGCTCGCGGCACTCATCGCACATCTCGTCGGCGTGATCGAGGATGAACTGCTTAACCTGCTCGCGATAAGCCGGACGGCACTGGGCGTCACCCATCGAGTTGATGAGCAGACGAAGCTTGGAAAGATCGAAGCCCAGGCGCTTGTAGAACTCCATGAGCATGATGATGCACTCGGCGTCTGCCGCCGGATCGGGAGCGCCGAGCCACTCGATGCCCACCTGGTGGAACTGGCGCAGGCGGCCCTTCTGGGGACGCTCGCCGCGGAACATGGCCTCGGCGTAGTACGCCTTAAACGGCGTGGAGCCCTGGGGCACCAGGTTGTTCTCGACGACGGCGCGCACCACGCCGGCCGTGCCCTCGGGGCGAAGTGCCAGGCGCTGCTTGGGCTTGAGTTTGGTGTCGGTGCCCTCGGTAAAGACGCGCTCCAGGTTGGCACCGCTGAACACGCGGAACATTTCCTTGCGCACGACGTCGGTCGACTGGCCGATACCGTGGACAAACACGTCCACCTGCTCGATCGCGGGCGTCTCGATGGGTTTAAAACCAAACGGCTCGAACACGCCGGCCGCAATCTGCTGCATCTTTTGCCAGGCGCGCATCTCGGCGCCGATAAGGTCGCGGGTTCCCTCCGCCTTCTGTGCCTGCATGGGCAAACACCTTTCTTTTGTATCGCGTCATAGGTAATGGTCATTATACGGCACAAACACAAACCGCGGCGGCGCGTCTGACCGAACGAGGGTATGGGGACTCGTTCGGCCAGACGCGCCGCCGCTGTTTGTGATCCCTATTCCTCCGTCCCCTTCGGATCACGTGATCTGTTGGGGACGGAGGAATAGGGATCATTTCGTAGGCCCGTGGCCGCCTTGGAAACCGAATGATGGTACGAGCATCCATTCGGCTTCCAAGGCGGCCACGGACAGAACGGGGCGAACAGAAAAGAGCGACGGACGTCTACTCCCCCGCCACGCTTGCGCGCAGCTTGGCGGCGATGGGCTCGGATGCCAGCAGGAACACGAGCATGACCACAGAGCACGCCAGGCACACGATCCAGGTGCTCGCAAAGGAGCCCGTGGCATCGAACAGCACGCCCGAGACAATGGCGCCGGTAGTGCCCAAGATTGCCTTGAAAGACAAGGGCATAGGCCTTACGGCCATGCCCGCAGGCTTGAAAGGCAAGGTTGGGTGCTACCGGTGGTCGGCGATATAGCCCAAAGCGACGGCGGTATAGGCCGCGGCACCGAGCGGCAGCTCGGCATCGTTAAAACGTGCCTTGGGATGGTGCTGGGCAAAGTGTTCGTCCGTGTCGGTTACGGCCGCGCCCACGGTAAAGTACGCACTTGGGATCTTGCTCGAGATAAGCGCGAAGTCCTCACTCGCCATGGCATGGAAAAGCGGCAAGAAAGCCGTCTTGGGCAGCACTGCGCCCACGTAGCCAAGCGACGCCTGAGTCATATCGCTGTCGAGTACAAGCGGCGGAACATCCGAAAGCGTCTCGATGGTCGCCGGCGTACGATAGGTCGTAGCAACGCCGTTAACGACCTCCGCGATGCGGGTCTTTAGGTGAGCCATGAGCTCAACATCAAAGCCGCGCAGCGTTCCCTCGAGCACGCAGGTGTCGGGGATGACGTTGGCCGCCAAGCCGCCAGCAAACTTACCAACGGTAAGTGCGACTTCCTTGGCCGCCGGCACCTCGCGGGAGATAAGCTCCTGGAGCGCCAGGTGCACGTGGACGCCGGCCGTGATGGGGTCGATGCAGATCTCGGGGCTGGAACCGTGGCCGCCCTTGCCCTGGAGCGTGATGCGGAAACCGTACACACCCGAGAGCGCCGGGCTGCCGTAGAGCACCAGGCCAAGCGGCGACTGGCTGTTGACATGCATGGCAAAGGCCGCCTGAGGGCGCGGGTTCTCGAGCAAGCCGTCGGCGATGGCAGCGCGTGCTCCCTCAAAGGTCTCCTCGCCCGGCTGGAACAGCAACTTGACGGTAGCGTTGGCCTCCACAAGCTCGGCCTCGCGGGCCTTGAGCAGGCGCGCCGCACCAAGCAGGGCCGTCGCGTGCATATCGTGACCGCAAGCGTGCATGCAGCCGTTGGTGGATGCAAAGGGCTCGCCGGATTCCTCGGCAACGGGCAGGGCGTCCATGTCGCCACGCAGCATGATGACCGTACCGGCCTGCTCATTCGTGCAGATGCCATTGCCTTGGGCCGCGGCGGCACCGGCGCCGACAAGGCCCACAACGCAGGAACCATCGACGAGCGTAGCAAATGGGATGTCCATCTCGGTCAGGCGCGCTTGGATATACGTAGAGGTCTGCGGGAGGCTATTACCCAGCTCGGGCATCTGATGTAAATCGTGTCGCCACGCAGCGAGCTCGTCTGCAAAAGCCTGAGCTTCTGCAACAAGACCGTCACCGATAGCGGTCTGCGCCGCCGCGGTGGCCTTGGGCGCTGATTGCGGTTGAAGATCGGACAGTGCTGGTGCCATAGATGCCCTCCAGTAACGTTTTTGCAGCAAGCACTTTGATAGCGTAAAGTGCAAGGTACTACTTTAAGGGCGACGCATAAAAAATGCCGCCCCGGGAGGCGGCGCAACAAATTGTTTACAATTGCGGGCGCGGCTTTCGACGCAAAAAATCGAAATGCGTCTCGCTCAAGATAATCGAAAGAAAGATGAGCGCGAAGCCGGCGAGCAGGCGCGAGGTGAGCGCCTCCCCCATCAGCAGCACCGAGAACAGCACACCCGAAGGCGACTCCATCGAAAGGAGCAGCGAGCCCGTCGAGGCCGGGACATGCGCCAGGCCGACGTTTTGGATGAGCAGAGCCACACATGTGCAGCCCACCGAGAGAAACGCCATCACACTGATAAAGCTCGGCGTCCAAACGGACAGCGGCGCTTGGGTCTCGAATAGCAGCGACGAGATCAGGCTCAGCACGCCGTTGCCCACAAACATCCAAAACGTGATGACGTTGATGTCCATCTTGCGGCCATACTTGGCGGTCACCGCCATCTGGATGGCAAAGAAGACCGCACCGCCCAGTGTGATGACATCGCCGACATTGAACTCGACGCTATCGAGCGCCACCAGACCAATGCCCGCCAGGCACAGCAACGCGGCGCCCAAGTTGTAACGGGTAAGCTTTTCGCCGCTTAGAACGTAGCTCGCAAACGGAACCAAGATGCAGTACGTGCCCGTCAAAAATGCACTCTTGCCTGCCGTGGTCTGTGCCAGGCCGATCGTCTGCAAACCGTAGGCACCCCACATGAGCGCGCCCATGCCAAGTCCAACAATCAGGTTTCGAGCGTTGAAATGGGCAACAATGCGCTCGTGGAAGATGGCAAGCATGACCAACGACGCCGGAAGAAAACGAATGTAGAGCAACTCGAACACCGGAATGGTATCGAGCGCATCCTTCATGGTGGTGAAGGAATAGCCCCAGATGACCGCCACCGAAAGCAGCAAGACCTTCCAGAACAGCGGCGAGCGCGCACCGGCACCGCGAGAGGTACCGCCGGCACCTAGGTCTTCGCGGGCTACAGGGCTATCGGGCATATTCTCGATTTCGTTGGCAGCGTATTGGGCCATGGAACATCCTCACACTCAATCTGGGCGTGGTGTCCGCACGCGTATGGCTGCGTGCCGCCTCATGGTCAAATAAAAACGGAGCGCACCGGACCCCCGGCACGCCCCGCTACTGTAGCAACAACCAGCGTTGCATCGCAATCCAGCCCACTAAAGCGTTTTGTTCCGCCGTTCTACCAAACGGCGGACCGGCCGACGCTGCGCGAGCCGCATTCACGCCAATCTGACGTTCAATTTCAAGGGCGCGACCAGAAGGTCAGCGCCCTTTCATTTCACGTCACCTTGGCGCAAATGCGGCTCGCTCGCTGACATTGCCGCAGCATCAGCGTTCACATTGTTGCGCTAGATTAATTTAGTACTCTCCAGCTTTTCGATGATCCAGTCGTTGGCTTTGATGACTGGGCGGCGGAAGACCACACCCAAGGCCAGCGACGGAATCAGATAACTCGCCAGAATGCCCAGCTCAATCCAGTACTCCATATGGTAGGCACCGGCCATGGCGGCATGCATGGCGTTGATGCCGTGGGTGAACGGCAGGAACGGATAGATCGCCTGGAACACGGGGCCGGTCATCTCGATGGGGAACGTGCCGCCCGAACCACCGACCTGCATAACCAACAGCACGACAGCGAGCGCCTTGCCGATATCGCCAAACGAAACCGTAAGCGTGTAGACGATATTGGAGAACACGAGACTCGCGACCCAGCCCGCCAGTACAAACTGCAACGGGTTGTCGCACTGGATGCCAAAGAACAGGATGTCGCCCGCACACACGAGCGTTGCCTGCAGCAGGGCCAGACCGCCAAAGAACAGGTAGCGGCCCAGGTAGATCTCGTGCAGGCGCACGGGGATGAGCTCGTTGATAAGCTCATCGTCAACCGAGACCTTCATCATGGCTGCTAGCACAATCGAGCCCACCCAGAGCGACAGAATCGTGTAGAACGGTGCCATGGCCGAACCGTAGTTGCGGATCGGATAGACCGGCTTGCGATCGAGTGCGACGGGGCCGGAAAGCGACGCGGCCAAACCCTCGGGGTCGTTGCCGATCATTGTCTTGATCGTGGCCAGATCGTCCGACATAAGGGCACCGTCAAGCTCGTCCTTAAACGCGCTGATCTTGTCCGATGCCTCACCCAACTGATCAGAAGCCTTGTTGACCAGCTTTGCGGCCTTAGAGAGGCCCTTTGCCAGCGAACCAGATGCGTCGGTCAGGCCGTCTACGGCGCTATCCAGGTCGTCCGAGATGCTGTTCAGTGAATCCAGAACCCCCGAGACGGTCTTCTTGAGCTCCTTGGCCTTAACCGAAAACGTGGAATCGTAGTCGGACTTGGCGCCCGAGATACCAGCCTTGGCATCCGCGATTGCCTGATCGACCTCGGCACGCGACTTGTTAACCTCTGCCATACTCTTCGTGAGCGACGTCGCGATGTTCGTCAGCTCATTGGCATTATTGCGGTACTCCGTCGCGGTTTTGTCAAGCTCAGCAGCCGCGTCCTCAAGCCCTGCCTTGACCTTGTCGTTACTCACCTGGCCAGCAAGACTACGGAGCTTATCCGCCGTGTCATCAATCTCGTCGGCACGTTTCTTGAGTGACGCTGCGCCGTCTTTGAGCTGAGACACCGTAAGATCGACATGCTGGTTTGCAGCGTCGAATGCCTTTGCGAGCTCGGTAGAAACGTTATCGAACGAACCCGCGCTCCCATCAATAGCGGCATCGATCGCATCGCTGGCGGACTTGAGCGCTTGCTCGGAATCGGCAATACCGCTCTCGGCATGCTGCATGAGCTGCTTCACCGACTCCTCGGTCGATCCGGACTGTTTGAGCATACCGCTCGCCGACGTCAGCGAATCGGACGTGGAGCTCAAAATGCCCGCAAGCGACGTTGCGCTGGCCTGAACGTCCTGCAGGTCCTGGACCGAATCGCCGAGCGTCGAGGACAGGTTGGCAATAAAGTTGCTGACCTGGTCGGTGCTCATGTAATCGAGCAGGCTGGACACCGTCTTAAGACCGATGCTCGTAATGGTCTCGGTAAAAGTTTCGTTAACCTGGCTCTGAACGGCACTCGAACCCTTCTCGGTCACGATCTGCGCAATGGCGTTGGCCTTCTGGTTCTCGTAAAACTCGATATCGGCGTGTTTCACGTCGGTCGAGAAAAGCGTCATCATGTCGGAGCTAAAGCTCTTGGGGATTACGACGGCCGCATAGTAAGCGCCCGACTTAACGCCCTCGATAGCCTTTTCGCGATTGTTGAGCACAACCCAATCGAAGCTCTCGTTGCCGCGTAGGGTGGCGGTCACGTTTTCGCCCACGTTAACCTCGACGGGGATCAAATCGCTCTCGTAACCCTCATCGGTGTTGACCACGGCGATCTTAAGATTGCCGGTGTTGCCGTACGGATCCCAGCTGCCGGCGATGTTAAACCACGCGTACAGACACGGTACGATAATGAGGCCCATCACGACAACCAAGCCGATCACGGAGCGAGACACGTTTTGGACATCGCGCTTAAACAGATGCAGGATGTTCTTCATTTATGCCTCACCTCCTTTGGAGTGCTTGCCAAGCGCGGTGGTATCTCCATCATTTGTGGCTGTGCTGTCGCTGCCCTGAGATTTATGGTGCGAGCCGATATGCGGCAAGCGGCCCGTGGACTGATCGCCGCCCTTGGCACCACGCTCGCTGGCGTTGAGGCCAAACATGTGGCGGGCGGCAGGAATGGCGGCCGTGTGTTCGCGCATCTCGCGACGCAGGTCCTCATCCGAAAGCGCCGAGATGCGCATCTGGGTATTGAGGCTCGCTCGGATATATTCGATATTGATAAGCCAGCCGCAGATGGCAATAACCGAGATGATCCAAATGACAAGCAGGATGATCTTGCCGTTATTGTCGATATCGAGAACCGTCGACAGGACAAAGAGCAGGACCTGAACGCCCACCACGGCGGCAAAACCGCCCTTGATGTAGTACGGGTAGCGATGTTCAAAGGCGACCGCATGATCGAGCAGTTCGCGACGGTACGAATCGGAATCGAGCATGACGCGCATGGCCGTGCGCAGCGAGTAGCGCTGGCGCGGCAGGTCGTTGGACTCGCAAATCATCATACCGGTCGTGGAGAGCTGTTTATCAAAGAGCAGGTTAAGGTTGAGCAGCAGCGGACGCAGCTGCAGGCCGATAAAGAGCGCCACGATCAAGAACACGCCCAGAATGCACAGGTTAAACAGGTAGTTGAACGAATACATGCCGCCGACCGTCTCGCGCAGCAGATTGATGCCGTAGGTAAAGGGCAGCAGCGGGTGCAGCCACTGGAAGAAGCCGGGCATCATCTCGATGGGGTACATGCCCGACGAACCCGGGATCTGCACGATGACGAGAATGACGCCGATAGCCTTGCCGATATGCTTAAACGTGGTGGACAGCGCATAGATGATATTGACGTAGGTGAACGAGATGGCGATGCCGCCCAGCACGAACAGCAGCGGGCTGACGCACTGCACGCCAATCACCAGATCGCCTACCGTAACGATGATGGCCTGCAACGCGCCCAGGATCACCAGGAGCAACCAGCGGCCAAAGTAGCCCTGACGCGCGGTAAAGCTGCCGACGCCTTCGCGATCGACCTCGAGCTTGTAGATGGCGATAAGCACGTAGCCGCCCACCCAAAGCGCCAGGTTGGTATAGAACGGGGCAATGCCCGAGCCGAAGCTCTTAACCGGATAGATCGACTTGGACGCGAGCTCAACCGGAGATGCCATGAAGTCTGCGACGTCATTGACGTCGACGCCCATCAGGTCGGCCAGCTCGCCCATGGACTCGGAGGTCTGTAGCGCCGCGATGTCGTTGGCGGCGGTTGCGAGCTTGTCCTGGACCTTGGCAAGCGAGGAATCGGTCTGGGACAGCGTGGTCTTGGCCTGGCCGAGCGTAGCGTTAAGCTGCGAAAGCGTACCGCGCGCGCTTGCAAGTGTAGGTGTCATACCCGAGACGATACCGGTCAGGTCGCCCGAAACGGCAGCAAAAGAGTCGAGCGCGCTCGAGGCCTTCGGCAGCGCGTTTTGGCCCAAGTCCGTCTGGGCTTGGCCAAGGTTGGTCGCACCGGTATGAATTGCGTTATTGATAGCGTCACTGGCACCCGAAACAGCCGCTGCGTCATTCGCCATGGCGCTCGACTGCGCGGACAGACCGTCCTTGATGCTCTGAAGCTTTTCATTCTGCTCTCGAAGCAAATCGATGGTCGATACAATGCGCGCGTCAATTTCCTCGGAACCTGTCGACGTGTCATTGGCGAGAATCTCCAAGTGCCCGATAACGGCCTTATTGTGGTCGATCGTCGCTTGAAGAGACTCGAGCGAGTTGTCGATACGGGTGGTCGTAGATGTGACCGCGCCCGTCAGCTTGCCGATGGCAGCGTTCGCAGAGGCCGACGTCTTGGTGAGCGCAAGGCTGCCTTCCGAGAGCGCCTTGGAGAGCGAGGTGATGGAGTTGCCCGCCGCGGTG
Source organism: Collinsella sp. CLA-ER-H7 (assembly GCF_040092345.1). Classification (NCBI taxonomy): domain Bacteria; kingdom Bacillati; phylum Actinomycetota; class Coriobacteriia; order Coriobacteriales; family Coriobacteriaceae; genus Collinsella; species Collinsella sp. CLA-ER-H7. The sequence continues at coordinate 77,572 of NZ_JBBNLT010000004.1, read as the reverse complement.
CGAGCTTCGCTCAGCAGGTCGTTGCCCTGGGAGATCGCCTGCGTCAGCGACGGTGCCTGGCCTTGCAAGCCGGCAAGTGCCGCATCAGCCGAGGCGATAGCGCCACTCGTCTTATCGATGGCGGCATTCATATCGCCAATCGAATCGCGCACCTCGCCCAAGGTGTCGGACGCCTCGGACACCGAACTTGCCAGCGAGTCCTGAGTCTGGGTTGCCTTGTCCTTTAAATCGACACCGGCATCCTTGGCGATACCGGCAACAGTCTTGCCTACCGTAGAGACAAATTCCGAGTTGATCTGCTCCTCGATGGTGTTTGCACCGGTATCGGTAACCTTGGGCGCAATGGCGCTCTTCTTCTCATTGACGTAGTACGTGAGCTTGGGCTGATGGTAGTTGCCGTCGAGCATCGAAACCAGGTTATCCGAGAAGTTCTTGGGAATCACGATAGCGGCATAGTACTCGCCGCTCTCGACGCCCTCCTTGGCATCGGACGCCGAATCGACGAAGGTCCAGCCCAGCTGATCGTTCTCCTTGAGCTGATCGACAACCTGGTCGCCCGCGTTGAGCTCGCCCACCAAGTCGTTTTGGGTGCCCCGATCGTTGTTGGCGATGGCAATCTTGATACCCTGGGTGTTTCCGTACGGATCCCAGTTGGCCACGATGTTGTACCAGGCATACAGCGAGGGAATAACGCACACGCCAAGGGTAACCACCAAGGCGACGGGGTTCACAAGCAGTCGCTTAATGTCGCGCTTAAATATCGCAAAGGACACCTTTGCATTGGATAGTTTGCTGCCGAGACTCACGCTTGGACCATCCATCCTGTCGTTAAATCGAATCGTACTATCGACAACCATTGTACGTAGGCGCTTTAGCGTCTCAGAGCACAATGGTATTGAGTTTTGCGGGTAGCAATATACTACGAAGACAAATTAACGTACAGTTGTACAGTATCTTAAATTTCAGCAGGTCACAAAACCACAACCCGCACAAATTAGCAATTCAAATAGTCATCGGGGACGTTCTTAAACGACTAGTCAAACAAAAACGTCCCCAATGACTACTTAGGACCACGGCAACGTCGATGTTTTGGCAATGCCAGCGAGCGGGCGCCAGAGCGAACAAATTGGCATGAAAAGAGGACGGCATAGACCTTCTGGTCATGCCGTCCTCTTTGAATGACAAGTTGTCGCTCTGGCGCCCGCGCAGCGTCGACTGGTCCGCCGTTCGTTAGAACGGCGGAACTGAGGGCAGCGTCGAGCCGTTACGCGGTTCGTAGAACCGCGTAACTTGCTAACTACATCAAGTTACAAACAGCTGCCGCGAAGGCCACGGGGTCCTCGGGCAAAATGCCCTCGACCAGCAGGGCTTGGTCATAGAGCAGACCGGAGTACTGCTTGATCTTGTCGGTGTCGCCCGCCTTCTGGGCAGCGACGAGCTTGGCAAAGACCGGGTGCTTGGCGTTGAGCTCGAGCACGCGCTGGCTCTTGGGCATACCATCGGGCGCGCCCTCGGGACCCTTCTGGAGCACCTTCTCCATCTCGAGCGAAAGCGGACCCTCGGTGGTGATGCACGCGGGAGCATCGGTCAGGCGCGCAGAGACGGCGACCTTCTCGACCTTGTCGCCGAGCGCCTCCTTCATGGCGCTAACGAGGTCCTCGTTCTCCTTGGTGGCGTCCTCGGCCTCCTTCTTCTCGTCCTCGGTCGCCAGGTCAAGATCACCGGTCGCGACGTTCTTGAGCTCCAAGTGACGATCCTCGACCTCGGGCTCAGCACCGTCGGCAACGGCCTTCTCGGCAGCCTCGCGGGCAGCATCGTCCTCGTAGATCTTGGGCATATCGGCGGCAACGTACTCACGCATGGCCTGGAACGTGAACTCATCCACATCCTGCGTCAGCAGCAGCACGTCATAGCCGCGGTCGAGCACGCCCTTTACCACGGGCATCTTGGCCAAGCGCTCACGCGAGTCGCCGGCGGCGTAGTAAATGGCCTTCTGATCCTCGGGCATGCCCTTGGCATACTCGGCCAGGGTAATCATCTTCTGCTCCTTGGCAGACCAGAACAGCAGCAGGTCGGCGAGCTCATCGGCCTTCATGCCATAGCTCGAGTAGATGCCGTACTTAAGACCGCGGCCAAAGTTCTCAAAGAACTTCTCGTAGGCCTCGCGGTCGTTGTCACGCATATCCTCAAGGTCGGCGGTGATCTTCTTTTCCACACGCTTGGCGATGGCCTTGAGCTGACGGTTCTGCTGCAGCGTCTCGCGCGAGATGTTGAGCGACACGTCGGCGGAATCCACGACACCGCGGACAAAGTTGTAGTAGTCGGGCAGCAGGTCGTCGCACTTCTCCATGATCAGAACGTTGGAGCTGTAGAGCGCCAGGCCCTTCTCGTAGTCCTTACTGTACAGATCGAACGGCGCGCGGCCCGGCACAAACAGCAGGGCGTCATACTCGAGCGTGCCCTCAGCATGGAAGCTGATGGTGCGCGCCGGATCGTCAAAGTCGTGGAACGTGGACTTGTAGAACTCGTTGTAATCCTTCTGTTCAACGTCGGAGCTGCGCTTCTTCCAGATTGGCGTCATGGAGTTGATGGTCTCGAGCTCCTGGTAGTCCTCGTACTCGGGCTTGTAATCATCGCCGGCGTCCTCGGGCTTGGGTTTCTGGCGGCTCTTGCTCACCATCATCTGAATCGGGTAGCGCACATAGTTGCTGTACTGCTGAATCAGGCTCTTGAGGCCCCACTCGGTCAGGAAGCGATCGTAGGTCTCGGCCTCGCCGTCGGCGTCGAGCTTCTCGTTCTCACGCAGCGTCAGAATGACATCGGTACCGTGCTCGGCACGCTCGCCATCCTCGATGGTGTAACCCTCAAGACCGTCGGACTCCCAAACGTGGGCGGTATCCTCGCCATAGGCGCGGCTCACGACCTTCACATGGCTGGCGACCATAAAGGCCGAGTAGAAGCCCACGCCAAACTGACCGATGATGTCCACATCGGAGCCCTGCTGCTCGGCGTTCTCGGTCTTAAACTCCTCGGAGCCGGAATGGGCGATGGTGCCCAGGTTGCGCTCGAGCTCCTCGGCGGTCATGCCAATGCCGTTATCCGAGATGGTAATGGTGCGGGCGTCTTTATCAAAGGAGACGCGAATAGCCAGGTCGCCCTGGTCGAGCTTGACACTCGGGTCCTGCAGGCTCTTAAAGTTGAGCTTGTCGACGGCGTCGCTCGCGTTAGAGATAAGCTCGCGCAGGAAGATTTCCTTATTGGTGTAGATGGAGTTGATCATAAGGTCGAGCAGTTTTTTGCTCTCGGTCTTAAATTGACGCATGTGCAGTCCTTTCGCGCTACCCCCGTCCGCAAAAACGGCCCGGTTGCCCGAGCCGCATCGCAGACCTGCTATGTTCAGACTTAGATTTTATAACCCATTAGCGCGCATATATACATACGGAATCGAAAAACTGTATGTCAGAGCGCTCTGATGCGCCAATTGCCAAGGAGTGCCCCAACTGCCGGCAGAAAAGGAACGTCCCTATCTGCCATCAACGCGCTTGGCCATCCAGACATGGGGCTGTCCCTCGTCTTCGTAGTCTACCGGGGCAATTTGCGTGTAGCCCGCCTTTGCATAGAGCGGCAACACGTATTCCTGCGCATGCAGCTTAATAAGTTTAGCGCCGGCATCGCGTGCACACGCAGCGCTGGCCTCGACGATCACACTCGCCAGTCCGCGACGACGCATGACCGGCAGCACGGCGACGCGCCCCATAATGTAGGTCTCCCCCGCCGCAACGTCTTCGTCCATGTCACATGCCGGCGACACCGGGGCTTCCGCATCTGCCGCGCGCTCCAGCTCCTCGGGAAACACGCGCGAGCAGCCGGCGAGCTCGCCGTCTACATAGAGCGTCACATGAATGCAGTTCGGATCCTCGTCGATAGCGTCGAACTCATTCTCGTAGCCCTGCTCGTCCATAAAAACGACGCGGCGCACCAACGCCGCGTCATCAAAGCATCCTGTCTTAAGTTGGATATCCATGGCTGCCCTTTCATTCAATGCGAACGTTAGGGACCGATTTTAGCGAAAATGAGCTCCGCGCACGCTAAACTTCGCACGAGCCTTCGCCAGGCAGTCGTAATGACCCACGTTATGGGCATCGCTCGCGATGAAGCTGTACAGGTTCTGATCGAACAGGCGCTGTGCCGGCTTTTTCTCGCGACCAAAGCGACCGCCAGCAATAAAGTCCGCCGAAGCCTGCAGTTTGCAGCCCATATCGACCAGGCGCTCCGCCACGCTTACATCCTTTTGAACCGCACGATAGCGCTCAGGATGAGCGATGATCACCTGGTAGCCACGGCACTGCAAATCGTAAATCGTGTTCTCGTACTCTCTAAACGCATACGCATCGGCATGCGTCGAAAGCTCGAGCAGAAACTCGTTGGTTCCATCGAAATGCAAGTGCTCCGCGGCATCGATACCAAGCTCAACGAGCTTTCGATGGTTGACCTCGAAGCCCATCTGGAGCGGAAAACCGTCAGCGTTATCACGCAGCAGCTCAAAGGCATCCCACATCTTGTCGTAATCAAAATAGGGATCACGGCAGTGAGGAGTGCAAACGATTCTGGTTACACCGGCCCGCTTGGCAGCCTCGAGCATCGCCAAGCTCTCATCGAGATCGGCGGCGCCGTCGTCTACACCCGGCAAGATATGGCAATGAATGTCACGCATAGGTCAGCCTTAATCAACTAAACGTTTGCTCGGTTGGTGAAGATGCCCTTTTTGGAAGTCCCCTGATCGTCGGAGCCCTTCTTCACCTTCTTACCGTCCTTGGTGTAGTAGGAGTAGTAGTACTCGCTGGTCTCGGTCTCGCAGTAGTTCATAACGGTACCGATGAGCTTGACCTTTTCGGACTTCTTAAGCTGGCCGATAGCGTTGAGTGCCTCCTCGCGCTTGGTGAAGTCCTCGCGCACCACGAACAGCGTGCCGTCGGTCAGACTTGCGATCTCGGCAGCATCGATGAAGGTGCCTACCGGAGGAGCGTCGAAGATGACGTACTGGAACTTGGCAGACAGTGCCTTTACCAGCTTGGCAAAGCGGTGAGAGACGATGATGTCGGCAGGATTGGGAATATGCGGCTCGGCATCGAGGAAGTAGAAGTTCTTCTGACCCGTCTCGACAATTGCCTGGTCAATGGAGATCTGCTCGGAAAGGACCGCATAGAGTCCGCCGCGCGAACGAACGCCGAGCATATCGGAAAGGGACCTGCGGCGCATATCGGCCTCGACCAGGAGCACGGACTTGCCGCTCGTGGCGATAGCCTGGGCAAGGTTGATGGAAACCGTAGACTTGCCCTCGTTGGGAATCGAGGAGGTAACGGTGATGGTGCGAATGGGGTCGTCCACGCTCGCAAAGCGGATGTTGGCCAGAAGGGTCTTGGCGGCATTCTGTACAACGAGCTTATCGGTGTTCTTTGCCTTAGCCATGCCTATTTACCACCTTTCATAGCCGGAATTCGGCCAACAACGGGAATGCCCAGGAGCTCTTCTGCCTCTTCGGCACCGCGGATGCGGGTATTGAGCATGTCTGCCAAAACGACATAGGCAACTGCGATAAAGATACCGGCGAGGAACGCGACAGCAACGTACAGCGTGCGCTTGGGGCCGCTGGGGACTTCGGGAGTCTTAGCCTCGTCGATAACGTTGATGCTCTGGGCAGCGCCGACGTTCTGAGCGACCGTGCTCACCGAGCTGGCCATGGCCTTTGCGACCTTAGCCGTCTCCTTGGCATCGGTGCCGGTAACCGAAAGCGTAATGACACGCGTGGTGGTCTCGGAGGAAACAGACACCTTGTAGTCATCCAGGTCAGCAAGGCCCAGCTCATTGGCAGCACCGCTCTTAACGCTATCGCTATCCAGCAGCGTGGCGATATCGTTGGAAAGCATCTGGCTCGCCGAGAGATCGTTGTAGCTCATCTGACCACTATCGTCGGTTTTGGCGAGAATGTACATGCTCGTCGTCGCGGTGTAGGTGTTGTCCATCGCAACGAAGGACACGATGCCCATGGCGATCGCGCAGACCACCGGAAGGGTGATAACCAGCTTAAGGTGCTTTTTGAGCAGCTGGAACAGTTCGAGAAGGGTCATGCAGCTTGCCTTTCATTTCCCCAGTTCGGATTGACAAAACTGTTCGTATGTTATCGCATCTTTTTACCGAGGCCAAACTCTATACATAAGAAACAGGCTCTCCTGTAAAAATGTCGGAAGCAATCGTAAAATTGCACAACAACGCCGCACCCGAAAGTCAAATGCGGCGTCTACATCAATATCTATGTTGCATCGCTATGCGAATGGCTCGTCCTGCTGTATGGGAAACGTCACCGTAATGGTGGTTCCCACGCCCAACTCGCTCGACAGATCGAGCGTGGCGTGATGATACAGGGCCGCATGCTTGACAATGGCAAGCCCCAGACCGGTTCCGCCGCGTGCCTTGGACCTACTCTTGTCCACGCGATAGAACCGCTCAAATACCTTGCCCTGTTCTTCAGGCGCGATACCGATTCCCGTGTCGGCGACCGCGAGGAACGGATGGCCTTCGTCGTTGGTGCCGCACTGCAGCGTAACCGTACCGCCGGGTCGATTGTAGCGGATGGCGTTGCTTGCCAGATTATAGATGAGCTCGTCGATCAAGCGCGACACGCCTTCGATGACCACAGGCTTGGTCTCATGACTGATCGTCACATTCGCCTGACGGGCGACCTGTTCAAGACGCTGCTCAACCGCGTAGATGGCACGCGAGAGCTCAATAGGCTCCGTGGACCCAATGGGCACCGCCTCGCCCTCAGTTGCACGCTCGGCCTCGTCCAAGTTAGACAGCGTAAGGATGTCGTTGACAAGCGCCGCCAAACGGCCCGCCTCACGATAGATGCGACCGCCAAAGTTGCGCAGGTCGTCCTCGCCCTCGACCATGCCGTTTGCGATGAGCTCGGCATAGCCCGAAATCGCCGTAAGCGGCGTCTTGAGCTCATGAGTGATATTCGCCGTGAACTCGCGGCGCATACGGTCGTTGTCCGCTAGCACCGCCATTTGGCGCTTGAGCTCCTGGCGCTGCGACTCGATACGCTCAAGCATGGGAACCATCTCGGCATAGGCGTGCTCATAGCTACGGCGTGGGTGGTCCAAATCCACCTCTTGCAACGGCGCGATGATGGCACGGGACTCGCGGCGCGCCATAAAAAACGAGAGTACCGCACCCGCTGCCGCGATAAGCAGCATCGGCGCCACCATCGACAGCAAAATCGCCGCAACGCCAGGCTGGGCCTGCGCCAAGCGGACAACCTGGCCGTTATCAAGGGCGACGGCGCGATACAGCATAATCTCGTCGAGCGTAGAGCTTGCGCGCTCCGCGGAACCCAAACCACTCTTAAAGGCCTCGATGACCTCGGGGCGATCGCCATGGTTGGGCAGTGTAGAAGGCGACGCCTCGTTGTCGTAGGCAACCGATCCATCCTTGTTAATCAGCGTGATGCGCAAGTCCTCGCGATCGAGGCTACGCAAGAACGGGATGGGCTCCTGCTGCTCGTCGAGGGCGGCAGCAATGAGCTCGGTTTCCTGCGCCAGATTGGCACTCGTGGCATCCGCCAAGGTGTTTTGCACAAAGAACGCACCCAGCACCGTAAACGCCACGATAACCGCCATGGCACAGACAAAGATCGTCACAAAAACGCGGTGCGACAGCGTATGTTTTCCCTGGGGGGTAAAGACCACGGGTTACTCCTCCGATGCGGTGGCCGCGGTGTCGTCACCTTCGGCACCATCACCGGCAGAAGGCTCGGCCAAGCGGTAGCCCACGCCGCGCACGGTCTCGATGGCGCTGGCATGCTCGCCCAGTTTTTGGCGAAGCGTCTGCACGTGCACGTCAACGGTGCGCGAACCGCCGTCGAAGTCCCAACCCCACACGCTCTGCAGCAACGACTCGCGGGTAAAGACCACGCCGGGCTTGCGCATGAGGTACTCGAGAAGGTCGAACTCGCGCAGGGTGAGCTTAAGCGGCTCGCCGGCAACGGTCACCTCGCGATGACTGGGCGAGAGCACGATGTCGCCCACGCTGAGCACATCGCTCGCCTGCTTGACCATGCCGCCGCGACGCAGCAGTGCGCGGCAGCGGCTCGCAAGCTCCATGAGCGAGAAGGGTTTAGTCAGGTAATCGTCGGCACCGCCATCGAGCGCCATCACCTTGTCGAGCTCGGTATCCTTGGCGGTAAGCATCATGATGGGCACCGTCGCCGTCAGGCGATCGGCACGCAGGCGACGCATAATCGCCAAGCCATCGGTATCGGGCAGCATGATGTCGAGCAGGACGGCATCGGGTACCCGTCGCGCCACGGCAGCCTTAAACTCACCGTCGCACGAAAAGCCTTCGGCCTCGATCCCCTGCTTGCGCAGCGCATAGACCGTCAAATCCCTGATGTTGTCATCGTCCTCGACGTAATAGATCATGTTGAACCCCTTTGCGGCCGGCATGACCGCATCTTAACCCTAAAGGTGCCTGTACTAGATGGTATCAGCCAAAACGTCCCGTCAAATAATCCGCCGTGCGCGGATCGGTCGGATTCTTGAAGAGTTGCGCGGTGGGCGCGTGCTCCACCAACTCGCCCAGCAAGAAAAACGCGACCGAGTCGGAGATACGCGCCGCCTGCTGCATATTGTGCGTAACGACCACGAGCGTACAGGCCTCTTTGAGCTCGCAGGCCAGCTGCTCCACCACGAGCGTCGACACGGGGTCGAGCGCCGAGGTCGGCTCGTCCATCAGCAGAATGTCGGGCTGCACGGCCAGCGCGCGGGCGATGCACAGGCGCTGCTGCTGTCCACCCGAAAGACCCAGGCCCGACTCCTTGAGCTTGTCCTTGACCTCGTCCCACAGGGCAGCGCGACGCAGGGAGTCCTCGACCAGCTCATCCAGCACAGCGCGATCGCGCACGCCCATGCCGCGCGGACCATACGCGACGTTGTCGTAGATGCTCATGGGAAACGGGTTGGGGCGCTGAAACACCATGCCCACGCGCTGGCGCAAACGGCAGATGTCGTAATCGCCCAGGATATTCTGGCCGTCGAGTGCAATCTTGCCCTCGATGCGGCAATCCTTGATGCCGTCGTTCATGCGGTTAAAGCAGCGCAGCAACGTGGACTTTCCGCAGCCCGAAGGCCCGATAAACGAGGTGATCTGCTTGTCGCGAATCTTGATATTCACGTCCTTGAGCGCATGATGGTCGCCATAGAACAGGTCGAGGCCCTCGACGTCGATGCGCGTCGGCGAGGCGGCAAGATCCTCTGCCGTGGGGCGAGTCGCATCCCCAACCTCGCGCTCGTGCGCGGCCTCGGCCTGCGCTTTCATGAGTTCTTCAAGCTCCGTGGGCTCCACAGCCGCAGCAGCCGTCATACCGCATACCTCCACATCGATATCAATTCAGCAGTATCGATAGTAGAAATCGCGGCTCATACGCACGTGAGCACATTGTCAAGTGTTTGTAAGGGCACGCTGGCTATGCGGCGGGCAGCTCGATGGTGAATATCGTGTGTTCGGGCGTCGATTCACATGCAACGGTACCGCCGTGTGCCGCGATGATCTCCTTGGCGATGGCAAGCCCCAGTCCAGCGCCGCCGCGATTGGTCGCACGCGCCGCATCCAGGCGATAGAACTTCTCAAAGATCACCTTGAGCTTAGCCGCAGGGATAGGATCGCCCTGATTGATAAAGCGCACGCGCACGCCGCCATCGTCTTGGCGCCCGGCCTCAATCGTGATAGTCGAGCCCTCATAGCTATAGGCGACGGCGTTTTTCATGATGTTGTTGAACACGCGAGCCATCTTGTCGCCATCCACGAGCACCGTCAGGTCCTCGCGAATATCAACTTGGGCTTCCTTATGCTGCTCGTTGAGGATGGGATAGAACTCGTCAGCCACCTGAGCCAGCAGCAACCCCAGATCAACATAGCCGCGCGTGAGCACGATATCGTGGAAGTCAAAGCGTGTGATATCGAAGAACTCTTCGATGAGCGCATCGAGCCGGTGCGCCTTGTCGAGAGCCACGCCCGTAAAGTGCGCACGTTGCTCAACCGGCAGCTCAGGAGCCTCTTGCAGCAGCGAAAGATAGCCCACCACACTGGCAAGCGGGGTGCGTAGGTCATGTGCCAAGTACGTGACCAGATCGTCCTTGCGATGCGACTCGTCACGCAGAGCTTGCTGCACCTTGCGCTCACGGTCACGCACGCGATTAAGGGCGCCCTCGACCTCCAAGAAGTCGCCGTCGATGTTGTCCCAGGTGTCGGGGTGATCGATCAGGCGATCTTGAATACGAACAGCCAGCACACAATCGGCATGCTGCTCGCCCTGCTCGTAGCCCTGGTAGTACAGGGCGCGGCCGCACAAGAACAGCACGCACACGGCAAGCGCCAGCACAAAGCCAAGCATGTTGAATACAAAGCCGGCATCAAACAGCACCGGCCCTTCGATGCCGCCGAGCGCCATGGCGCCAATCGCCAACGTCATGGCCCACGCGGCGCCGCCAATCACCACGCAGCGGCACACGATCTCAAATCGATCGATCAGCAAAAAGCCGACAAGCAGCGCCGCCAAGATTCCGACGATGTTGTCGATGCCAATCAGCAGCAGGCTCAGCAAAAAGAGCAGCACCGTTGCAAGCGCGCGGTTGTCGACGACCGACCTCACGTATTCAAAGAGCCGATCGGGCACCTCGAACGCTTGCCTATCGTCTTTTGTCATATCAAGATCCTCACAAGCGAAAAGCGTTATTCGATGATGTAGCCGACGCCCCAGACGTTTTTGATAAAGCGTGGCTTTTGTGCGTCGTCGCCGATTTTTTCGCGCAAATGGCGAATGTGCACCATCACCGTATTGTTGGAGCCGGGCATAAAGTCCTCGTTCCATACCGCGCGGAACAGGTCCTCCACGGCCACCACGCTGCCGCGATGCTCGACCAGATACAGCAAGATTGAATACTCGGTGGGTGTGAGGCGTACCGGTGAACCGTCCACCGTTACGGAACGAGCATCGCGGTTGATCTCCAAGCCGTCGAGCTGAATGGTCGGCGACTCGGCCGCCTGTGCACGGCTACCGTAGCTGGTGTAGCGGCGAAGCTGAGCGTGCACGCGCGCGATGAGCTCCAGCGGACGGAACGGCTTAACCACGTAATCGTCCGCGCCAAGCGAAAGGCCCTCGATCTTGTCTTGCTGGGCATCGCGCGCCGTCAGCATGATCACGGGATAGGTATGGCTGGAACGGATCGTACGCAGCAGCTCAAACCCATCGATATCGGGCAGCATGACATCCAGCAGCGCCAGATCGAACTCCTGCTCCAAGATTGCCTTGGCAGCATCGGCCCCGCTATAGGCAATCTGGACATCAAAGCCCTCTTTTGTAAGGTAGATACCAACCAAGTCGGCAATGGCCTTCTCGTCATCAACTACCAGTATGCGCTCGTTCATGCGTGCTCCTCTCGCGCTCCATTATGCCCGAGGCGACGCACGCCACACACAACAAGCGCGGGTGATTAAGTCGGCCTTAAGCACCCTTGTGCCCGTTCGGGCGCGGATGTGGGCCACGCACGCACGCGATGATTGCCGACGCCGGCAAACGATATACTCTAGTTCCAGAAGAGACCATCCCGTCGAAAGCGAAATCCGTGAAGTCCCTCACCTCTTTTGCAAAGCGCCCAGCCCAGCTTGCCGCCAGCTTTGTCTGCGCTATCGCCCTTGCCGCTGGCGCGCCCACCGTCGCCGGCGCCCAAGTGCTCACGACCGACAATGTTTGCGGCAAAACCGCCGATGCGCGCGGCATCACGGCCGAAAACCTGCCCGATATCGATGCGACCAATGCCCTCGTCATGGGCAAAGACGGCACCGTCTACTATGCCCGCGACGCCGATGAGCAGGTCAAAATTGCCTCGATCACCAAGGTCATGACCGCAATCCTAACCGTCGAGAATTGCAAGATGGACGAGAAGGTCACGGTGAGCAACGCCGCAGCCACCGTGGGCAATTCGACCGCCGGCTTGCTCGAAGGCGACAAGCTTACCGTGGAGCAGGCGCTGCGCGGCCTGATGATTCCCTCGGGCAACGACGCCGCCATCGTGCTCGCCGAATATGTGGGCAAGAAGATCGACCCTAAGACCAAAGACGCCGAGGCCACCTTTGTGAAGGCCATGAACGAGCGCGCTAAGAAGCTCGGCTGTACCGGTACGCTTTTTGAAAACCCGCATGGTCTGGACTTTGATGAGTGGGCTGGCGAAATGCACTCAACCGCACATGACGTGGCGCTGATGATGCAGGAGGCCATGAAAAACGACACGATCCGCGAGGTCGTAGCGAGCGAAGATTCCTGGATCGAGGTCACGGGCGCCGACGGCACCGACCATTCGCATTCCATGGACACGCATAACTATTTGCTGGGCCAAGATGGCAACATCGGCGGCAAGACCGGCACCACCGACGACGCGGGCTATTGCTTTACGAGTGCCTACAACCGCGATGGCGACGAGATCTACACCGTCGTTTTGAACTCCACCACCACCGACCAGCGCTTTACCGATACCGCAACCCTTGCCAATTGGTACTACGGTCACAAGGTGACGGTCGCGATCGCCAACACGCAGGAAAAGACCGCCAACGGCAACCCGCTTATGGCGCGCATTGGCCAGACAGATTGGACGGACAAGACGATCGACGCCACGCTCGCCGACCCCACGGCGCAAGCGACCGTGTTTTCCCTTGCCGGCGAGGTGACCGAAAAGGTTAGCTACGACGATCTTTCGGGCACGGTGCATGTGGGCGACAAGGTGGGCAGCGTTACGCTCAAGCAGGACGGCACCAAGATCGCCGTCATGGACCTAGTTGCCGACGAGGAAGGTGCAGGGCCGAATCCCATTGAATGGCTGCTCGTGAAGCTCGATCGCTTGGGCCGCCGCATCGACAACCGCCCGCTCACAGCCGAGAGCGAGACCGTAGCCAAGGCGCCCGAGATGTAAGATCGAAGAACAATACACTCGCTGAAAGGAGGTGTCCGAAAGGATGCCTCCTTTTTTTGAGGGTTCGAATCCCCAGCGCCCTTTCTCGATAATAAAAAAGGGCCCCCGATGGGACCCTTCTTTAAAGTTAAACTGGCGGAGAGCTGGGGATGTCCGGACATGCTACGCATGCCCTCCGGCTTCAAAGCCTGGCGGCTTTTCGCCCACGGGCTACAAACGCTTTCGCGTTTGCTTAACGCCCGTGCCCTCTCGGGTTCGAATCCCCAGCCTCCTTTCTCCGCACAAAAAAGGGCCCCAAATGGGACCCTTCTTCAAATTCGTACTGGCGGAGAGCTGGGGATTCGAACCCCAGATGCCCTTTTGGGGCATACTCGCTTAGCAGGCGAGCACCTTCGGCCTCTCGGTCAGCTCTCCGTAACAGCCGTTCTATAGTAACCAAACAGCCAAGGATGGGCAAGAGGAAATTTTCTAATTGCCTAGCATCCTTTCCTCCTTGGAGGCTTCGCCTACCCCAGCGAGCGGTTGAGGGAGCCGAGCTCGTCGTTGCCCATGGTGCGCCACATTTGGAAGATGCAACCGCGTGCCAGGAAAAAGAAGCCGTTGTCGACCAGTTGCACAGCGGCATCTGCCAGCTGATTCGTCACGGCGGACACTGGCGGCAGCTCGAGTCCAGCCTTGCGGATGGTCTCGACCGCCTCCTCGAACGTCGGAGGCTCGCTGACGCCCATCTCATTCATAAGGCCCTGCATTTCTTCCAGCGCGCTACTGCCCGACTCCTCGCCGCGCGGCACCAGACGGTAACAAGCCAGCGCCAGGTCGAGCTGATCGCAATTCCAATAGGCAAACGCCAAGCGATAGAACAGGTAGCCGATTGCAGAACGATCGCTGGCAATACGTAGGCCGTGGCGCGCCACCTCGATAATCTCGTCAAAGCGCTCCAGACGCGCAAGCACGTTGATGAGCGCAAAGTGCGATTGCATGGACGAGCGTGCCAGATCGTAAAGATGGCGCACCTCGGGCAGTGCTCGTTCAAAGTCCTCTTGCTCGGCGTAAAAGCTGCAGATCTCGTGCTGGGCAAAGTACAGCGCATCGGGCGCATGAAGGATTCGCACAGAGCGGTCTTCTTCCAACACCGGTAGCACCATGCGTACCAGCTGGTTATCGCAAAACTGCGTTTGAACCGGACCTGTCGCCAAAAGCTCGGCGACGGCGCACTTAGCCTCCAACTCCTCGACAAGACGGGAAAAGCCTTCAAAGGCACCTGTACGGTCGACTTTTGCCTGCTCGCGCAATTCAACAACGCGGGCCACGTATGGGTCGTCGTCCTCTTCCATGACCTCCAACTCGTCAGCCGTATCGGCAAGCAGCAGATCGCGCAGCGCCGGCGGCAGTGTGCGATGGTCATCACGCGGACGAGCATGAACCTCCGCAGGCTCAATCGTCTCCGGAGCGGTTGACTCATACGCCTCAAGCACACGCTTGCACGGCATATCGTCCATGTCCATGCTCTCAAGATCCTTGGCGACAGGCACGCAATCGGCCAGATAGGCCGCGCGCCCAAAGAAATACGTTGCGACAACGCGCTCGCCCTGCTCACTGTCGGGAGCAGCAATCTGCACATAGCAGCGCGTGATGCAGGTGCCCGCGGCAAAACACGCTGCCGCAAGCGTAAGTGCCACGCGCGCATCGTGCTCCGCGGCCCAGATCGCGCGCATGTCCTCGTCCAGCTCGCGCCAGGCGTCATCCTGAGCGTCGTATTCACGTTGCGGCATGGCATCAACGACAGACCGCCCAAACCGAACGAGCATAATCCCCTCGGCAACGTTTGCCCGATAGGTATAGTCGAGCCGTGTGACCACGTTAAGCGCCTCGACAATACGCGCGAAGCGGGTACGCACATCCCACTCACCGCCCGGCTGGCAAGCCACCGTACCCGGTTTGCCCCACGGGTTATCGCTCGAGGCCGTATCGAGCAGTCGGGGAACATCGTTGGTCGTCTTGGCGATATGCCACGCATCAAAGAGCGCGCAGCCCTCAAGGCTCGGCGAGGATGCCGCAGGGGCCAATCCGGCCCCGATGCGCTCGAGGATGCCAGAGAGGCGGTTGAGACGGCACTCGATGGCAAGCAGCATGTCAATCTCGTCCTGGTCCAGCAGGCTACGATCAAAATTGAGATAGAAAAGCTTTGAGCGATCGATGCGAGCCAGGCTCATCTCGGACTTGGCGGCGATGGTGCGCAGTCGGGGCAAGTCGACCTCGCTCATAAGGGCGGCCGCATAACGCTCGATACCGCTCGGATTCTCGGCATGGTCGACACGGTAGAGCAGCGTCTCGATAGCGTCAGGTAGCGGTGCCGTGTTAAAGCCCAAAAACACCTCGACCGGCTCGGGCAACTTTACGAGCTTTATTTTGTCGACAACGTTTTGCATGTCCGCATCGAGACCGTCGACGCCCGCCGTGTTCGCAATAGCGCTTTCGGAGTTGGCAAATATCACGTAGCGCAAGAACATTGAGGCCATGAACTCGCCGTAAGGAAGGGCGCGGGTCGAATTCCATGTCTCGTGGTCGGACTGCTCGCGCATGGGGCCTTCGGGAGAGCCGGCAGTTTGCGCACACGTACGCATTGCACCGTTGGCTTCCCTTACCATAATCTCACCAATACTGGAATCCGACTCGTCAAGGACCAGCTCCATGTCGGGATCGTTGGGCAGCGGAGCCTCGCTAACGGGGCGGTCCACCTTGTACACCTCACCCGAAACGCTTACGTAGCCCAAAAGCGACACATGGCTTTTGCCAACGAATTCGACGACATAACAAGATTCATGCTGGTCCTCGCCAAAGAGTTTCCAGACCACGCCATATGAGCGCCCCGCAGGCTGCTCGGGCATCGCCGGAAAGCGCTTCTTGGGATCGAGAAACCTGAGCTTGTATGTCGGACGCTCTGCCACGAAGTATCACCCTGATCGGTCGCTTGAAGAAGGAGTGGTCACGGATGGGCCGCGACACCTACTCGAAATCTTACACGAGTCGACAGGAAATAGTCCGCTTTACGCCTGCGTCTCGACCGAGGTTCGAATCCATGCAGCGGCGGCATAAAAGAAAAGCCCCCGTTGCCGGAGGCTTCAAGTTCAATTGGTGCGGCGTATAGGATTCCGCGCATCCGCTGCGCGGATCCGCACCGGCTTCGCCCGCCTGCCGGCGCGCTCGCCCGCGGGCTAAAACGCTCCGCGTTTTCTTCACGCCCGCGCCTCGACCGAGGTTCGAATCCATGCAGTGTTTACGTAAAAGAAAAGCCCCCGTTGCCGGGAGCTTTAATCTCAAATGGTGCGGCGTATAGGATTCCGCGCATCCGCTGCGCGGATCCGCACCGGCTTCGCCCGCCTGCCGGCGCGCTCGCCCGCGGGCTAAAAACGCTCCGCGTTTTCTTTACGCCCGCGCCTCGACCGAGGTTCGAATCCATGCAGTGCTTACGTAAAAGAAAAGCCCCCGTTGCCGGGAGCTTTAATCTCAAATGGTGCGGCGTATAGGATTCGAACCTATGACGTTCTGATTCGTAGTCAGACCCTCTATCCAGCTGAGGTAACGCCGCGACTTGTTGATTATTATGCACATCGACTGAATAAATGTCAAGCATTTTTCGAAAAAAGTTATCAAATTTGATTTTTACTCATTTGACGCAGTCAATCGACTCGATACTTTCAAACACGGCAAAAGCAACTTCTCAAGTATATCGACATATAAGAAAAGCCTCCGTTACCGGAGGCTTTAAAGTTCAGTTGGTGCGGCGTATAGGATTCCGCGCATCCGCTGCGCGGATCCGCACCGGCTTCGCCCGCCTGCCGGCGGACTCGCCCGCTCGCTAAAAACGCTCCGCGTTTTCTTGACGCTCGCGCCTCGAACGAGGTTCGAATCTCCGCAATGCCCCCGTAAAGGAAAAGCCCCCGTTTCCGGAGGCTTAAAACTCAATTGGTGCGGCGTATAGGATTCGAACCTATGACGTTCTGATTCGTAGTCAGACCCTCTATCCAGCTGAGGTAACGCCGCAACGCACGGATTATTATGCACGTGACCCCTCGATGGGTCAAGCGACAATTTGGAAAAATTTTACGAAGTGATGATTAAGACGCTCGCGCCTCAACCGAGGTTCGTATCAATGCATGGTTTCCGAAAAAGAAAAGCCCCCGTTGCCGGAGGCTTTCAATTTCAATTGGTGCGGCGTATAGGATTCCGCGCATCCGCTGCGCGGATCCGCACCGGCTTCGCCCGCCTGCCGGCGGACTCGCCCGCGGGCTAAAAACGCTCCGCGTTTTCTTTACGCCCGCGCCTCGACCGAGGTTCGAATCCATGCAGTGTTTACGTAAAAGAAAAGCCCCCGTTGCCGGGAGCTTTAATCTCAAATGGTGCGGCGTATAGGATTCGAACCTATGACGTTCTGATTCGTAGTCAGACCCTCTATCCAGCTGAGGTAACGCCGCAGCGCAAGACATATAAAACCACTTTAGCTTATTGGAGTCAAGCACAATCTCAAACTTTTTTGTGGAACGCAGTTTTGTCATGCTGCTCCGCATATACCGCTGTGCCCCGTACGATCGATTGGCTTTTCGATCACGTCGAACTTGGCATCAAGTTCCCTCAGGAGCGATCTCACCCGCTGGGCACAATCATAATCGGCAACCGAGATGCTCAGCATGCGCGCGACCTGGTTGGAAGTCCCAACTCCATAGAAGTGCTCCAGCGCCACAAGTCCCTCGTGCGTCACAAAGGTCTCGACCACATGCGGCGACTCCTCAAAGCACCATTGTGTCAACGGACCCTCACTCGTCTGCCGAACCACCAGGCCGCCCATGCCAGACGGCTCACACGTTACAAGCAGGTACTCCCCGCCCTCGTCGCTCTCAAACAAAACCACCCGATCATCAAACAGCTCCATCGCGTCCCCTTTCTCTCGCTCTTATTTAGCAAAAGCATAGCAGGTAGATGGCTGTATACAGAACAGTTGTTCGTGTGTTTTCTATTGAGCTGTCCGCACGGCATGGTATGGACCTGCGTACGAAATAGGGCGCCCCCGAAGGAGCGCCCTTGCATACCCCCTATGCAGCCAAGTTACGCGACCGGCTCAATCTTCTCGAGGCCGCCCATGTAAGGACGCAGAACCTCGGGAATCGTGATGGTGCCGTCGGCGTTCTGGTAGTTCTCCAGAATGGCGGCCATGGTGCGGCCGGCCGGCAGGCCGGAACCGTTGAGAGTGTGCAGGTAGCGCGAACCCTTGAAGTTCTCGGGGTCGCGATACTTGATGTTGGCGCGGCGAGCCTGGAAGTCACCGCAGTTGGAGCAGGAGCTGATCTCCTTGTAGGCGTTGTAGCTCGGCAGCCAGACCTCGATGTCGTAGGTCTGACGGGCAGAGAAGCCCAAGTCGCCGGTGCACAGGCTAATCACGCGATACGGAAGGCCCAGCTGCTGCAGCAGGTACTCGGCCTCGGCGGTCATGCTCTCGAGCTCCTCGTCGGACTCCTCCGGCTTAGCGAACTTGACCATCTCGACCTTGTCGAACTCGTGCTGGCGGATGATGCCGCGGGTGTCGCGACCGGCGGAACCGGCCTCCTCGCGGAAGCAGGGGGTGAAGGCGGTGTAGCGGCGCGGCAGGGTGTCGGCGTCGAGGACCTCGCCGGCGTGCAGGTTGGTGAGCACGACCTCGGCGGTAGGGATCAGGAAGTTGTCGCCCGAGACGTGATAGGCGTCATCCTCGAACTTGGGCAGCTGGCCCGTACCGAACATGGTCTGACGCTTGACGACGATGGGCGGCCACCACTCCTTAAAACCACGGCTGGTGTGCGTATCGAGGAAGAAGTTGATGAGGGCACGCTCCAGGCGGGCACCGGCGCCACCGAGAACGGTGAAACGGCTGCCGGAGAGCTTGTTGCCGCGCTCGAAGTCGAGGATGTCGAGGTCGGTGCCCAGATCCCAGTGCGGCTTAAAGTCGAAGTCGAACTCGCGCGGGGTGCCCCAACGACGACGCTCGATGTTCTCGTCCTCGTCCTTGCCGTACGGCGTGGCCTCGCAGGGAATGTTGGGCAGGTGAGCCATGAAGTCGTACTGCTCCTGCTCGAGGGCAGTGCGGCGCTCGGCCAGACCGTCAATCTTCTCGTTGACGGCGCGCACGGCCTCCTTGGCGGCCTCGGCCTCGTCCTTCTTGCCCTCCTTCATCAGGGCGCCGATCTTCTTGGACTCGGCATTACGCGTGGCCTGGAGCTCCTCGACCTCGGTGATGACGGCACGGCGCTCGTCGTCGAGCTCAAAGAACTTCTCGCGATCCCAAGACGTCTGGCGGTTAGCCATGGCGACATCGATGGCATCGGGGTTCTCGCGAACAAACTTGATATCAAGCATTAGATCCTCCGGCGATATACATTCCATTTAGGTTGCAACCTTGTACATGTATGGGCAAGTATATACTTATGAGCGTTTACGACCCAACTCAACTACGCAAGAAGGCACCCAATGGACGCAGTTTTTTCCTTTTTGTTTGGCACCCGCACCGGTTTTGCCATCCTTTTCGCCGGCGGCATCCTGTTATTTGCGATTCTTGCCTTTGTAATGGAGAAGCGTACCCATAAGATGTACGTCGACCGCGGACCCAAGTCCGAGGATGAGGAAGACAGCTTCTGGGACTAACCTGCCAAAAAGGGACAGGTTTATTTTGGTCGGTTTTATCTGGGCAAACGCAAGCACCCCGCAACCGGTAACGATCCGGTTGCGGGGCGCTTTTCGCACATACGACAAAACCGCAGGAAAAACCTGCCAAAATAAACCTGTCCCTAAATGGCAGGTTTTACTGGAGAGTTGCGTCAATTGCCTTGACCAGGGCGCTGCGCATGCCGGCGTCCTCGAGTGCAACGACGCCCTTGATGGTGGCACCACCGGGCGAGCATACGGCATCCTTCATCGCCGCAGGATGCTGACCAGTTGAAAGCTGCAACTTTGCCGTACCTAGCACCATCTGGCTCACAATGCGATAGGCATCGGCACGCGGGATACCGTGCTTGACCGCCGCATCGCCCAGGGCCTCGATTGCCATAGCGACAAATGCCGGAGCGCAACCACCCACCGTGCCGCCCACGAACAGCAGGCTCGTATCGAGCTCGACCACCGCACCGAGCTTGCCAAGCAGATCAAGCACCACTGCGCTCTGCTCATCACTAAGCGTGGAAGCCTTCTCGCAAGCGATGACGCCCTCGCCCACCGAAACCGGCGTGTTGGGCACCGTCGAGATATGCGCGACGCCCGGCAGGACCTGCTCCCACTTGGCACTGTCCCAGGTCCAGGCAACCGACAGAACGACCTTTTTGGCAAGAGCATCCTTGAGCGGGGCGAATATCTTCTCGATCATATACGGTTTGACCGCAGCGACCACGATATCGGATGCGGCGACAACCTCGGCGGCATCGTGGCAGGCGGCCATGCCGCGCGCCTCGCAGCGCTCAACCAGTGCGTCGTAGCGACCCGCGCAGGCGCACATGTCGCTCGCAGCTACACCGGCAGCGATCCAGCCATCGGCCATAGCGCTCGCCATATTGCCAAAACCGACAAATCCAATCTTCATATCTCATAGTCCTTTCAGACACATTCCTCAAAACGAAAGGTATTGTCCCACGCCATTGTTTCGTATTGCCGACCTATTTGTGATACGGCTCGCCACGACTGATCTTGCAGGCACGGTAGATCTGCTCCAGCAACACCACGCGTGCCAGGTTATGCGGCAAGGTAATGCGTCCAAAGCTGAGCATCTCGTCGGCGCGGGCGCGCACCTCATCACTCACGCCGTCCGATCCGCCAATCACAAAGGCGATGTCGCTGTTGCCTCGCAGCATAAGATCGTCAAGCCGCGCCGAGAACTCCTCACTCGAACGCTCCTTGCCCTCGATAGCCAGCAGGATCACATGCGCTCGAGACGGCAGGGCAGCAAGAATCGCCGCCCCCTCCTTGTCACGTGCGGCATCCACACCGCCCGCCTTGGCCGGGTCGATATCGGCCACCTCGCGGATATCGACCTTGGCATAGGCACCTAGGCGCTTGGTGTACTCAGCGCACGCGTCCTTCCAAAAGCGCTCCTTGAGCTTACCGACGCAAACGACGGTGTATTTCACGCGCGTCTACTCCTTCGAATCGTTTTGAACTTTGCCGGCGGTCAGCATCTGTTCGAACATTGAGGCCGACTGCGAGAAGTCGCTCGGCAGCACGACCGTCGAGGTTTTACCCGTGCGAGCAAACTCCGTCATCATCTCGGACCACTGCGTAAACATGAACAGTTGGTTGGCCTCGTCATTGCCGACACCCGTCTCCTGGATGATCTCGAGCGAATCTTTGATACCCAGCGCGATGGCCTTGCGCTGGTTGGCGATGCCCTCGCCCGCCTTTTCCATAGCCTCGGCCTCGGCGGTCGCCTCGGTGACGCGCTTGATGCGGTCTGCCTCGGCGAGCTCCTGTGCCGCAGCGCGCTTGCGCTGGGCGGCGTTGATGTCGTTCATGGAGTTCTCGACCTCGGTCGGCAGTGCGATCTTGGTGATGAGCGTCGACACGAGGGTGAAGCCGTAGGCGGCCATCTGCTCGGAAACGGTAGCGTTGACATCCTTGGCGATGTCATCCTTCTTGGCAAAGACCTCATCGAGTGTGTAGACGGGAATCGAAGAGCGCAGGGCGTCGGTGATAAAATCGCGCATCTGGTCGACGGGCTCCTGCAGCATGTAGTAGCTCTTGTAGATACCCGAATCTGCCGGGCCGGCGCCCATGTCATAGCTCACGTGGTACTGAGCAGAGACCTCAAGGCCGATGGTCACGTTGTCCTGGGTCTTAACGTCGATGCCAAAACCGTTTTTCATGGTGCGCAGACTCACCGTGGCAGCCTTGCGGTCGATCACGGGCACCTTCATGTGGAAGCCCGCGTTGACGATGCGGTTGAACTTGCCCAGGCGCTCGATGATCACAGCATGCTGCTGTTCAACGACATAGCAGGCGCTGGGAAGCAACAGCAACAGGATGATGATGGGAATCAAAAGGCTGGTAAGGGCGGCGATGATACCGGAAAACAGCATGGTCTCTCCTCTGATAGGCACACGTTGGCATTAGGATACCCGTCCAAGGAGATCGTGCATAACAAAAAAGCCCCCATCGCTGGGAGCTCTTTCATGTAATGGTGCGGGCGAAAGGACGTCCGCGTATCCGCTTCGCGGATCCGCACCGGCTTCGGCCGCCTGCCGGCGTCCTCGCCAGCTCGCTAAAAACGCTCCGCGTTTTCTTTACGCTCGCTCCTTCGCAGGTTCAAGTCCCTGCGATGGGCCCATAACAAAAAAGCTCCCATTGCTGGGAGCTCTTCCATTTAATGGTGCGGGCGAAAGGACTTGAACCTTCATGGGGTTGCCCCCATACGGACCTGAACCGTACGCGTCTGCCAATTCCGCCACGCCCGCGTGCAGGAATTAGAATAACGGAGCGCCACCACGAACGCAAGAACTATTTTTGAAAAAGTTTGCGAGCATTTTCCCAAGCGGCTTGCGCGATTGTTTCGGCATCCTCACCAGTGCGATCGACACGGTCGTTAACCAGCGCGTTTGCCGTAATGGAGATCATTGCGGGCTCGCATTCAAGACCGCGGATGGGCTCCGGAGCCATATACGGGCAATCCGTCTCGAACATAATTCGATCGAGTGGGGTTGCCGCAAATGCCTCGCGCACATCGTCGTTGCGCTTAAAGGTGGCTGCACCACCATAGGCGATATAGCAGCCCAGCTCCACAAAGCGCTCCATCGTGGCGCAGTCCTCGCCAAAGCAGTGCAGCACACAACCGGCCTGGGGCACACCCACCTCGCGCAGTACGTTGTACGCATCAACGTGCGAGTTGCGCTCCCCGTCCGAATCCTCGTGCCGCAGGTGCAGCTCCACCGGCACATTGCGGCGCACGGCAACTTCGAGCTGACGTGCCATGCAGTCAATCTGCACGCTATGGGGCGCCGGCGCGATATCGTCGTCGTAATCCATGTGGTAGTCCAGACCGATCTCGCCGATACCGGCGCATAAGGGGTCATCGAGTGCGGAAACGACCTGTGCGTGAACGTCGTCGGTATAGTCCGGCGCGCCATACGGATGCACGCCGGCAAGATACTTGATCTGCGGAATATCCCGCATCGGCAGAATTTCGCGCACCAGCCAGTCGCTATAGTCCGCCACGCTGCGTTTGTCAGCGATGGGATCGAACATCGTCACCAACAGGTCGACGCCCGCGGCTTTGGCGCGCACGAGCGTCTCGGGCACTTCTTTGCCCCAAAACGAAAGCAGATGCGCATGCGTGTCGGCAAGCGGTGCCAAGGGCACGGGGCAGGCAACCGTCTTCTTTTTCTTGGTAAACGTCACGCGTGCGGCATTAGGCATCATGGATTAGCTCCTGGGCCAGGCGGACAAAGTCGGCAACATCAAGCGTCTCGGCACGCGTGGTGGGTGCGATACCGCAAACCTCAAAAGCGGCATCGAGCACGTCCTTGGCAAAGCCGTTGGCGCTCATGGAGTTGCGAATGGTCTTGCGACGCTGAGCAAATGCAGCATCAATCACGCGGGCCACAAACTCGCGGTCGAGTCCTTCGGGCACCACGCCGTCAACACGGTCGATACGCACGACGGCCGAGTCCACGTGCGGCGCCGGCATAAAGCAACGCGGCGGCACCTCAAAGCGACCCGTAACCTGCGCATACAGGCCGAGCTTTGTCGTGTAGCCGCCATAGGTCTTGTTGCCCGGCGTTGCGGCAATACGATCGGCAACCTCCTTTTGCACCATGACGACGGCGCGCTTGAGCGCGGGCATCGTCTGGAAGAACTGCAGGATGATTGTCGCCGCCACGTTATAGGGCAAGTTCGCGACAAACACCGTGGGTTCACCACCGGCGGCCTGCTCAATCTGCTCCGGGCCCACCTTAAGCGCGTCGCCCATGATAAAGCGGAAGTTGGCATAGTCGGCGGCGTGGGCGTCGAGCACCGGTTCGAGCTCAGGATCGGCCTCAATGGACGTAACGCACGCCGCTTCCTGCAGCAACGCAAGTGTCAACGTACCGCAACCCGGACCCACCTCGAGTACGCGCTCGTCACCTGCAAGCTCGGCAAGCTCGCAGATACGCTCGATCACATGATTGTCGATTAGAAAGTTCTGGCCCAGGCGATGCTTGGTCGCAAGGCCAAACTCCTCCAGCAGCTCCCTAGTTGCCGTGGGGTTTGCCAAAGGCGAAGTTGTCATGGTTGCCTCCTTAGCATGATGGCGGCGTCTTGAAACGAAAGGGCATGGACCGTTGCGGCCATGCCCTTACATCCAAACAGCAAATTGCCGATATGGCGCTCGCGCGGTCTCTACGCCAGACGCGGGAACAGCGGATCGCCCTTCTCGACGGGCTGACCGCCGGCAAGCAGGCCCCAAGTGCAAATGCCCTTGAGGTCGTCGCTCGCGGCCTCGCCCTCACAGGACAGACGGCGCAGAGCCTCGACAGAAGTCTGGGGCATGAGCGGCATCAGCAGGTGAGCAGCAATGCGGATGGCCTCGAGCAGGTTGTAGATCACAAATGCCAGTTCGTCAGCCTTGGCCTCGTCCTTGGCAAGCGCCCAGGGCTCGGAGTCCTCGATGTAGTGGTTGGCGGCGTGGATGAGCTCCATTACCTCGTCCTTAGCTCCACCGTAATCGAGCACGTCCATCTTGGTCATGTAGCGCTCGACCAGACCATCGGCAATCTTTGCCAGCGGGTTGTCGAACGCGTCGGCAGACGCCGGTTTAGCCGGGGCGCAGCCGTCAAAGTACTTTGCGCTCATGTTGAGCGAACGCGAAATCAGATTGCCCCAGCTGTTGGCCAGGTCGGCGTTGTAGACCTGCTCCATGCGATCGAAGCTGATGGCGCCGTCGGTACCGGGAACGACGTCGGTCATGAAGTAGTAGCGATAGCCCTCGACGCCCAGCATGTCGATAACGTCCTGCGGAGCGATGGCGTTGCCGCGGCTCTTGGACATCTTCTCGGCCTTGCCAGTCTCGGCATTGCGCACGGTCAGGAAGCCGTGGGCAAAGACGTGCTCGGGCAGGGCCTCGCCAATGGCCATGAGCATGGCGGGCCAAATGACGCAGTGGAAGCGGATGATGTCCTTACCCACGATGTGGAACTGCGCGGGCCAGCGATAGGCCAGCTCGGCACGCGCCTCATCGGTGTCGACACCGTAGCCGACGGCCGTCATATAGTTGAGCAGCGCATCGAACCACACGTAGGTCACGTGACCCTCGTCAAACGGGACCTGGATGCCCCAGTCAAAGCTCGTACGGCTCACGGAAAGGTCATTAAGGCCGCCCTCGACAAAGCTGCGTACCTCATTCATACGGAACGCAGGCTCGACAAAGTCGGGGTGCTCGTCATAGAGCTTGAGCAGCTTGTCCTGGAAGGCGGAAAGCTTAAAGAAGTAGGACTCCTCCTGCACGCGCTCAAGCGGACGGTGGCAGTCGGGGCACAGGTGCTGGCCGACGCTGCCGTACTCCTCGTCGCCCTTCTGGACCTGCGTATCAGTGAAGTAGGTCTCGTCAGGCACGCAATACCAACCGTCGTAGCTGCCCTTATACAGGTAGCCGGACTCCTTCATGCGCTCCCACAGGTACTGCACAGCATGATGCTGGCGCGGCTCGGTGGTGCGGATGAAGTCGTCGTTGGAAATCTCGAGCTTGCTCCAAAGCTCCTTGAAGTGCGGGGCCTGGCTGTCGGTCCACTCCTGCGGCGTCATGTTGTGCTTGGCTGCGGCCTCGGCGACCTTCTCGCCGTGCTCGTCCATGCCGGTCAGGAACTTGACGTTATAGCCAGCGGAGCGGCGATAGCGAGCCTGAACGTCGGCGATGATGGTGGAATAAGCCGTGCCCAGGTGCGGATCGGCGTTGACGTAGTAGATGGGCGTCGTGATAAAGAACGAAGGCTTGCTTTGATCCATGGGGTTTGTCCTCCAGAAAAACGTTGCATACAGGGGATGATTCTAGCGCAAGGGCTGGATATCCTCCATCTATTGCATATCGAGCACCATGGCATAGACATCGCGCTTGCGGCGCGAATACTTCTGAGACAGGCGCTTGGCCACCGCAGACGCGGGCTCCCCCTCCTCGAGCGCGGCGCGGATATCCTCGCGCAGGGCCTCGTCGGGATCCGCTGCCGCGGCGCCAACCGGCACGATACCAGCCTCCTCGTCCTCGCTCGGCGGCGCGATGACCAGCGCAATCTCGCCCTTTACCTCGCCGCGAGCACGCAGCTCCTCGGCGAGCTGGGCGGCGGGCCCGCGCAAGACCTCCTCGTGCAGCTTGGTGAGTTCGCGGCAGACGGCAACCTCACGTTGGGGAAAGACCTCCGCCACGGCCTCAAGCGTCGCCACGATGCGATGTGGAGACTCGTAGAAGATGAGTGCGCCGGGCACCACGGCAAGGCGCTGCAAACGGCGCACACGGTCACCGTGCTTTCGGCCCAAAAAGCCCTCGAAGAAAAAATGCTCGCAGGGAATGCCGGACGAAACAAGCGCCGTGACGCAAGCAGAGGGCCCGGGAATAACTTCGACGGGCACATCGGCCTCACGCGCCGCCTCGACCAGCGCCTGGCCGGGATCGGACACGCTCGGCATGCCGGCGTCCGAGGCAAAGGCGAGGGTCTCCCCCGCCAGCAGACGGTCGACTAGGCCGGCGGCGCGGCTGGCGATCACATTCTCGTCGCAACGGACAAGCGGCTTGGAAATGCCCAGGTGCATCAGCAGCTTTGACGTCACACGCGTGTCTTCGCAGCAAATGGCATCGGCGGCGGCAAAAGCCTCGCCAACGCGCGGGGACAGGTCGCCCAAGTTGCCGATGGGCGTGCCGACCACATAGAGTTTGCCCGTATGGGCGCTGTTTTGCGTCATATCAACCTATTCAATCATGCCGCGCTCGAGCGTACCGAGCGCCGCGCGGGCGTCCCATGCTGCAATGCGCTTCTCGGTCTTCCACGTTTGGAAGAACCAACCGGCAGCCGGCGCAAACGAAGCCAGCTGATTGGCGATAAACACGCGCTCGTAGGCATTGCGGCCCTCGGGCGTAACCGACGAGTTGGCAAAGATCGCCGCGCCCGACCATTCGCCCACCAGCACGGGGAACCCAGTCGAAATCGCTTCTTTAAGCTCGCGCTTGTTACGCGAAATCGCCGTCGTCAGCCCGCGGGGGCTCGTGATGTCGAGCGCATGCTCGTCGCGGTAATGGTACAGGTGAAGGTCCATGTAGACGTTCTTGTACTTAGCGCCGCGCATAAAATGCTTCCACTCGCTGGGATGCCCCGAAGACGAGAAGACGACGATCTTATCCTCGGGCATATACGAACGGACGAGCTCGTAGGCATCGCGATAGAAATTGCGCAGGTAGTGAGCCGGAATGCCATCCGTCATGGTGAAGAGGCTCTTACGGACGCTCATCTGCGGCGTGTCCAGCAGCTCAATGCCCAGCAGGCTCTCGGCCTCGCCGTAGCGATCGGCCAGGCGCTCGAGCACGTCGAGCGCGACATGACGGCCGTTGGTGGACGAATGCCACTCGGCAACAGCCTCTGGCGTGGCGGGCGAATCGTTGGAATCGCCCTGGCCACCGGGCACAGTTGCCAGATCGAGCAGCACGCGGATGTCGTACTTGGCAGCCCACTCAATTGCACGGTCGATGTAGTCGACAACCGAGATGTAGGACGCATCGGACTCCTGCGAGCCAAAGGCATACCAGGGTACCGGCAGACGCACGGCATTGAGGCCAATCTGCGCCATGCGGCGGAAATCGTCCTCGCTCACAAACGTCTCGTAATGACGGCGCATGCGCTCGTTATAGGCGGCGGTGCCCATGGCCTCCTGCAGCTCGGCTGCGTTGGATGCACCGGTCGCCGCGTACAGCGACGGGGTCACCCAAGGCTCGGGAATAAACCAGCCAGAGAGATTAACGCCGAGTATCCTCTCCATCACTGCTCCCTTCGGATCGTGCAGGCCGAGCCTGCATTGTATTGCATAGGAAAAGTATCGTTTTGAGTATACCCGCGCGTGCGGACAGACGACCGAACGGTCTGTAAAGTGGCGCAAAAGCGGGAGGAATGTCTGGGCGGGCGGGCCCGAGATGGCGCGCCGAGATGTACATATGCGCCGGAGGTAGGCGACCGGAAAGCGCATCCCGTTTTTCGCAAAAGACTGGGATGCATTTTCCGTTCGAGGCCTCAACCGGAAAATGCATCCCGTTCTGAGCGCGGGATCTGGGACGCAGTTTCCGCCAAAGACCGCAAAAGGAAAGCACATCCCATTCTGACGCCGGATTCCGGGTCGCGCTTTCCCAAGCGGCCTCAAAGCGGAAAACGCATCCCACTCTGAAGCCAAATTCCGGGACGCAGTTTCCGCAGAGCCCTCGATAAAAGAAAAGGACCCCTTTGCAGAGGTCCTAGTCAATTCAAGGTGGCGGGGAAGGGAATCGCGCCCGCGCTCCGCGCGTGCGGACCGCTGCGGCGCTTCGCGCCTTGCGAGCTGCGCTGGCAAACGCTCACGCGTTTACTCAGCTCCGCGCCCTCACGGGGTTCGATTCCATGTGGGGGCTGTATAAAAGAAAAGGACCCCTTTGCAGAGGTCCTAGTCAATTCAAGGTGGCGGGGAAGGGAATCGAACCCCTGACACGAGGATTTTCAGTCCTCTGCTCTACCAACTGAGCTACCCAGCCATTTGAGGTGTGCCTTGTTTCAAGGCTTGATTAGTATAACCAAGGACGCGTTCCGGTCAACCGAGAATTTTAAAAAAGTTTTTGAGCACAGCCTCGGTTCTATAAATCGGCACGTCAGAGGCATCAGCCGGCAGCAAGAAGTTTTTCACTCAGAGCCGCACGGGCAAACTCACTTGGCGTCATCCCCTCGGCAGCCGCCCGTCGACGAATGGCCTCCTTCATTCCCAGAGGAATCTTGACCGACAGCGTTGCCGTCCCCTCACCTGAGAGCGGGGGCCGTCCATGCACGATCCCACCAACGGTGTGTTCGCCATCCGGAAACTCTCCGCGCTCGTACGACTCGCACCACGCGTCAATCATTTCATCCGTTACAACCTGACCATTAGCGGCCGTATACGTCTTGCCCATCATCGACCCCTTTGCCGAGCCTGTTCAATCTCCTGCCAAAATTTCTTCTGGACTGGAGACAAGGCATGAATGATAAGCCACCCACGGACAAGCTCGACCGCGACAAGCTCCACGCTTCGTCCGTCTGGGAGCCATCCAATCGCAAGCCATCTCGGCGGCTCGTCCTTCGACTCGCGACGAATGCACTCAGTAACCGCAAGCCAAGCGCTAAGCACCTGCTTTTCCGTCAGGTGCTTTTTAGCGTTGGGATGGATCTCAACATCCATGCATCTTCTCCTCCATCTTACCCAATTTCGTATGACGAAAGTCCACTGTCGCCAATTCTTAAGCCGGCACGCGTTGGAGAGCAGGGGTCGAAACAATGATTGAAGGACGCTCTAGTACGGCCCAGGCGCCGGGGCAGGAGCACATACGCCATGGACGTACGTTTTCGTAGCATACGAGAACGTAGCCGCGTGCATCGATAAAGGCGATGTCGATGGGATAGGCCATAAAACACGTATGGACCGAAGAGCAGCGTGGAAACGCCATGACGAGCGGCAGGCCGTTGGCGGCAACCGGACGCCGTCCCAGCATGCCGCGCAGGCGCACGACAAACGACTCCGCCGCCACAAACTCGGCCGGCGTCCAACCCAGCCTATTGAGTGCCCGCGCGTAGGCGATGTAGGACGAGACCGCGGTCACATGACCACCCCCGGACGCCATGGATCGACCGTCACCGCACGCTCGTGCGACAACGTTGTCGGCGCCCCCAGCGGAACGCCAGCGATGCTGAGAGAAGTCGGCCACGGCTCATAGTGCATTGTGCAGGTGTAGGTCCTAAACGTACCGGATAGGGAGAGCAGGCCACCATCCGATGCCTTCGCGCCTTGCTCGCTCGACACTTCGATCTGTAAGTCATAGCCTTCCATGGCATTCAGAATTTGAGTCTGAACCGTCGCCGAGGCATCGCCAGAGCTTTCGTCGCCCTCCCCCTCCGACGCCACGGCATGCGCTAGCACGATGTCGGGCACCACGCGGTCGAAGCGCGCGACAGCGCTGGCAAAGATCATGACGTTGTACACGATGAGTGCCAGCACCAGCAAAACGGGCGTAACCACTGCCATCTCCACCGTCGCTTGGGCGCGCTCCTCGCGCAGACGCATGCGGATACTCATTACGACCCACCGCCCAGAGCGCCAACCAGCGTGGCGACATCGACGGTGAGCGGGATGGAGCCGCCGCCGGGCAGAGGAATCTCCGCAAGTGTGAACACCGTACCGCTAATGGTGCGTTCGACTTGATATTCCAACGCCTCGCAAAGCGCCTTGGGATCGGTCACGCCCAACGGAATACTTCGCAGTTTGTCTTGCGCTTGAGAGAGACCCGCAATGTCAGACCCCGGACTCTTAATGATATTGGCGGAATCGGTCAGCACCGGCTTTCGCAGGCGCAAGTCGCACGGTTCCAAACCCAGCGCCGCCACGGACGCCGAAACGGTATCGCCGAGCCACGATGCGATGGAGCCCAACGCGCCGCTGCCCCCTCCTAGGCCTTTAATCATCTCGTCCATAAGTTCGTCGGCTGAGCCTTGGATATCACCGTATCCCACGAGTAGCCGTCCCCAAACATCCATGACGCCGTCGAGCACGCCGGCAACGCCGCCCGAGCGTTCCTTCAATGTCGAGAAAAATCGCGAAAGCACGTTGTTTTGCGCCGTCGCCTCATCGGGCGCCAGCACCGCGGCAGAGATAGCACCGCGATCGCCAAGCCTGACTGCCGCGTTAAACGAGGAGTTAAGTTGATCGGGGCTGGTAATGTCGCCCGAAACTGCAAAGGCGACCACGCCGTTGCGGCCAGGTGGGGCGATACGCGGGCGCTCGCCGGAAAGCGCTTTAATGGCCTGGTCAAACGCATTGCCCGCACGGTCGGCCTCATCCTCGGTCTGACGCTCAAGTTCGAGTTCTTTGTTGCGGCATTCGACGTAGTCTTCCAGAGCCTCTTTGAACTTATCGAAGTGGTACTCGAAGCCCCTTTCGACAGAAGTCGTTGCAATCGCAACGTACCCTAAAGACGACACACCGAAATGGCATTCGCTACACGTTTCGTGACCGTCAAAATCTGCGACGGATGCCAGCCCACCCGGCTTTCCTTTTTTGTAATTTGGACAGTCAGTCCCATAATGCAAATAGGTAACTTTATCTACTTCACTCGTGGGCCAACGTGCATTGGTATAGAGTTCAGTCGTCCGCGCCTCATCTGGATTTCGCGGAAGGAAAGGGATGCGGGCGGAAACTTTGCCGTCCTTTTCAGTTATATATGCCCGCTCGACTTCTTCGCTCGCATACGCGAAGAACACCTTTCGTGCAGCAGAATCTGCCTGTTTTTCCGGACCTTCGCCAAGCGGCTTCTCATTTGCCAGGCGCTGGCGATAGTAGGCCTTCGCGCGATCGAGCGCCACTTGCGGCTCCCACGTAACGCTCGAAGCGTAATGTGGATTTTGAGCACCAGAGAGATCCGCTAGGCTTTTCGCACGCTCCCACATGCAAGAACAGCTGCTGACCGAGCCCTTGTCCGACCCGCCACAATCCGCCAGCCAAGCGCGCTCTTTAGCCTTCGCCGTGTCCTCAGAAGCCTTCCGCAGTTCCTCGGCCGCACGCTCTAAATCATCTGAAGTGTCTTTAATGGTATCGGTTGAGATCTCTGACCCTTTGAGCGCAGCGAAGTCCGACTCGGATGTCCTGGGCACGGCAAGCGCCGTACCGGTATAGGTCACACTATCGGTATCCTGCGCCGACACCGCCTGCGTGGCACGCGCGGCGATCAGATACGGCAGAGCCGTCTCGATTTTCTGTAAGCCTTCCGATGCGCTTTTGGCAAACTTGTTGCGCGTTTTAATGATTTCAATCCCGGTGTCGACCATATTGCCGGCAACTGGCTCGGCACCCGGGATGAGGATGGCGACCAGTCCCGTCCCGATCGTGGCAAACCCCGCCAGCCCCAGACTCAAGATGCTCGCATCCACCACCGTCGCAGCCGTATGGTAGGACGACATCACATTGGCGCCTGCCAGCGCGCCGCTATCGGCAGCCACCTGGGTATCCCCAGCACGCGACATGCTCCATATCGCCGCGGTCGACGAAAACAGCAACGTGAGCACCACTAGGATGACCACGGCAGAGGAAAGCGTGGTGTAGGCACCGTCTTCGATAAACAGGTCGATACCGGCTCGACCCATAAAGCCGCCTCGCTTGCGATGGCAGCTCGGACGGCGCGTCAAAACGCGTCTAGACCAGAAACGCTTAATCCCATGCAGCAATCCACGAACCATAATCTCCCTCCAGCCATTCGGGACGTGATTGATACGAGACATCGACCTTGAGCTCAACGTAGCCGCCCTCGGCGGTACCACCCATAGCCTGCGCAAACGCACCGATCACAGGTAACGGCTTGACCTCGCCGGAAACGGACACGGACGAGACGCCACCCGCATCGGCCCGACCAAGCTCGATATCCCACGACAACGGCCCGCCGGCATGAAAGATCGAAACGTTGGGCACTGCGGCAAGCCGGCGGCGGGTGAACTCCTTAAGATCGTCGTCCTCCGCCGTCGTCGTGGTCATGAGCCGCGCGGTCTCGGCAGCGGCAGACTCCATGACCGCGCGCGTATAGAGCAGGCACACCGGTTGCAGTGCGAGAAGGATGAGCATCAGAAACGTCGGCAGCAAAAAAGCGGCCTCGACCGTAGACTGCGCCCGGTCCTCGCGCGCGATATCAATACAACGCGATGTCCTTAGCACCCGCAGCGGCGTCGATAACCGACGTCGAGGCAACGCCATGGGATGCCGCCCGCTCGACCAGCGCCGCCAAGCGCCCGTCGGCACCGGCACGCCAAAGCCCCGCGATCGCCAGCACGATGGAAAGCAGCGCCACCGTGACGATGGCGTATTCGACCGTCGCCTGGGCAGATTCCTCGCGCAGGACGTCATGCATTTCACGACCCCTCCTTTGAGTTCGATGCCTGCGGGCTCAGGCGGATCACGCGCAGGCGGCACGAGGCATCGCCGGCATCCGCGGCAACCGTCACCATATCGACCCAGCCGCGCCCATCGCGCACAATGGCGCCCCATACGTTGCCCTTAATATCGAGATAGCCGCTCAGGGCGAGCTGGGCCGTTGGCACCTCGCGGTAGGCGCGTAACATATCCGCCGCTGCCTCGGTCATCGGTCGGTCCTCGGACCATGCAAGCCGGACCGCAATCGCGTTGTCCTCAGGCGAATCCGTCGCAGTGCCAGACCGCTTGTCGAGCATCCGCAGAAAGGTTTGCGCCGTGACAGCGACATCCGAATCGTCCGCATCTCGCATCTCATCTTTTTGAGACGCCACCGCCGAATCTGAGCCCGAATCGAAGGCGGCCCCAGGACGCTGCTGCCGCGCGGCGTTAAGCCCCCAAAGCACCGCCGCTATCGCCACGGTCAGGCAAGCAAACACCAGCAGCACCCCGATGGGGCGCTCGCCCTCTACAGGCTGTTGATGCCCTCGCTGATAGCGTTCCATAGATCTTGGACCTTGCCCTTAAATGCGACAATGGCAATGATGGCGATCACCACGAGCACGCCGACCAAGATGGCGTATTCGGTGGTGCCCTGCGCACTCTCCTCCTGCAGTAGCTCCCCGGCATGCTGGCGAGCGCGAATTGACTGGCAAACAGCCCAGCTCCAGACCTTGCCAGCAACGTCAGTCATCGTGTTCATGTATTCCTCCCTACATCATCCCGCCTGCTCCCAACAGCGGGCCCAATATGGACAGAAGCAACGCCGGCAAGATGAGCGTGCCGGTGGGAATCAGCAGCTTGACGGGCGCACGCTCGATCTCGCGCTCGACCGCGGCGCGATGAGCCGCACGGATCTCGCGACTTTGAGCGGCCAGTGTCTCGGCAAGTGGGGCACCCAGAGCGAGCGCCTGCCCCACCGTGATGGCAAAGGTCTCGAGCGCTCGCACGTCCAGGTCGCGTGCGGCGGCCAACAACTCGTCCTCACGCGTGCCCACGCCCACCTGCCACGCCATGCAGGCCCGCTCAAGTCGAAAAGCCAGCACTGACCGGCGGTTGGCGCAGAAAATCTCAAGCGCCGCATCAAACGAAAGACCGGCCGAAAGACCCAAGCGCACAACATCGATCATCTCGGACACTTCGCCGAGCGATACTCGCGCCGGGCCGCCCGCTCCAACCGCGCCCTTCATTCGCACGGCCAGAGCATCGACCACCGAGCGACCCGCGGCAGCGACCAGCACCGCCTCGCGCTTGCAGGCCTCTGCAATCTTGCGTGCATCCGCCCGATCCAAACCCGTCGCGACAAATACACTCAGAGCGCACAGGCAAGCCGCAACTGCAACCGGGGCGCTCATAGCTTCACCCGCATAATGCGCCGGATAACCACCAGGGCAACGGCGTTGAGGGCAAGACCCAGCACCACAGTGCCCGCGCCGGCAGGCGTCGCAAGACCGCGACGAAAATCTGCCGAAAGCAGCGCCAACACCGCGCACATGCCCGTCGGCATCGCCGCGACCATATGCGCAGACATGCGAGCCTGCGACGTCTTAACATCCAGGCGGCGCTTGAGCTCAATGCGCTCCCCCACCATGCTCGACGCCTCGGACAGTAAGTCGGCAAGCGGAGCACCGGTGCGCTGAGACACCTTAAGCGCCAAGGTCACAAGCGAAAGGCCAGGGGCGTCGATGCGCACGAGCAAGTCATCGAGCGCGTCGGTCGCCGAGATGCCGCAATCGATTGCCGCCGCCACCCGCAAAAACTCGGTATGCACCGGTTCTTGCGCATGAGCGCCCACAAAGCGCATGCCCTGGGCCAGTGAATGTCCCGAGGCAAGCGACATGGAAAGTGCGGCAAACGCCTCGGGCATGGCCTCTTCTGCATCGTGTTGCTCGCGCCGGCTCTCAAAGCCATCCCGAGCGGCGCCAACGGCAAACGGAGCAACAAGTCCCAAGGCAAATCCGAGGGGCGATAACGACACCATCGTTAGCAAAACGCAGCAGACACCGCTCGATAGCAGCAGAAACGCCAAACGCCCCGAAGCATCCTCGATCGCGAGGCCAAGGCGACGCGCCGGAGCCAGCGATGCCCACGAACGGGCGATCTTTTTCAGCAGATCGTTTTCCACCAGCTCACGCGGCAGCTTCTCTGCCACCGTCTCGAGCGCCTGACGCGCCAGCTCCGCCGGCGGTACCTGCGGCACACGAGGTTCCGCCCCGCACGCCGTCGCAACAGAAAACCCTGCCAAACCCCCTACGACGAGGGGCACAGCGACCTCCATTCGTCCACCTCCTCTTGTGTGAGCGTCCCCGACCGCAGGCCTTCTACGATAAACGGCGGCTCGCGGTCAAGCTTCCAGGTGCGCTCGGCGGCATCGAAAGTCACATAGCGCTCGAGCTCTACGCCGCCCGACGCGGCGCGACGCACCCCCGAATACGAGGAGACGAAACGCCTGCCATCGGCGTGGCGCTCGGACATCACGATGCCGTCGAGCGCCATGGCAATCTGCTCCTCGATGAGCTCGCTCGGCAGATCGATGCCATAACGTGCAAGCAACGTCAGACGCACCACGGTCTCCTGCTCGGAACCCGCATGAAGCGTGGTGAGCGACCCGTCGTGGCCCGTGTTCATGGCCTGCAACATGTCGCAGCACTCGGCACCGCGCACCTCGCCCACCACGATGCGGTCGGGGCGCATGCGCAGGGCATTGGTCACCAGGTCGCGGATCGTCACCGCGCCCTCGCCCTCAATTGAAGCCTCGCGCGCCTCTAGGCGCACCACGTGCGGATGATGCGCAAACTTGAGCTCGGCAGAGTCCTCGATCGTCACGATGCGCTCGCCGGTGGAGATCTCGCATGACAACGCGTTGAGCAGGGTGGTCTTACCAGATCCCGTGCCTCCCGCAACCGCCAGGTCCTGTCGCAGCGACACCGCGCACGACAGCAACTGCGCATACCAAAGCGGCAGTGACCCCAACCCCACAAGCTCGTCCAACGAACAGATACGGTCCGAGAACTTACGGATGGTAAGGATTGGCCCGTCGATCGCCACGGGTGGAATCACCGCGTTGACGCGATAACCCGTCTTGAGGCGGGCATTGACGATGGGGCTACGCTCGTCGATACGACGGCCGAGCGGCGAGATGATGCGGTCGATGAGCACACGGATCTGCTCGTCGTCCTCAAACGCGTGCTCGATGGGATACAAAACGCCACTGCGCTCAAAAAAGGCAGAGCGACAGCCGTTGATCATGATTTCGGTAACGGTGTCGTCCTCGATGAGCGGCTGCAACGGCCCCAAGCCCACCACGTCATCCAAAATCTCGTCGATGATGGTCTCGCGCTCGGGCGTCGCGAGATCGGTCGGCTCCTCAACATTGAGCGCCGCCTCCACCGCGGGACGCAATTCCGAGCGGGCAAGTACCGGGTCGATATAGGCGCTGATACGCGCCACTTCGTCGTAACCCATGCGGTCCATCACGGCGCGCTTAGTGCGTCGTTTCACCGCGCGGCGACGCCCCGCATCTACAGGAGCTGCCGCCGCTGCAGCGCCGGCAGCCTTAATCCTCGTTTGCAGGCTCATCGCTGATCACCCTCGCGCGACCAGGGAAGGCGGATACGCGGGCGTTCGGTACGCGTTGCACGGTCGGCGACTATATCGCTCCAAGGGCCGACGGCGCACCCCAGTTCCACGAGCATCTCGCGCGTGGCCTCGCGCACGCTGGTCGCAAAAGCGCTCGTCTGACCCACTGCCTCGTCGGCGCGCCCAAACGCCATGAGCGCGGCGAGATCCTGCCCGCCATCGGCGATACGAATCTTGGAGCTCAACGCACAGGCAATCTCAAAGCGCATGGCGACGTCCTCGTCTGCCCCGCGCGCACCGAACCGGTTGAACACGGCGCTCATGCGCGTGCGCGGCACACCTACTCGACTTGCCAGTTCAATGACGCGCGATGCCGATGTCGCGGACGACACCGCCGCATCGCCAACGACCAGGCAACGGTCGCTCGCCGCCACCGCAGCCGCCACGGCATCGCCCCAAAAGACCGAGGTATCGATAAAGACCACGTCGGATTCGCGACGCAGGACATCGAGCAGTAGCTCCACCGGACGTGCCATGAGCTCGGCTTGCTCGGGCGCCGCGACGGGACCCCAGAGCGTAACGCCCGGCGCCACGCGCTGGGATGCGGCTACGATATCCGGCTCGGTGAGCGTGCCCGCCGCCGACGGCTCGATAAGTGCCGCCATATCGCGCGGAGCATCGACGCCTAACAAGTCGTAAAGGTTTCCAAACATCAGGTCCAGGTCGAGCACGGCGGCACGCAAGCCCAACAGCGACGATGTGTGTGCCATGGTGGCAACGATCGTCGACTTGCCGCAACCGCCCGAACCCGAAATGGCGCAGATGACCGGAGCTCGATGCTGCGGAGCGGCAGCGTCTGCCGGCGGCATCGGAGGCGGCGGGGCGGGCGTCGGCGACAGCGTCCCCGTCTCCCCCGCCGCAACCACACGCTGCGTCCAAGCCGGCATGGCGGCTTGTTCGGTCTGCAAGGCAGGCTCGTTCTGTGCAATCTGCTCATGCTGCATCAGCGACAACTCGCCGCACCCGGCAAAGCCCTCAACTTCGTCGAGTTCATCCGCCAGATTCACGCCGTGCACGTATCCCATATCTACAGCCGGGGAGTCGCCAGCATGCTGTGCCGGCCCTCCAGCGTCATCGTATACAAGGGGGTTCCGGGGGCGCCGACCATGCTCGGCTTCCGCTTTTCCATAATCATCAACACGCGGGCCTCTTGTAGCGCGAGGCGCCCCGGGTTCCCTATCAACAAAAGCATCGGGCTCAATCGTCATGCGCCGATCGGAATCAACCGCTCCCTCGCCCGCGCGCCCGTTGCCGCATATACTGTGCGCAGCGATGACCTCGGTCGCCCCCGCGCGAAACAGTCCCTCGATATCCGACGGATCGAGCACTTCTATCAACACGACCACGCGACTCACGCGGCCTTCGGCCGTCAGGCGCGCAACAGTCTTGCGCACATCTTCGATATCAAACAGAGACGCCGCGATGATGGCAGCCCCGCGGCGCGACGGAAACGCCCGCGCCATGGAAACCAGCCCGTCCAGGTCACCCACGCGAAGCACCTGTGCACCCGCATCACGGCCCTCGACTTCCTGCTGCAACAGCCCGTAATCGCCGCACGCGCAGCACGCAAGCCAGATCGCCTTCATCACTCGTCGCCTCCGCTCTTTTTGCCGCGCGCCGTGGCGGGAATCGTCAAGCTGACCGTTCCCTTGCGCGAGGCTCCCAGCAGTTCCTTGACGTCTTCGGGGTCAGCCGCCAGCGTCACCCATTCGATCTTGCCCTCGCGCGTGGCACCGGAATTCTCACTGGTATCGATCACGTGCGCGCCGCACAGTCGATCGGTTACGTCATCTTTTTGCACGTACACGTCCACATAGCTGCCCACGCCCGTGGCACCGCCGACCGAGTGCTCGGCATCGACCGCCACCGAAACGGCGACCTTGCCCTTAGGCACCTCGAGCTTGTGGCTCTCGGCCTTGGTGTAGACATTGCAGATCACGGCGTTTTTGGGAATACGCGAAGTCGTCACGTCGCCGCGCACCTGGCGCAGCTCGGTCGCCGCGTCACGCGGCAGCAGACTCGTCAGCCATTCCTGGGTTATGACATTGGTCTCATCGAGGGTCTCGCCCACATCGATATCGCGCGCCGCGACGCATACCTCGACGCGATCGCCACCGTACTTGGCCAAGGTCTCAGCCTGGACCTGTTCGGCTTGCGAGCGGATCGACGAG
Source organism: Collinsella sp. CLA-ER-H7 (assembly GCF_040092345.1). Taxonomy (NCBI): domain Bacteria; kingdom Bacillati; phylum Actinomycetota; class Coriobacteriia; order Coriobacteriales; family Coriobacteriaceae; genus Collinsella; species Collinsella sp. CLA-ER-H7. The sequence goes on along the minus strand of NZ_JBBNLT010000004.1, from coordinate 38,559 downwards.
CCGTAAACCATGCAGAGCAGAGCAGCGAGCACGCCCGCGACCAGACTGATGGCGATGCGCTTGCTCTTGTTCACGGTCGCTCCTCTCATGGCAGTGCCGGGCGAATGCCCGTACCACCATTGTCTGGGCGGTCAGAGCGCAAAGCGGCGCAATCGCGATCTTGGTTTTCGATGTCAAACCAATCGCTGACCAAAAGCTGACCAGCCCGTCAAGCTCGTGGCAAGGTTTTGGTCAGCACGTCAACAAACTGCATGTTTCGAGGCTTTTCCGCAGGAAAAAAGCCGTCTCCCGAACAGTTGGGAGACGGCTGTCATAGGAAAAATCAATTACAGATGAACATCGGGATCGAGCATTTGAGCGCTCACGCGCATGGATGACGCCAAGTTTTGGAACGTTTCCAGACGCAGACTGTCGATCTGCCCGGCGTCCTCGGCCTCGCGAACGGCGCAACCCGGCTCATGGGTATGTGTGCAATCGCCAAACCGGCACGCGCGCGATGCCTCGACAATCTCGGGGAAGGCGCGCGCCAGACCCCGCTCGTGACCCACGAGCGGTAGGCTGCGCAGGCCCGGGGCATCGGCGATCACACCGGCGTCGCCCGGCAGCGCCACCATCACGCGCGCGACGGTAGTGTGACGGCCCTGGTCGTCGCGCTCGCGCACACCGCCGGTCGCCAACGTATCGTGGCCCAGCAGTGCATTGAGCAGCGTCGACTTGCCGGCACCCGACTCGCCCAGAATCATGGCGCAGCTCCCGGCAGGCACGCAGGCACGGACCCCGTCCAGGCCGCGGCCCTCGGCAGAGGACGTCACGATCACGCGCACGTCCGGACCTACCAGGCGGCGCACGCGGTCCAGATCGCGCTCGAGCTCCTCGGCATCGCAGCGGTCAGCTTTGGTGAGCACCACCACCGGTTCGGCATCGCAGTCGAGCGCCAACACCAGCGAGCGCGCCACGCGGTCGAGCAGCACCTCACCGGCACCGAGCGCCTGCACGATTAGCACGCTATCCACGTTGGAGCAGAGCACCTGACGCTCTCCACGGGCACGGCCGCGCCAACGCTCAAAGCTCGTACGGCGCGGCAGAACGCACTCAATCACGCCCATATCGTGCCCGGGAGCGCGGCGCACCGCCACACGGTCGCCCACGGCGGGCAGCAGCACCTCGTCCTCGCCGCGCGACTTGGCAAACCCCACGGCATGCTCGGCACGAAAGGTATCGTCGGCCGTCGCCACCAGCGGAAACCCGCGATCTAAGCGCACCACGGCGCCAAGCTGCATCTGCTCGGGCTCCTCAGCATGTGCGCAAAAGTCGTCAAATGCCGCCCGCTGAGCCCCATCGACCGGCAGGTCATCAAACGCCGGGACATCCTGCAGCGCGTCAAGTCCCGGCACGCTTGCCAGCAACTCCTCGGCAGACGCGAGAGCCTCGGTCGCAAGCTTCCGACGACGATCGCGCTTAGCCCGCGCCCCCGTCGTCTTTTTCTTCGCCTTAGCCTTAGCCTTGCCCACAAGCGCCTCCCAGCACCATAAATCACAACTGAGCAGGTATTTTAAATCAAAAAGAGCTGGCCGGGCAAAGCCCGACCAGCTCACAAACTTTCCCTCAGCCCTTTTCATCCGCACGGGAGAAAAGCCAGCAAAGCCACCGCAGGGCCCGCCCCGGAAGCCCTTTCTCCCGAACGATCCCGCAGCGCAAAGCGCGAGGACCAGTGAGGGAGAAAGGGCGTGGGGCGGGCCCGGACGAGTGCGCTACCCTTTTTCGACCGCGCGCATGATCGCCTTGTAGATCTCCATCAGCGGGATGATCAGGAAGGCCAGGCCCAGCGCGGCAAGAACGCCCTTGAGCTCAAGCGTCACAGGGCCAAAGAACGTCTCGGCAAGCGTCGGCTGCACGGTCACGATCACCGTCAACACCAGTGCCAGCGCGGCAGAAGCCCACAGCCACTTGTTCTGCTTCTTCATGGTGAACAGCGACGCACGACGGCTGCGCATATTGAAGCAGTGGAAAATCTCGACCATGTTGAGCGTGATGAACGCCATCATCACGCCTTCCTCGTCGGCATTGCCGGCGATCATATCGGCGATGTGGATGTAGCCCATGTCAAAGTACACGCCCACAAAGAAGCTCGCCAGCACCAGCACGGTGATGATCAGACCCTGGACCACGCAGTCCAGGCCCATGTGACCGGCAAAGACACCGTCCTTGGCGTTGCGCGGCTTGCGCTTCATGATGTCACCCTCGGCATCCTCCATGCCCAGCGCGAGCGCGGGGAAGCAGTCGGTGACCAGGTTCACCCACAGCAGCTGCACCGGCTGGAAGATGGTAAAGCCGATGAGCGTGGCGATAAACACCGAGAAGACCTCGGCAAGGTTAGCCGAAAGCAGGAACTGGATGACCTTACGAATGTTGTCGTAGATACGACGGCCCTCTTCGCAGGCACCGATGATGGTGGCGAAATTGTCGTCGGCGAGCACCATGTCGGCGACGTTCTTGGTGACGTCGGTACCAGTAATGCCCATGCCCACGCCGATGTCGGCGCGCTTGATGGACGGGGCGTCGTTGACGCCGTCGCCCGTCATGGCCACGATCTGGTCGCGCGACTTCCAAGCCTCGACGATGCGTGTCTTGTGCTCGGGTTGGACGCGGGCATACACGCCGTAGTCCTCGATGTGCGCGTCGAGTTCCTCGTCGCTCATGCGATCGAGGTCGGCACCGGTGATGGCATGGTTGCGATCGGTGACGATGCCCAGCTGCTTGGCGATGGCCACGGCGGTGTCGATGTGGTCGCCCGTGATCATGACGGTGCGAATACCGGCATCGTGGGCCTCGCGGATGGCGTCGGCGACCTCGGGGCGGACAGGGTCAATCATGCCGGACAGGCCGCAGAAGACCAGGTCGTGCTCGAGCGCAGCGGGGCTGCAGTCGCTCGGGACCTCGGTGTAGGTGCGGCTTGCCAGCGCCAGCACGCGCAGGGCCTCGTCGGCCATGGCCTTGTTGGCGGCCACGAGCTCGGCGCGACGCTCCTCGGTCAGCGGAACGACCTTGTCGCCGTCGTAGATATGGGTGCACAGGCCGATCACCACGTCGGGCGCGCCCTTGGTGTACTGCTCATACTCGCCGTCCAGGGTCTCGACGACCACGGACATCATCTTACGGCCCGAGTCGAACGGGGCCTCGCCCACACGCGGGTGCTCGGCGGTCAGGCCGGTGAGGCCCGCCTTGCCGGCGTCGTTGACGAGCGCGCACTCAGTCGGCTCGCCCACGGCCTCGCCCAGCTCCTCGTCCCACTGGGCATCGGAGCACAGAGCCATGCCGGCCAGGAACTTCTCCTTAGGCGCGGCGAGCTCGTGCTTGACGACGGTCATCTTGTTTTGGGTAAGGGTACCGGTCTTGTCGGAGCAGATGGTCTGCGTGCAGCCGAGAGTCTCGACGGCAGAGAGCTTGCGGATGATTGCCTGGCGCTTGGCCATCTTGGTCACGCCAAGCGACAGCACGATGGTCACGACGGCGACCAGGCCCTCGGGGATGGCAGCGACGGCGAGCGAGACGGCAACCATAAAGGTATCGAGCAGGGCGGTCGGGTCGGTAAGAACGTTGCCCACGCCGTGGCGGATGATATCAACGCCAAAGATGACGACGCAGATGACGATAACCATGATGGTGAGGATGCGGCTGAGCTCGGCAAGCTTCACCTGCAGCGGCGTGAGCTCTTCCTTGGCCTCGGCCAGGGCGCCGGCAATCTTGCCCATCTCGGTGTTCATACCGGTACCGACCACGACGGCGCGACCGCGACCGTACACCACGGTGGAACCCATGTAGCACATGTTCTTGCGGTCGCCGAGCGGCACGTCGTCGGTGCCGGTGGCGAGCTCGATCACGTTGGCATGCTTCTCGACAGGCACGGACTCGCCGGTGAGTGCAGCCTCTTCGATCTTCATCGTGGCGCTCTCGAGCACGCGGCAGTCGGCCGGGACGGAGTCGCCCGCCTCGAGCATGATCACATCGCCAGGCACGAGCTCGGCACTCGGCAGGTGCACGAGCTTGCCGTCGCGCAGAACCTTGGACTGCGCCGCGCTCATCTCCTGCAATGCCTCGAGAGCTTCCTCGCTCTTGGCCTCCTGAACCACGCCCAGCACCGAGTTGACGATAACGACGAACATGATGATGGCGACGTCGGCAAAGTCCGCCTCACCCTTGACCATGCCCGTGAGTGCACTGATGACGGCGGCAACGATCAGCATGATGACCATGGGGTCGGCCATCTGCTCAAAGAAGCGCTTCCACAACGGCGTCTTCTCGGCTTCCTCGAGCTTGTTAGGGCCTGTCTTGGCGAGGCGCGACGACGCCTCGTCGTTGCTCAGGCCGAGGTTCTCATCGACACCTTGGTCGCTGAGTACCTCCGCCGCGGCGGACAGGTATTCCTTTTGCATATAGAGTCCCCTCCTGGGATTCGGGCCACTCAGCAGATTGATGCCCGATCATAATTCCCAGGAGAAGGGCAAGGGCTCATCAAGGCTGCCGTGCTGAGCGGCAGTTGATAGTGGAGCTATGGTACCCCAAAGCGGCGCGTCTAGCCAAAACATTCCAATTGGAAACACGGCTCGAGTGCAACGATGCAGACCGTATGATGTTCGACATTGATAAAACGTTTTTTCTTCGGTGCATCATCAAACTGAAATATCGCCCAGATAGCAGCGGTTAGAACGGTTGGTAAAGTTTTTGCATATACCGTTTATTCGCAAAAAATGAACTTCTAATTCGGCATACGGTCGATTTTTTGGGGTATTCGGTCGGCATTTCGTTATAATCATCTCAGTTTTATTTCTTATGGTTTATCTATCAGCGCAAGACGATGTCAGATGGAGGTCTGAATGTACAAGCGCACCAAGATTGTATGCACCATGGGTCCCGCCTGCGATAGCGACGAGACCATCCGCGAGATGATCAAGGCGGGCATGAACGTCGCCCGTTTTAACTTCTCGCACGGATCCTACGACGAGCACCACGGTCGCATCGAGCGCGTCCGTCGTATTTCCAAGGAGCTCGGTCTGCCCGTCGGCATCCTGCTCGACACCAAGGGCCCCGAGGTCCGCACCGGCCTTCTGGTCGACGGCAAGAAGGTTGCCGTCAAGACCGGCGATAAGATCGTCGTCACCGCTCAGCCCACGTCCGAGGATTTCCACGGCACCGCTGAGCACATCTCCCTCGACTACCTGGCTCTGCCCTCCGAGGTCGAGAAGGGCTCCCTTATCCTGATCGATGATGGTCTGGTTGCCCTCGAGGTCGAGTCCGTCGACGGCCAGGACATGACCTGCGTCGTTAAGAACGACGGCCTGATCGGCGAGCGCAAGGGCGTCAACATGCCCAACGTCAACATCTCGCTGCCCGCTATCACCGAGCGCGATCGTCAGGACATCCTCTTTGGCCTGACCGAGAACATCGACTACATCGCCGCTTCCTTCATCCGTGACGGCGAGTCCGTCCGCGGCATTCGCAAGCTTTGCCGCGAGAACGGTGGCGAGCACGTGACGATTTTCCCGAAGATCGAGTGCGCCCTGGGCGTCGAGAACTTCGACGAGATCCTCGAGGCTTCCGACGGCATCATGGTCGCCCGTGGCGACCTGGGCATCGAGATTAAGCCCGAGCTCGTTCCCCACATCCAAAAGGAGATCATCGCTAAGTGCAACGCGGCCTACAAGCCCGTTATCACCGCTACGCAGATGCTCGACTCCATGCAGCAGAACCCGCGCCCGACGCGCGCCGAGGTTGCCGACGTTGCTAACGCCATTTACGACGGCACCGACGCCGTTATGCTCTCTGGCGAGTCCGCTGCCGGTAAGTACCCGGTCGAGGCCGTCAAGATGCAGGCCAGCATTGCTCTCGAGACCGAGAAGTACCTCCCGGCCCACGCTCCGCTCGAGGTTCCGGCCGACGCTCATGGCACCCGCGTTGTTAACAACGTTGTGGGTATGTCCGCTGTGAACATGGCCACCACCGTTGGCGCCAAGTGCATCACCGTGCCGACGACCACCGGTCGTACCGCTCGCCTGATTTCGCACTTCCGTCCCAACATGCCGATCTGCGCGTTCTCCCGCCACGAGTGGGCCGTCCAGCAGATGATCATGTACTGGGGCGTTATCCCGCATCAGGCCGAGATTACCCAGGGCACCGTCAACGGCACGATCGTCAAGGCGATCGAGACCGCTAAGGAGCTCGGCTACGTCGAGGCCGGCGACCTGACCGTCGCTACCGCCGGCGATCCCCGCATGAGCGTCCAGCTCGAGGACAAGGTCTCCTCGACCAACGTCGCTTACGTCGCTCAGGTGCGCTAAAACGAACTTGCAAGCATACTAGCATTGCAAAGGGCCCGGAAGGCTTCGCCTTCCGGGCCTTTTTTCTGTGCCAATGCCGCCGCACGGCAAAACACGCACTCATTTCTTTACCAAAAGCGCGAAATCCACCCTTCGAGGCCCAAAAAATAAAGCCCCAAGCGCTAAAAGTGTTCGCCCGGTGGCAAACCCACACCTCACACAGGGCTGATAAATCGTTTTAGCAAGAACCAAATCGACCTGGTTTTCGGAAGCATGCGGCAAATTCTGGAACCTCCGAGCACACCCTGTTTTTTCGCAACAAAATGCCTGATAAACTAGCCTCAAAAGCAAGGTCCGCTCATAGGGTTCAGATTTTGCCGCATACTTCCGGATTGACGCTGGCATCACTCGCTTCAAAGAGATGATTTCGGCCAGGAGGGCATTATGGACCTGACGCTTTGTGGGCAATCCGCCTTTAACTATTGCCGCATCCCGCCGCAGGTATTAGGCCTTTACCCCGCCATTAGCCTTGGCAATATGGATCGCAGATGTTGTGGCCTCGGAAGTCATGCAGTTGTAAAAGACCTGCTTCACGCACCACTTCACAGGCTTGTATTCACTCGGGCACAATCCGGGTCGCGAAGCCTGTTTAAATCGCACCTCCTGACCCAAGAACCACCTCCGGGGTCGTTTAGGCAGACTGAACATAGGTTTGATGTCACGTCACCGGAGTTCACGCTGCTCAACCTTGCTACGCAGGTTTCACGCAACCAGTTACTCATGGCTTGCTACGAGATGTGCGGCTCCTTTGCAGTGTTTAAGCCCTGCGAGCGAACGCAACAACAACTCGATGAAGCTATTTCGCTTAAGTTCATTCCACCCAACTGCGGGTGGGAGCGAGTTAACGACACCAAGGGCAATGACACCAACTTGTGGAAGCGCACGCCGCTTCTTACCGCAACGGATATCGCCGCGTTCGCCAAGCAAGCCGCAGGCCTGCGCGGCGTCAAACAACTGCGCTGGGCGGCCGAGCACATGACGGGGCAGGCCGCCTCGCCCTTCGAAGTACAGACCTCCATGCTTATCTCGCTCCCCCGCGACGAGGGCGGCCAGGGCATCGAGATCGCCAACAACGCGCGCATCCCGCTCAGTGAAGCCGCACGTTCGCTGTATGACAAAACCTGCTGCTACGCCGATATCCTCATCGAAAGCGCCACCGACAGCATGGGCGTCATTCTGGAATGCCAAGGCCGCTCTGCCCACGACAGCGAAGCCGCGAGCCTCTCCGATGCCGAGCGCGCCACCGCACTCACAAGCATGGGCTACGACGTCATCCAAATTACCTATGACCAGATCAAGGAGAAGAAGAGCTTCGACCACATAGCCGAGCTCATCCATAAAAAGGCCGGGCTTCCCCACATCCCAAAGACCAAACAGGAGCGCATTGCCGAAGATACCTTACGGCAAGAGCTACTTGTCGATTGGGTTGAGCTATTCACTGCCGGGCCGGCCAGCTAGCAGCTAGCAATCAGGGGCAGCGCAGGCACATCGGGCGATTCGACACGGGCGGCAAAACCCGCCTCGGTCAGCTCGATGACCTCGGTAAACGTTGCGTCGAAGAATTCCTCGGTTAGCAGGCGGTATGGCGGATGGTCGGGATCGCCGGGGTTTTCGCGTACAATCTCGTGCATGACGCCGATGGTCTTGAGCACATACTCCTTATGGATGGGATACTGCCCAAAACGCGTCGCCGCAGTATACAGGCGATCGGTCGCGCGCGGAATCGAAACAATGCCGAGCGTCTTGCCGAACCAGTCAAAGTCGCCTTGCTTTTTAATGCGGAACTCCTCGCACGGCTTGCCGCCGTGCGCCTCCAGGTACTGATTCACGCGCGTATTCCATACGGTATCGGCCACCAGATGCGACCAGACACCCAGTGTCAAATCGAGCAACGACTGCGCCACATCTTCGGACGCAAGCGAGAACTCACGAGCGCCGGGACCGACAACCGGCTCAGCATCCCTGTAGCGCTGGGGATAGTGCACGCGATTCAGTCGCTCGCGCTCCTCGATAATCGAGGTCGCCGCGGCTGGCGCACCGGTGGGCGAACTTTTAAGCAACGGTGCCACATAGGTATCCCAGAACTCGTGCTCACGCGGCTTAGGGATAGGCTCGGGCTTGGCAAAGTGCGTAATGCGGTACGGGATGGGATCGGCGATGCCAGGGACCATATAGCCCACGAAAATATCCGGAACCACGCAGCCAAACAAAAAGGCATTGCGGTCGCGCACGCTCTTGGCAAGCGCACCGGTGCGCTCCAGCAAACGCTCCGTCTGAGCGATATGAATGTTCCAGCTTGGCATAGCCACCCCCATAAAAAACCTGGATAACTATACCATCACGGCAAAGCCGCGCGGGCGGCTACGCACGCTCTACGCAGCAACTAGTCCGTAGCACCGCTTTCGGTTCCATACGACGGCGAAGGCGCCTCGACCACATGGTGATATCGATCGATATAGATTGCACGGGCACTCAGGCGTCGCACCAAATCCTGGTGATGTGTGCTCATCAAGACCGTCTTACCCGCCGCGACGTAGGCCAGCAAGAAGTTGACCACGATGTCGCATGAATCCTCGTCGAGCCCATTAGTAGGTTCGTCGAGAACCAAGATATCGGGGTTCATCGATACGACTGCCGCCAGCGCCACACGCTTCTTTTGCCCACCCGAAAGCTGATAGGGCGAGGCATCGACCAGGTCGGCAACTTGAAACAGTTCTATGGCATCGTGCACGCGACGGTCGAGCTCGTCTGCCGGCAGCCCCATCTGCGCGGGACCAAAAGCAACTTCCTCACCCACCGTAGCGCAGAACAACTGGGCGTCGGCATTCTGGAACACAAAGCCCACGCGCTGATGGAACCGCTGGGCCGTCGCGGAATCCTTGAGATATGCCGCATCGACCATACACCCGTCAAACAGGTATGCCCCTGCGTCCGCGAGTTCAAGGCCGTTAATAAGACGCATAATCGTCGTCTTACCGCAGCCGTTGGGACCGAGCAGGGCAACGAGTTCACCACGATCGACCTGCAGCGACACGCCATCGACAACCGTATGCCCCGCATAGGAGAACACCACGTCGCGCAACTCAATAAGCGGCGCGCCCTCGGCGCCGCCCGCACCGTTCGTGCCCGCCGCACTATTCATATCGATCGTCAAAACGTCGCCCTTCCCTACTCACATCGACGGCTAGACCGCCCGCGCTACAGTACCGCACACAACACGGCGAGCAACGCCACGCCGACCGCATAGACCCCATCGCGCCAGCCAAAGCCGCTCCGCGCGGGAGCCGGATACGCGCCGGCAAAGCCGCGGCAGAGCATGGCCTCGTCCATCGCGCGGCTGCATTCCATCGCCTTGATAAAGGTCATGCCCATGATACCCGCGACCGAGTCGGTGCGCGAAAACCCCTCAGGCGCGCGACCCACACTGCGCAGCATGACCGATTCGGTCAGATCGTGCGCCGTTCGGCCCAGCACCTCGATGTGCTTGAGCGCCATATCAAACGTAAAGATGACCTCGTCGGGTAGATGCAGCATCTTGAGCGCCGCCGACATGCGGCTCCAGGTAAGCGTCCACGAAACGCCCAGCACCAGCGACACATTAATGAAGGTCTTGAGCGCGATCTTGAGCATGGCGCCCGTGGCAGACGCGCCCAGCAGCAGGGCAGGCAATGCCAGAACCACCGCAAGCCCCGTGGCGCCGAGCGCCGGTACAATGGTCGCACGCAGCCCGCGTGCGGGGCGCACCGCGACCAGCACCAGCGCAATGGCCGCCATCAACATGAGGTACAGCGGGCTTTGTGTCAGGCACACGCACAGGACGCAAACGAATATCCCCACCAGGCGCACCGGAGCCGAAACGCAAGAAAGGGCGCGGTCGACCATCGACCCGCCCTCGTGCGCGCCTCCACCCAGGCGAACCCGCTCAAGCAGGCTCGCCAGGTGCAGGACGTTCTTTTGCATCACGCGATGACGAGCGCCCGTGGGCTCGTAACGCTGCTCGACCGCAAGCCAGCTAGGCAGCTCGGCTATTGCCATGAGCACCGCTTTCCTTAACCGTCAGCGAGATCAGACGGAATGCGATGGTAAGCACCGCCACGCCAATCACGCCGGACAGGATATACATGGCAGCCTGGCCGGCAAAGCCAAGGCCCTGCTCCTCGGAATAGGCCTGCAGATAATCGCCCGTGGGCAGAGCGTCGGCAAAGGTCGGGGTGTCGAGGCCGACCGAAGCCTGCAGACTGTCGTCACCAGCCTCCTGAACGGCGGTCGCGGCGCCCTCAGCGTCCCACTCGCCCCAGGCGTCACCCGTGGCCAGCAGGCCCAGCGGCGTGGCCACGACAAGCACGGCGACCAGGATGAACGTGGGGACCAGCGAGGTCTTCTTGGCGGTTGCGCCCTCGGTCTCAAGCAGGCCGTCGGAAGCCTCGGGGCCGACGATAATGCTCGGCGCCGTCTTCTTGATAAAACCGTAGATGGCGGCCGTCGCTACGCCCTCGACCACGCCGGCAACCAGCATATGTGGGATCAACATGGCCGGAATAGCCACGGACAGCGGGAAGGGGCAGTACAGCGGCGCGCCCGAAGCGTTGGTAAAGAGCATCGGCTGAATACCAAACTCGATTGCCGCGCACAGGGCCGCCAGGCACAGGCCGACCCAGCCGCTTACGATGGCCGAAACCGAGGTGCCCCAGCTTTTGTCGTGCAAACGGCTGTTGAGCGCACGGAACACGATAGCAGCGGCAAACGGCAGCACGAAGGCCATGTTAAAGCAGTTGGCGCCAAAGGACAGGATGCCGCCGTCGCCAAACAGCAGCGCCTGCAGCGCCAGCGCGACCGAGACAGCGATAGCCGCGGCCTCCGGGCCCAGCAACAGCGCGATGAGCGCGCCGCCGACGGCGTGACCAGTGGTGCCGCCGGGCAGCGGCACGTTGAACATCATGAGCAAGAAGGAGAACGCGGCGCAGATGCCCAGGAAAGCCATGTGCTTGCGATCGAGCGTGGCGCGCACCTTCTTGATGCAGTGGACCCAAACGGGCACCATCGCCACCGCCATGACGGCATCGGTCTGCGGGGACAGATAATTATCTGGAATGTGCATGCACGCCTCCCGGTTATCGGCGCACGGAATTGCAACGCCGTTTGAATCACCTTTCCAGTGTTACGTAATGTCAGATTCGTAACACGACGCGGGCTATCATAGCAAAACGGCGCACTGCCGACAAAGCAGCACGCCGTTATGTAATGCGCGTGTCATATATGCAGGCTCAACGGTGCCTTATACCGGGCATAGCAGTCACGTAGGACTCGGCAGCAGCCACCGCTGACCCATACCCCAGCGCAGGACCTAGCCGCGGACCTCGCCGTTTACGCCCTTGCACACCTTGGTGACGATCTTCTGGTGCGCTTTTTCGACCTCTTCGCTGGTGAGCGTGTGGTCGTCGGAGCGATACGTAAGCGCAAAGGCCATGGACTTCTTGCCCGCACCGATACGGATGGGATCGCGGTAGACGTCGAACAGGCGCACGCCCTCGAGCAGCTTGCCGCCGGCGCTGGTAATACGGCGCTCAAGATCCTCGCAGGTCACAGCGTTGTCGACCACGATAGCAAGGTCGTGTTCAACAGCCGGGTACTGCGAGAACTCGCGGTAGTTCTCCTGGTTGCGGGCACCCTTGATCAGCTTGTCCAGATCGAGCTCAAAGGCAACGACAACCTCATCGATGCCCATCGCCTCGCGCGCCTTGGGGTGAATCTCGCCGACCCAGCCCAGCACGGTGCCGCCGGACAGAACCTCGGCCGCACGACCCGGCTGCAAGAAAGCGTAGCCCTCGCCCTCGACGGGACGGAAGCGAACCTTCTCGATGCGCAGCTGGGCGAGCAGTTCCTCGACAATGCCCTTACCAAAGAAGAAGCGCAGCTTGCGGTACTTCATGCTCCAAGACTGCTCGCTCCACTGGCCCGAGAGCACACCCGCCACGGACTTGGTCTCCTTGGGCAGGCTGGCGTTCTCGCGACCGTGGAACAGGCTGCCGACCTCGTACAGATGCACGTTGGGCGTGCCGTGGGCCTCGTTATAGGCCACGGATTGCAGCAGGCCCGGCAGCAGCGAACGACGCATCTCGGTCTGCTCGGCCACCAGCGGGTTCATGAGAACCACGGGGCAGCCGCGGCCCTCGGTGGACATGCCAATCTTCTCCAGGTCGCCCGGGGCGGCAAAGCCAAAGGTCGTGGTCTCGTTGAGGCCACAGGCGCGCAGGATCTCGCCAACCTTGCGGGTAAGCTTCTGCTCGCGCGTCAGACCACCGATGTGGTTCTTGGCAGCCGGAATGGTCGCCGTGACGCGACCCATGCCCCATAGGCGCAGGACCTCCTCGATCAGGTCGATCTCACGCGGCAGGTCGGGACGGAAGCTCGGCGGCGTGACCATAAAGTCCTCGCCGTCGCGCTCGACGGTGCAGCCCAGGCGGGTGAGCGAGCGCTCGATAAAGTCGGGCTCGATGTCGGCACCGCAGATGGCGTGCACGCGGGCCAGGCGCAGCTTGATGCTGTCGATGGTCTTGGGCGCGGGGAACACGTCCACATAGCCGGGGGCGACCTCGCCGCCGGCGATCTCCTCGATAAGCGCGCACGTCACATTGGCGACGTCCACGCAGCCGGTCTCGTCGACCTGGCGCTCAAAGCGGATGGAGGCGTCGGAGATCAGCGACAGGTCACGGCTGGTGTGCGAGGTGCGGCCGGCATTGAAGCAGGCGCTCTCGACCATCACATCGACGGTATCGTCCTCGATCTCGGAATCCATGCCGCCCATGACGCCGGCCAACGCCACAGGGCGCTCGCCGTCGGTGATGAGGCCCATGCCGGCGTCGAGCGTGCGCTCCTCGCCATCGAGCGTCGTGAACTTCTCATCCTGCTGGGCGGCGCGAACCACAACGCGACGATGGCCATCGCGCTCGGCAAAGGTGTCGAGGTCAAAGGCGTGCAGCGGCTGGCCGGTGAGCATCATCACGTAGTTGGTGATGTCGACGATGTTGTTGTGCGGGCGCACGCCCAGGGCGTTGAGGCGCTTGACCATCCAGTCGGGCGACGGACCGACCTTCACGTTGCGCACGATGCGGGCAACGTAGCGGTCGCACAGGCCCTCGTCGGCAATCTCGACGGAAAGCTCGTCGTCGGTCGCGCGGCCGGTCTCGGCCTTGATGGCGGGCAGCTCAACGTGGAAATCTCGATCGAAGATGGCGCCGGTCTCGCGGGCCATGCCGATCATGGACAGGCAGTCGGGACGATTGGGCGTGATCTCGCAGTCGAGCACGGTGTCGCTCGAGCCCACGTACTCGGCAAACGGCATGCCGCAGGGCGTATCCTCGGGCAGGATCATAATGCCGGAGTGGTCGCCGCCCAGGCCGAGCTCGCGCGCGGAGCAGTTCATGCCCATGGACACGACGCCGCGAAGCTTGCTCTTCTTGATCTTGACGTCGCCGGGCAGGACAGCGCCGATCATGGCCGTGACGATGTGGTCGCCGGCCTCGAAGTTCTGCGCGCCGCAGACGATCTGCAGCGGGGCGGGGTTGCCGTCGGCGTCGAGGTTCTTGTCACCCACGTCGACCGAGCACACATACATGTGGTCGCTATCGGGGTGCGGGATCTTGGTGAGCACCTTGGCGGTCACCACGTGGTCGAAGGACTCGCCCACGGTGTCGATCGCCTCGACCTCGGTGCCGGTACGGATATATTCGTCCGAAAGGGTCTTGGGATCCTCCGGAATATCGATCATGGTCTTGAGCCAGTCGTAAGAAACGCGCATCTAACTGGTCTCCTTTCATAAATGCGGCTTTGAGCCGGAAACTGCAACTAAGAAGAAAGCGTTCTAGAACTGGTTCAAGAACCTCATGTCACCAGTCATCAACGTTCGCAGGTCGGGCAGGTCGTAGCGCAGTGCCGCGACGCGCTCGGCGCCAATACCAAAGGCGAAGCCGGTGTACTTCTCGGGGTCGATGCCGCAGTTGATCAGGACGTTGGGGTCGACCATGCCGCAGCCCAGGATCTCGATCCAGCCGCTGTGCTTGCAGAAGTTGCAGCCCTTGCCGCCGCAGACGTGGCAGCTCACGTCCACCTCGCAGCTAGGCTCGGTGAAGGGGAAGAAGTGCGGACGGTAGCGCGTCTTGCGGTCCTCGCCAAACATGCACTTAACAAAGTAGTCGAGCGTGCCCTTCAGGTCGCCAAAGGTGATACCCTCGTCGACGACCAGGCCCTCGATCTGGTTGAACTGCGGCAGGTGGCAGGCGTCGGCCGTATCGGGACGGTAGACGGTGCCCGGGCAGATCATGTAGATGGGCGGCTTCTGCGACTCCATGGTGTGGATCTGTACGCCCGAGGTCTGGGTGCGCAGCAGCACGTCGGACTCGCCATGGGCGTGAGCCTCGGGGTGCGCGACGCTGCCGGGGTTGTTATCGACCACGTAGAAGGTATCGCGGGCCGAGCGGCTCGGGTGATCCATGGGGGCGTTGAGCGCAGTGAAGTTGTAGTAGGAAGTATCGACCATGGGGCCGGACTCGACGGTGTAGCCGATGCCGCAGAAGATGTCCTCGGCCTCCTCGATGATCTGCTTGATCAGGTGCTGGTGACCGATCTGCGGACGGATGCCCGGCAGCGTGATGTCGACGGCCTCGTGCTCGAGTGCGTGCTTGAGGGCGGCGGCCTTCATCTCGGTGGTGCGCTCGTCGAGCATGCCCTCGATCAGCTGGCGCATCTCGTTGGCGCGCTTGCCCATCATGGGACGATCCTCGGGGGCGAGTTTGCCCATCATGCGCATCAGGCCGGTGATACGGCCTTTGCGACCGAGCAGCTCAACGCGCGCAGCCTCGAGCTTGGCGGCGTCGTCGGCGCTAGTGACGAGCTCCTTGGCCTCTTCCTCGAGTTTGACCAGATCATCAATCAGACTCATGTCTTCCCTTTCGTCTCTCGCGTTCCCCGCTTGCCGAGGCGGCTGCCGCCGTCTGACGTTGCGAAAACGCGGCCCGGTTCGGTAACAAAAAACCGCCCTCGGGCATGTACATTGCCCAAGGACGGTTGAATTCCGCGGTACCACCTTGTTTGACCCGGCGGATGTCTGGCCCGCCGTGCCCACTCTGCGCCCCTTGTCGCGAGGCTCACGGCTTCCCTACTGGAGCTTCGCTGCCACCGGCCGCGCGCCCGTTGAGGTCGCTGCTCGGGAGTGAACGCTTGGCCCTTGCCACCGCAGGAAGGCTTGCAGCCCATGACCTTCCCTCTCTTGCCGGCGACACGGCGGGCAAAACCCTCTCCGTCAACGCATTGGGCTATAGGATAACACATTTCGCGAGCGCATCGCCGCGTTCCGTTTTGTTCGCGCTGGGTACAAGGCAGGTAGCTGTGCAAACTGGCCGTGCACCCGTCTGCGGCGCTCGGCCTGCGAGATTAAGGATGCGGTATGGGAAAGAAACTCGATAAGAAGGCCAAGGCCGCCGTGGCAAAGGCTGCCAAGGGCGTCAAGGCTGCTAAAGTCGACAAGGCCGTCAAAAAGTTCCGCAAACTCGAGGGCAAGCTGTGGACTCGCGAGTACCTGCTCAAGATTGCCGAGTTCGATGGAGCGACGATTGCTCCTGCCAACGGCGCTGCCGCCCGTGCCGACGCCATGGGCACGCTTGCCGGCGAACATCACAAGCTACTGACCAGCGAGAAGTCCGTTGAGCTCGTACGCTCGTTAGCGCGCGAGACGGTTGCAGGCGGACACGTAGACGACCCGCAGCTGCTCGACGAGATCCGCGTGCTCGGCCGCGACCAGCGCGAGGCAAGCGTTATTCCTACCGAGGAGGCCGAGGCCTGGACCAGGCTCACCTGCGAGGCCGACGCCGTGTGGCACAAAGCCAAGACGGCCAACGACTGGGCGAGCTTTGAGCCCTATGTGGATAGAATCGTCGCCCAACTTAAGCATCAGGCAGAGCTCATGGATCCCAAGCGCGACCCCTACGATGTTTGGCTCGACCAGTACGAGCGCGGCCTTTCCGCCAAGAGCTTCGACGCGTTTTGCGAGGAGGTCAAGGCCACGGTCGTGCCGCTCGTGCACGCCATCGGCGAGCGCGGCCAGCAGCCCGATGCCGACTTTTTGCACGCCCGCGTGCCCGAGGCCGCCCAGCGCGCCATGAGCTTCGACCTGATGAAGCTCGTCGGCCTGAACCTGGACGACACCACGCTTGCCTTTACCGAGCACCCGTTTAGCGAGGGCTTTGCCGTGGGTGACGCGCGCATCGCGACACACATCTACGAGGACGATTGCATCTCCAACGTCTACAGCATCATCCACGAGGCGGGGCACACCATGTACGAGCTGGGCGTCAATCCCGCCTATGCGCGCACCTGCCTGGAGGGCGGCACCTCCATGGGCATCCACGAGAGCCAGAGCCGCTTCTTTGAGAACACCGTGGGCCGCAGCCGTGCCTTTATGGGACCGCTGCTCGAGGTACTGCGCCGCCATGCGCCCGAGGTCTACGGCAACGTGGACGAAGACGCGCTCTACCACGCCGTGAACATTGCGCAGCCTTCGCTGATCCGCACCGAGGCCGACGAGCTCACCTATCCGCTGCACGTTATGGTGCGCTACGAGATCGAGCGCATGCTGTTTGCCGGCGAGGCCACGGCCAAGGACATCCCCGCGCTTTGGAACCGCTTTATGGATGAGTACCTGGGCATTCCCGTTCCCGACGACACGCACGGCTGCCTACAGGATACGCACTGGAGCGGCGGCTCGTTTGGCTACTTCCCCACGTATGCGCTGGGCAGTGCCTACGATGCCATGTTTGTGCCGGCCATGTGCCGCGACGGTGTCGACCTTACCGACGCCTGTGCGAGCGGCGACCTGACACCCGTCCGCGCCTGGCTGGGCGAGCACATTTGGCAGTGGGGACGCGCCAAGGACGCACCGGAACTCATCAAGGGCGCCTGCGGCATGGCGTTCGATGCCCGCTACTACTGCAGCTACCTGCAGGACAAGTTCACCACGCTCTACGAGCTGTAAAGCTTAGGCGACACGCCACCGCAAAGGGGCGCCGCGGGTTGGTTCCGCGGCGCCCCTTTTTCATCTAAGCCAGAGACCCGGCACTTGGGGACGTTCCTTTCATGCCGGCACAATAGGAACGTCCCCAAGTGCCGGGTGAAATTGAACGTCAGATTGCCGCTTGGGGCCGTTTGCAGCGTCGAGCAGTTACGCGGTTTGGTAAAACCGCGTAACTATAAAGCCTCGAGCGCGTTGGCGATGCGCTTCATGGCGGCGTCGGCGGCGGCTTGGTCGGGGGCTTCGGCCAAAACGCGGATCACCGACTCGGTTCCGCTCTTGCGCACCAGTACGCGGCCCTCGCCTGCCAGCGCGGCCTCGGCCTCGGCGATGGCGTTCTGCACGCCCATGTTCTCGAGCGCGGCGTCCTTGTCCGCCACGTGCACGGCCACCTGCGCCTGTGGCAGCAGCTTGCACGGAGCCGTGAGTTGCGAGAGTGTCTCGCGCTCGGCACGAATCACTTCCATCACGCGCAGCGAGGTCATAATGCCGTCGCCCGTGCGCTCGATATCGCCAAAGATCGTATGGCCCGTCTGCTCGCCGCCCAGGCTGTAGCCGCCCTCGCGCATCTTGGCATACACGTGACGGTCGCCCACGCCGCTGGTCACGGCGCTCAGTCCGGCAAGCTCCAGCGACTTGACCAGACCAAAGTTGCTGGCGATCGTCGGTACCACGGTACCGCCCGAGAGACGCCCGTGCTTGTTCAGGTACACGCCGCACACGTACAGGATCTGGTCGCCGTCGACCACGCGGCCGCGCTCGTCCACGGCCAGGCAGCGGTCGGCATCGCCGTCGTAGGCAAATCCCACATCCAGGCCCTGCTCCACCACGTGGCGCTGTAGGCGCTCCATATGCGTGGAGCCGCAGTCGACGTTGATGTTAAAGCCATCGGGCGCGGCGTTGATCACGCGCACGTCGGCGCCCAGCGCGTCGAACACCGGCTTGGCCACCGAGGAAGCCGAGCCGTTGGCGCAGTCGATACCGATCTTGACGCCCTGCAGCGAAAAGTTCGCACTTGCAATGAGCGAAGCAATGTAGCGGTTGCGGCCCTGCATGTAGTCCACCGTGGCACCGATGTGGTTGCCCGTTGCCAGCGGCACCTCGCTCTTGCCATCGATGTAGTCCTCAATGAGCTCCAGGACGTCCTCGTCCATCTTAAAGCCGTCGCTGTTGACGAGCTTAATGCCGTTATCGCAAAACGGGTTGTGGCTCGCGCTGATCATGATGCCGCAATCGAAGCAGCCTTCCACAGTCTGATGCGCTACGCCCGGCGTGGGGATCACGTGCAGCATATAGGCGTCCGCACCGCTCGCGACCAGGCCGCTCACCAGCGCCGCCTCAAACATATAACTCGAGCGACGCGTGTCCTTGCCCACGATCACGCGTGCCTTGCGCTCGCGGTTGGCGCCGTAATACCAGCCCACAAAACGGCCAATCTTATAAGCGTGCTCTACCGTCAGCCCAACGTTGGCCTCACCGCGAAAGCCGTCGGTGCCAAAGTACTTCATGCGCTCTCCTTACAAAATAGGGGCGAACAGATTGCCTGTCCGCCCCAAAATGGTACTCGATTATCTGCGCTACCAGAAAAACCCTACGCCGACGCGCTGTCGCGAGCTGCCTGGCATGTAGGAGTCTGACGCAGCGTAAGCGGCTTGTCCCCCGCCTCGGCCGACGTGGTCAGCGTATACGTGATCGTCGTCGTCTCGCCAGCATGCAGGTCAACGGTGCCCGAATAGAAGGGGATTCCATGCCACGTAGCGGCGCCAAGACCAAACTGTGTGCCCTCAACCGTAAGGTCACTGATGTTGCCGCCCGTCGGGGCAAACAACGAGACATTCAGGCGTTCGTCGTCACGCGCGGCATCGGGTGCGCTCGCCGCAACGTAGTCGGGCAGCTTGCCTGCCTCCTCCTGCGTCATGATGTTCGTCAGAGTAACGGTGATGCGATACGAGCACGTGCCGTCGCCGTTCTTGATGCCCTGGCCGATCTGCGTGTCGGCGTTCAGATACCAGTCGAGCTTGGAGAAGCTCAGGTTGTTAAAGTAAACGCCGGCAACGGGATCGGCACTCGGATCATCCGGATCGGGCAGCGAAGCGTCAATGCCCGTCTCTTTGATGGCATTCTGCTCATCATCGTTTCTCATCCAAGCAATCAGACGGCCCTCTTCGGCACCGCGCTCGAATGCACCGACAAGCTTTGTAACGTCGACGTCACCGATGCCACCGAGAATCTTGTCGAAGGCGGCGCTGGCAACAGCCGCAAAGATGCCGTCCGATTCCTCGACCGGATAGTTCCAATACACATCGTGCATGAGAACCTTCGCCGCGTTGGTGCCGTCGACAACCGTTCCGTCGGGCAGCGAGACATTACCGACCAGGCCCAGCAGATACTGCAGGAACACCGGGTCGATACCGATGACGCCATCAACGTCCTGTCCATACTGGGACTTCCACAGCGCGGCGACACGCTGCGAGTTGCGGGGCCAATCAGGCGAATAGGTATTGCCCGAGTTGTACAGGTTACTGTGGTTGCCGAACAGCGCCTCATCCTCTTCGTCGACGCTCTCGACTGCCTCATCCTCGCTGAGTCCAATGCGGGGAACAAACTCGCCAATCGACATCTGGCCGTCAGTGACCGAAATCAGGCCCTGCGAACCGCCAAAGCCGCCGCAAGCACGAATCTCGACGTTGTTCATGGCGTACATAAGGTAGTTGCGCGTCTGGCCGTTGGCGCCGAGCATCTGGGGAAGGACGGGGGCGACCTTCTCCGCCGCGTCAACCGCACCGTTGAGGGTGGCAAAGCCGTCCTTGGCCTTATCGACCAGCTCGGTCACCTGAGAAATATGAGTATCGCCAATGCCCTGGATCTTCTCGTTGGCGCTCTTGAACACCTTCGAGCTGCTGGAAAGCGAATCGGCGACCGCCTGCAGCGCGGACACGTTAATCATGCCGTCCTGGAACAGTTTGCCGGGCGTAGCCTGCGAAAGGTTATCGGCCATGGGAACCAGCGCATTGCTCGAGACATCGGACAGGGCGTCAATCATGGTGCGGGCCGCATTGATATCGCTGCCATACACCGGGATAAACGAAGCCGCCGCCCACAGCGGGCTCGAGGTCTCCGCCTTCATGCTGTTGCAGAGCTCATCGATCTTCTTCGCGTCGTCAGGCAGCGTCGAAAAATCGCCCGACGTGACCTTGTCCTTAAGGCCACCGACGATCTCGACAGCCTCCTTCGCTTCGCTCTTTACGGTCTTTGCCGAGTTAAGCAGCATAAAGCCGCTTGCGCCAAGCGCAACGAGAAGCACCGCGACTACAGCGGCAATAATGGCGCCGGTGTGACGCTTTTTGCGCTCGCCCTTGCGATGGCGATGACGGACCAGACCGTCAGAGGTCGAACTCGACGAAGCGTCGCTACCGTAGTTCAAGCCAAAATCGTAATAATCTTCCTTGGAACCCGAGCCCGCAAACTCGGCACCGCTATCATCCAGGCGGGCGAACGTGCCAGTCTCGGAGGCGCCGGTGTAGATCGTGCCAAGGTTGCCCGTAAGCCCCGCGCCACCGGCAGAGGGAGTATTGTTGTCGGCCTTGCCGGCATTAACGTTGCCGGCGGCATTCGCGGCGTTGGCAGCACCTGCGCTGTTCGCAGGTGCCGAAGGAGCCCCGCTCGGCTGCGACGCGGAGGTTGCACCGCCCGCAAAGACATTCCCTCTTGCACGGCCGGTCTTTTTTGCCTTTTGAGACTGCTCGTACAGAGCGGTAAACATCGCCGTCTCGCCCGGGGACACGCGCTTACCGGAACCGCCCTGTCCAGCGCCGCCCGGCGTGCCGGCCTTACCAGCCCCGTTCGGACGCGGCGGAACTGCAGGGCGGCCGCTATCGCTGCCCTTAAAGTGATTACCAGCCATAAAGAAATCCTCGCAATTGAGTCGCAATGAAAAAGTCCATAACGTTACTAGTTTATGGCATTTTGAGCATCGACAGCTAAACTCCAGACACGGACGTCAATTGGCGAAAATGCGGCACAACACCTTTTCTGTCTTGGCGGCGGTGCCAGCTACACCGTGAGGAACATCATCACGATGATCATGGCAAAGCCGATAAGGTCGGTTGGCAAAAACACCGTCCCCAGCATAACGGCACTGGTGATGGTCGCCGAAACCGGCTCCACAGTTCCGATGAGGCTCGCGCGCACCGAGCCGATGTCCTTAACGCCCTGCATATAGAGCATGTAAGCAAAAAACGAGCCGATAACCACGAACACCGCGAGCGCCTCGATGCCGGCAGCGTCGAGCGCCGGCATATGCGCCCAGGGCTGCACGAAGACGCACGAGACCACGCCCGCCGTGAGCATTGCCGAGCCCGTGACGATGGGGCTGCCGTATTCGGGCAGGATCTTGGCGGGAATCACCGCCATACACGCGGCGCTGACCGCACACATAAGACCTGCTGCCAGGCCAAGCGGCGAGATATTCAGGCTGGTGGGGTCGCCGCCGGTGGCGATTAAAAAGGTTCCACCCAGAGCCAGGCCAATGCCGATGACTTCGCGAGTACGCGGCATGCGGCGATCGGTCACGCAGGCGTAGCCCATGATGATAACGAGCTGCAGGCACTGGAGCACCGTCGCGGTTCCGGCGTTCGTCAGGCGCACGGCCGAAAGATAGCAAAACTGGTTGAACAGCAGGCCAAAAGCGGTAAAGAGCAGCAGCTGCTTGCGATCAGCGGGCGTCGTCCAAAGCTTGACCAGGCGTGCGCGGTCGCGCGTGACAACCACAGCCATAAAGAGCAGGCCGGCGAGAATCTGACGCACGCTCATAAGCCACAGCGTATCGACATGGTAGGTATCGAACAAAAAACTCGCGCTGGTGCCCGAGAAGCCCCAAAACGAACCGCCCACCAGCGTAGCCAAAACGCCCGTGATCATCTTGCGCGACGACGCATCGTTAAGGCGCTCGCGCCAGGCGCGACGGGTGTTGCGGCTGAGCTCGTCGGTGCCCTCGGGCACATCAATGTTCGATATATCGGTCATCGGCACCGAAGCCCCTGCGCCTTCGACCTGCTCGACACACTCTTTGCTCATTCCACTCCCCCGAAACAGCCTGGAAACAATTCGGCTTACCTTACCACGGCGAAGTCACCAGCTGGAGGCTTGTCCGCTTATCGGTAGGACAATTCCGCAGGCGTCTTTCCATAGCTCGATACCGCAATGGCCTTGCATTATGCGACAGCCAAATCGCGGCAGCAGGCACTTTTGAGATGGATATGACAAAGCCCCCGAATTCCACAATGTAAGCGATTTTTAAAAATGTTCTTGCCACCGAGTTCAGGCTCCGTTATATTATCCCTTGCGCGCTTGCGTACCCTTGATCGGGCGTTTAGCTCAGGGGGAGAGCGCTTCCCTGACACGGAAGAGGTCAGAAGTTCAAATCTTCTAACGCCCACCAAATGTTCGCAGCTCAGAGGCTATGTCCTCTGGGCTGTTTTGTTTTATGTCGCCAAATCCGCCGGCAGTTCCAACCGCCCAACTAGCCAAAAGCCGACCATCTACTTGCCGATATATCCATCGGCATAACCAATCAGTCCGCACCGCAACTTCTCAGCAAAACGCCGCGATGTCTGCGCCCTGCGGTATCCTTGGGCCACTTGCACCTGCAGCACCAAGGAGCCGCCATGCGCACCGAGCTCGATGTCCCCTTTTCGCACAAAGAAGAAGCCAAGGCGCTGGGCGCCAAATGGGACCGGACCAAGAAGGTCTGGTATGTACCCGGCGGCGTCAACCCCGAGCCCTTTGCCGAGTGGCTGCCCGGTGTTGACCGATCCGACCCCTCAGCGCCGTATATATATCTAGTACTGGGCAAGCGCGAGTGCTGGAAGTGTCACAAAGAGACCTCGGTCGCGGCCTTCGGCATTCCCTATCGAACCGATAACGACGAGAGCGTCGCCATCGCGCACGCGCCCAACGAGTCCGGGCACATTGCCATCGACACGGCCAACGCCAACGCACTCGCCATCGTGCCCGCTCTTGGCTGCGTGCCGGGCGAGATCCGCGACTACCTTCATAAGCGCTGCGGCTACAAGCCCGTAGGCGCGCGAGCCTCCAAAGCCCCGTCGCTCGGCAACACGTGCACCAGTTGCGACGCGCTGCAAGGCAGCCGCTATCTGTTCGAGGAGCCCTCGTCCCCGTTTGCCCTCACTGCCATCAACAAGCTGCCGGCACTGGAGTTTATACGCGTCGAAGTTGCCGGCGTCTTTGGCGTCCCGACCACGCGCACCGACTTTGACCAGGCGCTCTTTACCTGGGCACGCGACCATCACGCCGAGTTCCACAGGCAACTCGGTGAGGGGGTTTATTTGTAGAGACGGAGAAGCCTTCACAGCCAGCTCCTCCGCATCACCTATCCCTCGTCGCCGGCGTCATACACGATATCGAGGCCACAAACAGGGCATTTCTCCGGATACACCGGCATATGAACGCCTGTCTGTTTTCTCACTTCGTCGCTGAGTCTGTCGCGCGCATCGATGAACCGAATATCGAGACACGGTATTTGCGAGCCGCAGCAAGGGCAGGTGACGACAAACGACCCGCAATCAACCTCTACGCTCGGAAACATATTGTTGTCTATAAGGGCACACGGCAGTTTTCCGTACTTCCCCATCGCAATATCGCCTCGCCAGCTCATACACGCTCCCCTCTCGCTATACAAAACAGGAAGAGCATGCACCGGCGGGCGTGCGCGAGATTGTATCGCCACGCGATCCGATCAAACAACACGATCGTCAAAGAATACCAAAGCCAAATACGCTAATACGGCAGAAGCCCCGCCTTTTCACGCTTCTTTTCCGAGCGATCGAACTCAATGCGATGGGCCTCAAGAAACACCGTATTGGGTCGCCACTGACGCTCATTCGGCTGCCTTAGCGTCGCACCCGCAAAGGAAGCGTAGTCGGTCTTATCCAGCAGGTACGATCCGCACAGCCGATATTCGCCGCAAACAGGCTCAAACGAAATCAGGTGAGCATCAAATAGGGAATGAAGATCGCGCCGAAGCAGAATGCCATTGCTGGCAACCTGCGATTTGGGTCCCGAGTAATTCTCGATATGTGCAGCCTCCAGAGCTTCGCTGACGCCGCAGTCCGACACCGCGCAACGGCCGTCATAGGCGGCAACGAGCTGCTTGCGGAACCATTGCTGCCCCAATCGCTCGCGCCTTAACGCATAGCGGACCTTTTCGTCGTCGGTCGCACCCTGTCCGGCAAACTCAATATCGACGGGCATGTGCTTCAGATAACTCATGTCGGGTGCAAAACGAGGGTCCGGTCCGCCTTTATGAACAGGACCGTGCAGAACAAACCATCCGTTTTCGGGCTCGAACCGCTCAACAAACGCAAGGCCGAGCACCTTGTAGCCCACCTCGGTTGCAAATATGACTCCGACCGGAACGCCACATTCCATGCAGTTGAGCATTTTACGGTTATAGTCTTGGTCTCGAGAACCAACGGCGCCTGGCGCTTGAACCGAATACTTAATGACCCACGTGCCATCGTCCAAATAGAGCGGAGGCACATCGGTGTAGAAGCTCTTTTTAGAGTTATGGACCGAAAGCGCAAAGATCTTATTGGGATCTTGCTTCACCCGATCCTGGCCCGGCCAGAAGATCCCTGAATCCCGCGTTACGGGAAAGAAGTCCGAGCCAATTCTCAAACGATACTGATACTGAGGGCTATCTTCCTTGGTGTGGTGCGGAAGGCTGGTCCAAACGCCGCCGCGCTGTTCCTCACCCAGAAACCACTCCCATGCCTCAACGTATTCGGAAGGCACGAGACTGCAGGCGCGGTCATAGCTTGGTCCATCCATCAACGGAACAGCAAGGTCAATGTCGTTCATCGCCAGCACCTACAACCATACGAACGCGAGTCATGCCCCTCAATAATATGGCCGGAAGTCAATTATTACGAGATCTCATTCCGCGATCGGCACATTGTTGATGCTCTCGGTTTGCCGCTGGCGCGCTTGTACCCCGCTACCCCACTTCCCTGTATACTGATGTAGCACGTGTTTCATCCGGGCTTGTTGGGCCGGATTGTTCATGAGAGGGTCTTATGGCTGCTTCGAATCCGCCTAAGGGGAGCGTTTCTTCTTCGTCCATCAAGCCGGTTACGCGCAAGGCTGTGCGTTGCCAGCGCGAGGTCGCTTGGCTTGTCACGCAGGCGGCGGGCAGGCTTGTGGCGACCACTCAGGACGTCAATGCGCCTACGCCGAGCTTTGTGTTAGCGGCGGCGCTGGATTTTGTGCGCCAATTGGAGCTTGCCGCACAGGATGCCAGCGGCCACCTCGACTACCAGAATGTTATGGCGCCCGACCTGCAAACGTTCTGCCACATGGCCAAGTTGCCCGCCGCACCCAATGCGCTTTCGGACGCAGGCTACATGTTTACGCTTTCGGGCGCGGACCTTATCCGCGACATCTATGCATACTGCAGCGAGCTCGCCGAGCGCCACGTCTTTGACGCGGCTGAAGTCAAACCGGGATATGTCATCAAGCTGGTTCTTAGGCTGTTCTTGATGGACGGGTTCGGGGCCATGCCGGCGTAAGCCGAGTCTTTAGCATCACCGTCGACTGAGCAACAACCGCTTTACCTTAGTGGGCGCCAATTGAGGGTCGATTATTGGGTCGCCTCGTCCACTAACGCATTTATTCCACGCGCTCTGACAGTCGATACTTGCGGTTGCGGCTTGTCAACGGCGCCGTCGGCTCAAGCTCGCCCTGCTCAATGAGCGCATTGACGCGTGCCCTGACCTGGGAAACCGTGAGTCCCGTGCGCTCCGCCAGTTCGCGCGTCCCCAATTCGCCGTAGCGCTTGAGCGCCGTCATAATCAAGTCCCCGCCATGATCGACCGGCTCGATCTTTGAACGGTAAAGTACGACCTTGAACCGATCGAACCCCGGGCAGAACAGGGGCTCGGCCAGACCATGCGCGCGCATGGCATCGAGCATCATCGGGATGCCCGAGCCATTGCCCTCAGCCGGCGAACCTGCGCCATCCGGCAGCGGGACAATCGACATGAGTTTCACGAGCGTCGCGTTACGGCATCGGGAGCTGCCGTCAAACAAGCTCTCGCGAGTCTTCCCTCCATAAAGGCCGCCGGGATTCGTCACCTCGATACGGTCGTCAAAAACGTCGACGGCGATCGATTGCCCACAGAACCGATCCCCGTATTCCCTGTGGATAACCGCGTTGGCGACTGCCTCGCGCAGGACCTCCTCGGGAATCTCCAGCGAGTCGATACGCGAGATGCCTTGGACGGTCGAGGTGCGGCGCAGGTTTTTGGCGACAGCCGCGACAGTATCCGAAATCATCTCGCCCAGGGTGCCCTCGCAGACTGTGCGGTCCATAAATCTTAGCGGTCCCGCAGCGCCCTTTTGAGTTCCCGCATGGACAGCCACATCAATGAAGAGCTTGGGATAGAACTGCTGAGGGTAAACGCCCGCGGCAAGGAGGCCGGCCTTGGTAACATTGCCCTGGAAGTCGAGGAGATTCAGGCGCTCCATCTTTGTCTTCTTGTCCGTCGCACCACGCATCGCTCGAGGCGTCAACGAATAGGCGCGTTCTATCGTGCGGTCGACCAGCGACTCGTCGAGATCGCCCACACTCGTGCCGGGCACCGCATCGCGATCGCTCGGAGTCGCTCGACCGTATGACGCCAATGCGAGCACCTCGGTCGATGAAAGCGGCACATCTTTGTCATCGATGCGTTTGTAGCTGCCACCTTGAGCGCCCCGCTCTATGACATAGCACGGCTTGCTCGACGGGTCGAGCTCCTCAATCGTGATGACCAGAACCACGGTGCCCTGGAGCTCCACGCGCTCAATGGTGTATTTGGGCGGATTGGCCAGCTTTCCGCGACCGCCAGCATCGCCCATGACCGCCACGAATTGGTTGAGCACTTTCTCGGTCTCAAAGTTTGCAACTGGGACAAAACCCGCGCGCTCGCTCACTCCGAGCACGATGATGCCGCCGGCGGTGTTTGCGAAAGCGCTGACCGTTTCCCATACGTCGCGGGAAAGCGTCATGGCGCTCTCTTTTACTTCGACGCTAAGGTCATCCGAACCCATTCGCTTTAAAGACTCGAGCAAACCGGCCAGCTCGTTTTCGTTCATCTGCACGTCCTTTCGCTCGGTTCTGCGAAGAATGCCGCGAATAGATTTCCTTCGTCTCTCAGTTATCTCTCGTCTTTCTGTTATCTCTCATATTAGAGAGGAGTGAGAGATGAAAGATAAGATGTCTGTCATCTGTTTCATTTAAACATGTTTTCGCTGGTAAAACAATCTATATTGAGACAATACCATGGTTGCCTGTCTCTTTGCAGCATTGTTATCTCTCATATTTGTCTCTCATCTTTCTGTTATCTCTCGTATTAGAGACGAATGAGATATGAGAGATGTGCGGGCGACGGATGAGCGTGGATTTTTGGACGGTCGGGAAATGAGGGTGGATATTTGGACGGTTTTTGGGCTTTTGGCAGCCGATTTCGTCCGAAAATCCACGCTCATTTGATGGGCGTCCGAATTTCCACGCTCGTGTGTCCGAAAATCCACGCTCATCCGGCAGATTGGTCGAGGGCCCCATATGGGTATACTCTCGAGGATTCGACTCGATTCGCCCCCGCTGGGGCGTCAAAGGAGACTGCATATGCCCACCACCTCAACCGACCCGCGCGCCGCAGCCGCCGCGCTGCTGGCACCCGGCACCACCTGCCACGGCTTTGCCGTCGAGCGCTGCGAGACCGTGCCCGAGCTCGACTCGGACGCCTACGTGCTGCGCCACACCGCCTCGGGCGCTCGCCTGCTGTACCTGGCGTGCGACGACGAAAACAAGGCCTTTGCCATTGGCTTTAAGACGCCGCCAGCCGATTCCACCGGCGTGTTCCATATTCTTGAGCACTCGGTGCTGTGCGGATCGGCCAAATTCCCCGTCAAGGAGCCGTTTGTCGACCTGATCAAGAGCTCCATGCAGACGTTCCTCAACGCCATGACCTACCCCGACAAGACTATCTACCCCGTTGCCACCACCAACGAGCAGGATCTGTACAACCTGATGGACGTGTACCTGGACGCGGTGTTCAACCCGGCCATCTATACCAAGCCCACCATTTTTGAGCAGGAGGGCTGGCACTACGAGCTGGACCTGCCGGAGGGCGCCGAGGACGAGGGCGACGGCAGCTCCGCGAGCCTGCGCGAGGGCACGCTGCGCTATAACGGCGTGGTGTTCAACGAGATGAAGGGCGCGCTGTCCGACCCCATGAGCGTGCTGGACGACGCCGTCAACGCCGCGCTCTATCCCGACACCGCCTATGCGCACGAGAGTGGCGGCGACCCGTGCGCGATTCCCGCGCTCACCTACGAGCAGTTCCTGGACACGCACGCGCGCCACTACAATCCTTCCAACTCTTATATAACGCTCTACGGCGACCTAGATGTGGACCGCGCGCTGGCGTTTTTGGACGAGCGTTATCTGTCGCAGTCGAGTGCCGCGAGCCGCCGCATGGACGCCGCCGTTGCCGCCGGCGAGGACCCGTCTGCGCTGGCGCCCAATCCGCTGGACGTGCAGGAGCCTGTGACCTGCGAGTATAAGCGCATCGAGATGGCCACCACGCCCGAGAACGCCCTGGTGGGCCTGGGCCTGGTGCTGGGCAGCGCGCTCGACCGCAAGCGCACGATCGCGGCGGACATCCTGTTCGAGGCGCTGCTGGGCTCCAACGAAGCACCGGTTAAGAAGGCCATTCTGGCCGCCGGTCTGGGCGGCAACGTGGTGAGCTACACCGCGGCCGAGAGCCTGCAGCCCTACGAGCTCATCATGCTGCAAAACGCGCAGCCCGGTGTGGCGCGTGAGCTGCGTCGCGTGTTCCAGGACGCCTGCCGCGACCTGTGCGAACATGGCGTTCCGCGTGAGCGCCTGGAAGCCATCATCAGCAGCAACGAATACGACCTGCGCCAGCGCGACTACGGTATCGCTGACGGCGTGGCCATTGCGTGCGACGCGCTGAGCACCTGGCTCTACGATGACGACGCCGCGACGCTGGCACTCAAGTACGGCCCGGTGTACGAGGAGCTGCGTGGCGAGCTGGACGGCAGCTATTTTGAGGACCTGCTGCGCGAGCTGGTGCTGCAGAACGATCACATGGCGCTGGTCGAGCTGGTGCCGGTGAATGCCGCCGAGGGTTCGGAGGGCGCCGAAGCTGCCGAGCTGGCAGCCAAGCGCGATGCCATGACCGATGCCGAGCTGGCCGACGTGGTCGAGCGCACGGCTGCGCTGCGTGCCGCACAGGAGGCGGAAGACACACCCGAGGCCAAGGCCACGCTGCCGCGCCTGCGCGTGTCCGACATTGGCGAGGCGCGCCCCGAGCCGCCGCTGGTCGTAGACACGACCGCGCCCATCCCCTGCTTGCGCCACGGCATCCCCACCAACCGTCTGGCCTACGCCATGCAGTATTTCGACCTGAGCTGCGTCGCGTTTGAGGACCTGCCCTATGTGACACTGCTCTGCCGCCTGCTCAAACAGCTGCCCACGAGCGAGCACTCGGCCGAGGAGCTCGACAACTTGCTCGCCGGCAAGCTGGGCTTTTTGAGCTTTACGACCGAGGTCATGACCCAACCCGACGTGGACGGCGTGCACCCCTACCTGCTGGTGAGCGCCGGCGCCCTGTCCGAGAAGATCAATGCGCTGGCGAGCCTGCCGCGCGAGGTGTGGTCGAACACGCTGCTGGCGGATGCCGACGCCGACCGCGTCCGCGACGTGCTCACACAGATTCGCATTGGGCTTGAGCAGGGGTTTATCAACAACGGTCACTCGGCGGCACTCGGTCGCGCGATGAGCTACAGCTCGCCTTCGGCCGTGGTGTGCGAGCAGCTTTCGGGCGTTGATTTCTATCTGTTCCTGCGCGATTTGCTCGAACACTTTGACGAGCGCCTGGACGGTCTGCGCGCCAAGCTTACCGAGCTGGCAGGTCGTATCTTTGTGGCCGACGGCTGCCTGGCGAGCTTTACCGGCAGCGATGAGGACTTTGACGCGTACTGGAATGCTGCGGGCGACCTGGGGCTGGGCGCGGGTGCGGCGGGCATTGCCGGCAACGACGCGCTCGTGGTGCCGAAGCCGCGCGACCGCCACGAGGCCTTTGTCATCCCCAGCGACATCTGCTTTGCGGCGAGCGCGTGCGATCCGCGTCGCTTGGGGCTCGAAGTGACGGGCGCCTGGGCGGTTGCTGCCAACGCACTCTCCTACGACTACCTGTGGAACGAGATCCGCGTGAAGGGCGGCGCGTACGGCTGCGGATTCCGCGCGGCCGGCGAGCGTCAGGCGGCGTTCTACACCTACCGCGACCCGGCGGTCGATCCTTCGATTGAGCGCGTGGCGCGCGCAGGCGAATGGCTCGGCAGCTTTGAGCCCGACGAGGCCGCCTTCGAGGGCTTTATCGTGAGCTGCGTGAGCGGCATGGACGCGCCGGTGAAGCCGTACGCGCTCACCAAGCGTCGCAACACGACCTACCTGGCCGGGCTCGATCCGCACGCACGCGAGGAGCGCCGCGCCCAAATGCTCGCCGCCACGCCCGCCGAGCTTCGCTCGCTCGGCGCCGACGTGACGCGCATCGCGGCCGATTCGCCGACCTGCGTCTTTGGCGGCCGCGACGTCATCGCCAAGAGCAACGCCGGCTTCAACGTAGTCGACCTGCTGGGCTAAGGCACCAAGGTAGATTTTTGGGACATGCCCGAGAATCTACCTTTTTCTTTTGCCGCAGTCTGCCGATTTGTCTCGATCTGTAACGCTAAGGCGGCAATATTGGCTCCAGATGTTACAAATCGAGACGTTTCCGGATGACGCCGGCCCTTTGTCTCAATCTGTAACATCTAGGTCCAATTTTGCCGAGTTACTGTTACAGATCGAGACAAACCGCCGCGAACACCCGCTCTTCGTCAAAACCCACGAAGGTGTCCATGAACTGCCCCCTTTGCGATGGTTTGTGTGGTGATTTGGGTGTTTACCCAGATAAAACCTGCCAAAATAAACCTGTCCCTTTTTGGTAGGTTTGGGAGAGAGGGCCGGGATGGACAAGGCTGAGTTGCGGCGGGCGGTGATTGCTCGGCGCGATGCTCTTGATTTGGACTTGCGGGCAGCGAAGTCTGCCGTTATCTGCGCGCGGCTTGTTGAGCTGTTGGATCGCTTGGATGCCGCGGCGCCGCACACCGTTGCCATCTATGCCGCGATGGGCTCCGAAGTTGACCCAGCCGCGTTTGCCGCTGCGGCCGCCAAACGCGGCTGGCGCGTGGCCTATCCGTGCATGCTCTCGGCAATTGATGCCGCAGCTTGTGGCCAGCGCATGTGCATGCGGGCAGTTGCCGCCGACGATGCGTCCGCGGCTCCGTTTATCGCCCACCCCACACGGGCTTTCGCGGCCATAAACATCGACAGCGGCCGCTTCCCTATCGTGCCTGCCGAAGCTCTCAACATGATCGTCATGCCGCTCGTAGCATTCGACCGCGCCGGCACGCGCCTAGGCTACGGCGGCGGCTGCTATGACCGCTACCTGCCCATGCTCTCGCCCGTATGTCAAATCGTCGGCATCGCCTTTGACGAACAGCGCGTCGGCCACGTTCCCACCGACGCCCACGACCTGCCGCTGCCCCACATCGTCAGCGCCTAACGGCTGGCGCACCTCCCGACGGCCTAGTGCTCCTCGCCGGCGCGGGCCAGGTCGTAGGGCGTGGTCTGGTAGACGTAGTAGTTGAGCCAGTTGGTGTAGAGCAACTGAGCCTGGCTGCGCCAGACGTTGCGCGGCTCGGCCGTGGGGTCGTCATTCGGGAAGTAATGCGCCGGAACCTGGGGGTTGAGTCCGCGCTTCACGTCGCGCTCGTACTCCAAGCGCAACGTGTCGGTATCGTACTCGGGATGGCCAAAGACAAAGAAGCGACGGCTGTCGGTCGACTTGACGATGTACAGGCCCACCTCGTCGGACACGGCCACGACCTCAAGCTGCGGCTCGGCCTCTACGTCCTCGCGGCGCACATCGGTGTTGCGCGAATGCACGGCATAGAAATGGTCGTCAAAGCCGCGGACCAGCGGGCTTTGCGGCTTCACCAGATAATGCTCGAACACACCGCTCGCCTTTGCCGGCAGGTCGTACTTCTGGATACCGTAATGATGGTAGAGCCCCGCCTGCGCGCCCCAACAAATGTGCAGCGTAGAGTGCACGTGCGTGGTGGACCAATCCATGATCTGGCAGAGCTCGGGCCAGTAGTCGACCTCCTCGAACGGCATCTGTTCCACCGGCGCGCCCGTGATGATCAGGCCGTCGTAGTGGATGTCGCGGATGTCGTCGAACGTGCGGTAGAACGTCTCCAGGTGGCCGGCGCTCACGTGCGTGGCCTCGTGCGTTTTAGTGCGCAGCAGGTCCACCTCCACCTGCAGCGGTGTGTTGGAGAGCTTGCGCATGATCTGCGTCTCGGTGGCAATCTTGGTGGGCATGAGGTTGAGGATGAGCACGCGCAGCGGACGGATGTCCTGGTGCAGCGCGCGGTACTCGGTCATGACAAAGATGTTCTCGCTCTCGAGCTGCGCGGCGGCAGGGAGGGCGTCGGGAATGCGAATGGGCATGAATGCTCCTTACGAGTCAGTTGCAGCTATGGTACAACGACCGGCCCCATCCGCGCGAGCACATCGCCCAGCGATGCCGTCAGCGGCCCAAATCACTCCAAAAGTAGAGATTAAGGCATGTCCAAAAATCTACGGCGCTTTAGCCTAGCAAAGTGGCAGCAGGACGCTACAATGGTTCGACGCGAAAAACTCGGCCGAAAGGATACGTATATGTACCAGACGCGTAAGATCGGTGTGGTCGGCCAGGGCCACGTAGGAGCACATGTCGCCAACAGCCTGCTCATGCAGGGCATTGCCGATGAGCTGTACCTGTGCGATATCAACGAGGCCAAGGTGACGTCCGAGGTCCAGGACCTGCGCGACTCCCTTTCGTTTGTCCCGTACAACACCAAAATCGTCAACTGCTACGACCACTACGAGGAGCTGGCCTGCTGCGACGTCATCGTCAACGCCGCCGGCAAGGTCGCGCTGGCCGCCGGCAACCGCGACGGCGAGCTGTTCTTTACCACCGACGCCGCCCGCACCTTTGCCAAGCGCATCGTCGACGCCGGCTTTGACGGCATCTTCGTGAGCATCTCCAACCCCTGCGACGTCGTGTGCACCGAGCTGTGGCACCTGACCGGCTACGATCCCAAGAAGATCATCGGCTCGGGCTGCGGCCTGGACTCCGCCCGCCTGCGCACCGAGATCTCCAAGAAGGTCGGCGTGAGCCCCAAGTCCATCGACGCCTACATGATCGGCGAGCACGGCTTTAGCCAGCTTGCCGCCTTTAAGGCCGCAACCATCGCCGGCAAGAGCCTTAACGAGCTTCAGGCCGAGAACCCTGACAAGTACGCCTTCGACCACATGGAGGTCGAGGAGCTCGCACGCAAGGGCGGCTATGTGACCTACCAGGGCAAGCAGTGCACCGAGTACGCCGTCGCCAACTCCGCCGCGCGCGTCTGCGCCGCCGTGCTGCACAACGAGCACGCCGTGCTTTCGGCCTCTACGCTTATGACCGGCCAGTATGGCGAGGAGGGTATCTTTACCTCCCTGCCGTGCGTGATCGGTGCCGAGGGCGTCGAGGAGGTCTACACGCTCGACCTTTCCGAGTACGAGCTCGAAGGCTTCCACAAGAGCTGCCAGCACATCCGCGACAACATCGCCCAGCTCGACTGGTGGGATGCCGAGGCCTACGACGTCAAGTAAGCCGCTGGCTACCGCAACCTTGCGAATCTATGCGCGATACTAAGCGGGCCGCGCCGGAAACCCACCGGCGCGGCCCGCTTTTTTTGACTCACGCAGTGCCCCTGCGAATCGAAGGTGAATACTTTTCCCGTTACTTAGTACTGCTCGATGCCCATGTAGCGACGAATCTCAGGGCTGTGGTCGAACACCTTTCCGCGGGCGGCGCGCAGCTCGCAGCTCATGTTGTAGAAGAAGATCGGCTCCAGGTACGAACGCACGCTGGCGGGCACCTCGCCCACGCCGTACTCGAGTGCATCGAGCACCATTACCGTATCGGTATGCGTGTTGAGGAACGCCAACGCGCGCTCCTCCATGGGGCGGCACTCGCCCGATCCGAGCTGCACAAAGTAGAACACGCCGGGCTCGGTGGCCTCGAAGGGGCCGTGGAAGTACTCGCCGGAGTGGATGTAGCAGCAGTGCTGCCACTGCATCTCCATGAGCGAGCAGATGGCCATGGCATAGGTCTGGCTAAAGTTGGGGCCGGAACCAAGGATATAGAAGAACTTGTGCTGCTGGCAGAGCTCGGCAAAGCGATCGCCCAGCTCGGCGTTGACCTTCTCGCGGGCGGCGGGCAGCAGCGCATCCATCTGCTTTAGGCCCTCGTACATGTCGGCGAGTGCCTCGTAGCCTTCCTGCTGGTCGAGCAGCTCGGCGGCGATCAGAGCGCCGATGCCCTGAGGCACCTCGGCCTGCGGCACGCCCTCGCCCCAGGGGTAGACCCAGGTGGTCCACTTGCCGTTGTCGATCTTGGAGCCCTCGCAGTCGGTGAGGGCAACGACCTCGGCACCGGCCGCCAGCGCCATCTCGCAGCCGTCGACGACCTCTTGCGTGTTGCCGCTGTGGCTGCAGGCAATAACGAGCGACTTCTCGCCAAGGCTCTTGGGGGCCATCAGGCAAAACTCGCGTGCCGTGTAGACCGTCGAGGTAAACGTGGTGGCCTCGCGCTTGAGCAGCTCGTTGGCCGGCATCAGGTCGATCATCGAACCGCCACAAGCAATCCAAAAGACGTTCTCAATCTTGCCCTTGCGCTCGATGATTTCCTGAACCAGATCATGTGCGTTCATCCTGATGTTCCTCCTTGTGGGGCGGCTTTGAGCGACGGCGGATCGTACCTGCTGTCGTTCTATGTTGTCCTATTTATAGCACGCACGATGACGCTCGTGAAGCCATTTCGCCAAACTTGTTCTATGTTGTTCTATCTGTGGATGTTAGATGTCGAACACGTAGCGCGAGCCCACGATCTTTTGACGCCCAAGCAGCAAGGGCCGCTCGTCCGCATCGGTAAAGTACGCCTCCATATAGAAGAGTGGCTCACCGATCGGGATCTCGAGCAGTGGCGCGACTTGAGCGTCGGCAAGCGCAATCTCCACGGTACAAGGGTCGGATTTGAGCGGCGCGCGGCCCGAATGCTCGGCAACGAGCGCAAAGATTGAGTTATCGGTGAGGTCCTCGTCGGCAAGCGTCTGCAGATAAGGATGGTCAGCCAGCACAAAGGCGTTGTTCTCGAGCATGACGGGCACGCCGTCTGCCGTGCGCACACGCTCGACCACGATGAGCTCGCAGCCGGGTTCCACCCCAAAAAACGCCGCGTCCTCGCGCGTCGCCGCAACCACCGTGCGCGACACCAGGCGTGCTCCGGCCACCATGTCGTTGGCAGCGCAACCCTCGGAAAAGCTCTGAACGTCACCCTTCTGGACAATCTTGCGCTTGAGCTTGGGCGCGCACACGAACGTGCCCCTCCCCTGCTGGCGGTTGAGATACCCCGCGCGCGACAGCTCCTCGATGGCGCGGCGCACGGTGACGCGTCCCACACCATAGGACTTAGCGAGCTCCATCTCGGAAGGAATGCGCGAGCCGGATGCGTACACGCCACGCGCGATCTCGCCCTTTAGGTCGTCCATAACCTGCTGGTACAGCGGAACGGCGGATACCTCAGTGCGCTCGGTTTTATCGTCGAATGCCATCGTTACGCTCCATCCCGTGCATGCTCGGACTCAAACTCTTCAATCGCCGCCATAAACTGCTCGCCAAAGGCGTCGGCCTTTTTCTCGCCAATGCCGTTGACCTGGATAAGCTCGTCGCGCGTCTGTGGACGCAGGCGGCACAGACCGCGCAGGGCCTTGTCGGAAAAGACCATATACGGCGCCATCTCCAGCTCGGTCGAGATCTCCTTGCGCAGGGCACGCAGGCGCTCGAACAACTCGGCATCGTCGCCCACGCGTGGGCGCTGATCCAGCTCGGCCTCCTCGCGCAGCAGATCGACGGCGCGGCGGGCGCGGGCCGAGGCCTTGCGCTTGGACGCGCGACGCTTAACGGTAAAGGCAAACGCCTCATCCTCGACCTCGACGGCACGCGGACCCAGCCCCACGACCGGGTACTGCCCCTGCGAGGTGGCCAGATAACCGCGGCCGCACAGCTGGCCGATGATGTCCTTGATGCGCCCGACCGATTCGCTCGACAGCTCACCGTAGCCGCGGTCCTCGTCCAGATGCATCTGGCGAATGCGCTCGGTGTTGCCGCCGTGGAGCACATCGGCGATGAGCGACTTGCCAAAGCGCATGGGACGCGTGGCCACATAGTGCACGGCAGCGCGGGCCATATCGGTGACGTCCTCGACCTCGAACTGCGTGAGGCAGTTGCTGCAGTTGCCGCAGCTCTCGACGTCGTCCGTGGCGGTGCCGCCCGTACTGGCCGCGGCATGCTCGGCCGCGGCCTCGTCGCCAAAGTAGCGCAGCATGTATTCGCGCAGGCAGCCGGTGGTATTGCAGTAGCCCTCCATCTGGCTGAGCAGACGATATCGATTCTGGAGCGCCCACGCGCGCTGCTCGTCGTCGAGCGCCTCATCGGCAGCATCGCCGCGGTCGATCAGAAAGCGGCGCATGCGAAAATCGTTGCCGTTCCACAGCAAGTAGCAGCTGGCCGGGTCGCCATCGCGGCCGGCGCGGCCCGCCTCCTGGTAGTAGGCTTCGATGCTCTCGGGCACGTTGTTGTGGATCACGTAGCGCACGTTGGGCTTGTCGATGCCCATGCCAAAGGCGTTGGTGGCAACCATCACCTGGATATCGTCGTCGATAAAGGCGCGCTGGCTTTGGCGACGGGCGTCGTTGCCCATGCCGGCATGGTAGCGGCCAACGCGAATGCCGCTGGGGCCCAGTGCCTCGGCAAGCTCGCCCGCCAGCGCATCAACTGTCTTGCGGGTCGAACAATACACGATGCCGCTCTCGCTCGAATGCGCGATCACGTAGTCGCGCACCCAGGCAGTCTTGGCCTTGTCGCCCATCTCCTCGCAACCAAAGTAGAGGTTCTTGCGATCGAAGCCCGTCACTACCGTCGCGGGGTTTTGCAGGCCAAGCATCTGCTGAATGTCCGCGCGCACACGCTCGGTCGCCGTAGCGGTAAAGGCCGCCACGATGGGGCGCTGCGGCAGGGAATCGATAAACTCGCGAATCTGCAGGTAAGCGGGACGGAAATCCTGGCCCCATTGGCTCACGCAGTGGGCCTCGTCAATGGCCACGAGCGGCACGCCAATGCCGGCGGAACCCGCAGCCTCCTGCGCAAAGGCCAAAAAACGCGGCTCGAGCAAGCGCTCGGGCGCCACATACATAAGCTGGTAGCGGCCCTCGCGCGCCCGCTTGAGCACGGTGTTTTGCTGGGCCGGAGTAAGGCTGGAGTTGAGATAGCTGGGTCGCGCACCCGCCGCGAGCAACGCACGGGTCTGGTCCTCCATAAGCGACAGCAGCGGACTCACCACAAAGGTGATGCCGGGCAGCATGAGCGCGGGCACCTGGTAGCAAATGGACTTGCCGGCGCCCGTGGGCATAACACCCAGCGCATCACGACCGGCAAGGATCGCATCGACCATGCGGTCCTGTCCCGGGCGAAACGAGGTGTAGCCAAAATAGGCGCCGAGCGTGTCGAGTGCCATCTGCTGCATGCTATCGGTCATGGTTTCCTAACGTTCAAGTCATCTGCCGCCGATTATACGCCGCCACGCGGACAGCAGCACACGGCCGCCGCCCAGACTAGTCGTTTAAGAACGCCCCCAACGGCTAAGGAGTGTCCCCAGGTGCCGGCAGAAAAGGAACGTCCCCAAGTGCCGGCCCGGCAACGCCGATGTTTAGGCGCGGACAGACACTATGACCCAATCCGAGGGCACTAAAAAGATAGGAGCCCCCGCTCGTGACCGCGGGTCGGGGCTGCGACAATGATGTTGAAGTGCCATAGGCGCAGCCGCGCCGCAACGAGGTTGGGAG